>JAZRVB010000024.1:0-2054 GCA_045598885.1 Bacteroidales bacterium
CCCTATGGCTGCAAAGGCGACAATCTCAAATGGCGAGGTAACGCTTTCGGATTTCAAGAATATCGGTGGTCTGCTGCGTCTGGAACTGAAGGGAAGTGGAACGGTAAAACAGATAAAGGTAACCACCGATCAGTACGTGTCAGGTCTTGTTATAAGAATTGGTGACGATGGCGGAGCTTCTTTCGAGAATGGCATTTTTGCGAAAAAATACGTCACCCTTAACTGCGGTCAGAGCGGCGTGGAACTCACATCTGAGGCAAAGCCTTTCTACATCTCCTTGCTCGCAAATGACTATACTGGCGTGAAGATTGAGATTACCGACTTCAACAATCATACCTGCACCAAGACGCTGAAGGCTGACAAGACGCTCAACATCGCCCGTGCACAGATTACCCCTGTGAGCCTTAGCGTCACGGGGCTCACCAACGAGAATCTGCCTCTGACATGGGATTCGCCTGTTGGCACACGCGGAACCCTCGATGGTCAGGAGTGTGTAGTGGTTGATCTTGGCGGCAATGTGGGAAAGGTGGCTATTGCTACAAAGAATGTCGGTGCAGCAAACGAGAATGCCTATGGCACCTATATGACAGCGTTTGATGCAGCTCTTGCTCAGAAGAACGAAAGCTGGGGCAAGGGTTGGCACATGCCATCACTCGAAGAGCTCAAAGGCTTCAATACATTCTGGAATAATGCCTCAAGGACTCATAATAGTACCAATCATACTGTAACTGTGGCTGTTTCGCCAACCTCATCATTGATATTCCCTATTACCGGCTTCTACGACGTAGCATATAAAAGATATGAAAGCCAAGGTGAATACATGGAATTTATTGGCTGCCACTTTGTTGGTGACGATGGGGGCACTCCACTCTCTCCAACATCTATATATACTTATACCTGTGGTTTGCATGGTACGTACTCAGGATCTACTGGCTTCGATTTTTGTTCACAGTGCACGGATAAATATACAATCCGTCCGTTCCACAAACTGCCAATCACCAGAAACACTCCTGTAGGTATGGTAGGTTGCTTTGATGGCAGGGATGCAATGGTTGTAGAAATCACCGAAAACGGAGCAAAGAAGAAGGTGTGCATAGCAACAAAGAACGAGGGTGCCAGCTCAGAGAACATTTATTACGAGAAGAACGGCACCACATATATTGATTGCTTCGGCGGTTACTATACATACGCTCAGGCACAGGATCTTTGCACAGATGGCTGGTATATTCCTACAGTAGGTGAATGGGACGCACTATATAAAAGCGTTTCTTACGAAAGTGTAAAAGAGGGTTACCATACCACCACAAATTGGAGTACTGTGAATCCGAATAACCATTATGCATCAAAATTCAAAGTAGCAGAGAACTATTTCCTATATATCCCGATGACAGGATATTCTGGTGCCCTTCAAGCCCGTGGACAGCGAGCTTACTATCTGACATCTACAGAGTGTACAGAAAATAATAATTCCATATTGGTAGAGCATCTTGCAAATGGTTATTTAGGAACATCGGGGTCTGTTGTATCAAATACTATTCAAACAACCGTCCGCCTCTTCCACGCAATGCCGAAATAAGCAATTGCATAGCGCGTAGCAATAAACATAAATCTCTATAAAAACTCTTCCGGTTGTCCTTCGCAGGGCGGCCGGAAGTTTTTTGTTCGCCCAGCATGGGCATATTCTAACGGGTGTAAGTCCCCAAGCCGCCTTGATAACGGGAAGGCTACAGCCAAAGACAAGGGTGTCCGTGGCGATGCGGAATCTGAAGGAAGTCGGAGGCAAACAGCTGCTCTGATGCACAAGAACATGATATAAGGCCGGTGCAAGTGCGGTGAGTCTGCAAAAGAAGATAAAGCCCTATAGTTATCCAAGTCGGAGGCCAAGCGGTCTTAGGAAGACAATTACTGCCTTCAACTCCTTGGCTCACAGAACGACATGGCTACGATCCGACTTAGCATATTCTTTCCATCTTATCTCCGCATGATTTACCTTTGCAAGTTCCGGATAACTATAGGGCTTTATCTTCTTTTGCAGACTCACCGCACTTGCACCG
>JAZRVB010000025.1:0-1463 GCA_045598885.1 Bacteroidales bacterium
TCTCGATTGTCTTTGATATTTTTTATCCATTCTGTAGGCGGAACACCTTCATGTTCCTTAAATGCACGAGACATGTTGCCTCCATTTGCATATCCACAGACTTCTGCAACATGTTCAAATGAATATTCCGGATGTTCGAGGATGATGCGTTTGGCTTCCTCGATGCGCAAATATGGCAACCACTTGCGGTAGTTGCCTAAAGTGGTGTGCTGTTCAAGGTAGAAGTTGAGAGCTGTGGCCGAAATCCCCATATCCTTGAGGGCGCCACCGATGGATACGTTCGGGTCAGTAAAATGGCGTTCTCTCACCCACTGCTCGATGCGCTGGCGGGTCTGCTCGTTCTGATTCTCTTCCTCGGTCATCACGGCTTCGTCTATCTCGTCAGTTACCTTGATACACTCGGCCATGTTCTTGCCGTAGACGATGAACGTAGCAATGAAAAGCAGCAGGAGGATGAAGATAACGATGCCATACAGGGCGTTGAACAGCAGCGATGACGACATGCCTATCCACGGAGAGAAGATAGAAACGAGGATTATCCACTTCATGACAAGTGCCGTGTGACGGAGAGCGTCGTGACGTTCGGTCAGCTCTTCGTCGGTCAGACGTGTGCTTGCCTGTTTCATCTCCTTGCCGAGAACCCATGAGAGTTCAATGACCTTCAGGAAATAAAGGAATGCTACGGCGAATGTCGCAGTCAGCCATGGCTGCTGGTCGTTGATGAGGGTGTCGGTGAAGTACCCTATTGCGAGGATGACGTAGCAGATAGCCATGAAGATGCCGTTCCACTTGTACCTATTCTTCATATTATGTCCGGCGCGCAGCAGGTTCAGCTCCGCCATGTTGTAGAGGGGCGTGGCAATGACATACGTCATCATGTTCAGCGTCCAGCAGAGGGTGACGCTCTGTTCGCGCAGCTGCCCTACGAACTGTATGGCAAAATGGATGCCCAGCAGAAGGGTGGCAGCAGTGATGAACCATCGCGAACGGTCATACACCACCGACTGCAGCTTGCCCCGGTTGAAGAATACGAGGCACGCAGCAGCGACAAACATAGGCAGGGCGCCCAGAAAGCGCACGCCGGTTATGAGAAGTTCTTCCATGCTATCGTAGGAGTTGTGGATTTATAGAGTTGACATAGTGTGCAGACACAAAGAAGCCTTCCAAAGATGCACCGTAGGCACCTCTGGAAGGCTCTGTAATCGACGAAAATTTCTGGGTTAGGCGCTCCCCAATACCCCCCACCCCCTAAAATGCGGTATTTCAGCGCATTATAAGCGTATAAGCGCAGCTCGCGGCAGCCTTCGGTGAGGTCTGTATGGAAGATGAATGAGGGGGGAAGAGTTGGCATGAGTTAATCTGAAAGAACAATATGCTCTTTGGAAGGCAAACGGAAAGAGAAGCAGGTCTTACCATCTTTATTTGAAAGACAGAAATCACCGAGCGTCATTACGTCCATGCCG
>JAZRVB010000026.1:0-12914 GCA_045598885.1 Bacteroidales bacterium
ATTGCATTGATTACTTCTGCCATAGTTGTAAATGTTTGTTTGTGGTGTTGATTACTTCAAAGTGTTGATGTCGATAGCCTTAGGCTGCTGAGCAACCTCCTTGTACTCTGAACCCTCGTAAATACGAACGTTCTTGAGAAGCTGACGACCGAGCTTGTTCTTTGGGAGCATGCCCTTGAGAACGATGAGGAAGAGCTCCTCGTAGCCGTTCTTCTTAACTACGCTGGCAGCGGTGTGTACGCGCTGGCCGCTTGGATAGCCGGTGAAAGTAAGCCACTCACGCTCGGTCCACTTGTTACCGGTCATAGTGATCTTGTCGGCATTGATAATGATAACGTTGTCACCGCAGTCAACGTTAGGGGTGAATGATGGCTTGTACTTACCACGGAGGAGCTTTGCTACCTTAGAGCAGAAGCGACCCATTACCTGGTCAGTTGCATCAACAACCACCCATTCCTTCTGTGCAGTTGCTTTGTTCACAGAAATGGTCTTGTAAGATAAAGTATCCACTGTTGATTGTTGGATTAAATAATGAATAAAAAAATTGTTTATCTCGACAGCGCCTCGACTTACGGACTAGAGCTCGCCGAGGGTGCCACTGGCTTTCAGAGAGACATAGTTTCCCTAAAATCAGCGCGCAAAGATACGATTTATTTTTAAAATAAATGCGAAGTTTCTCTTCGAACCTTCTTTTTAGTGCCGAAATCGCTCATTTTAAATAAGAAATGCTATCTTGGCAACACAAATTTCACACTAAAAGAGTGTTGATAACCCTATTTCTTCCTTTTGACCAGAATGGTCTGCATAAGTACTGAAACGACGATGAGCAGGACTCCGATCCAGAAGCTGCGTGAGAGTTCTCGGCCCTCATCGAAGAGGATCATCGCATAGAGGATGCTATAAACCGGTTCGAGGTTGTAGCTCAGCGTCATGGTGAAGGTAGAGACTTTCTGCAACGCGCGGAGCTGCAACATGAATGCTCCGATGGTGAAGACTGAGGCCAGCAATACGAGGTAAAGGAAGTCGGAAGTAGCAGGTACGACCGGCAACTCAGGACGAAGGTAGACAACCAGCGGCATGATGAGGGTCAACAGCAGTACGCCACCAGCCAGCTCGCCATAAAGCATGGTGCTGCTCGAATGTCCATGACGGCTCATCAGCACCTTGCTGCCGATGGAGAAGAAAGCGCAGGCGGCCGACGAAGCGACACCCAGCACGATACCATAGCGATAATGCACATCGAGCTGGAAGATCAGCAGGATACCTAAGACGGGTAACATACTGAGGAAGAGCTCTATCCAGCGCGGTTTCGATTGGGTCAACAACGGTTCGAGCAACGCTGTGAAAAAGCTCACCAGCGTGAGGCAGATGACTCCGATGGAGACGTTGGAAGCCTGGATGCTGCCATAGAAAAAGATCCAGTGAATGGCCAACAGCACGCCGCAGCCAGCAATCTCAAGAAAGCGGCGGAGCGGGAGCTTATGAAACTGCTTGGAGAACAGCAGGAGAGGCAACAGGATGGCCAACGCGAACATCATGCGATACCACACCAGCGGCAACTCGGTGAGCGTGATGAGACGGCCGAAAAGTCCCGTGCCGCCAGCCAGAAGGATGGCGACATGGAGACAGATAAATGCTTGTTTCATATCAGAAGATTGTCACGTGCAAGACACGGGATTACTGCTCACGCCAGACCATAGGACCGCTGGCCTGATGGGTTGCAAGAATCAGGACCTCAGCGATTTGCACATGATCAGGAGCAGAGGCAGCGAAGAAGGCGGTGTCTGCGATATCCTCGCCGGTGAGTGGCTTGATGCCGGTGTAAAGCTTCTTGGCTGCAGCGGTATCGCCGTGGAGACGGATGTTTGAGAAGTTGGTCTCTACGAGGCCTGGCTTAAGGTTGGTCACGCGGATCGGTGTCTGGTAGAGATCCATGCGGAGGCCATCGCTCAACGCCTTGACAGCAGCCTTGGTGGCACAGTAGGTGCTGCCGCCAGGATAAGCAGCGTCGCCTGCTACTGAACCGATATTTATAATGTGTCCAGCATTGCGCTGCACCATGCCAGGAACGACGAGGCGGGTGATCATCAGCAGCGCCTTCACGTTGGTGTCGATCATGGTGAAACACTCGTCGAGGTCACACTCATGCTCTTTGTCAACGCCAAGAGCCAAGCCGGCGTTATTGATCAGGATATCGATGGCCTGCCACTCAGCTGGAAGGTTGGTCAGCATCTGAGTAGCGGTCTCACGGTCACGCACGTCGAATGGGAGGAGCAGCACCTCGGTGCCATACTTGGTTTCGAGCTCCTGCTTGAGCGCTTCGAGCTTATCGGTGCTACGAGCGTTGAGAATCATACGGCAACCATTGGCTGCAAACTTACGAGCACAGGCCTGGCCGATACCAGAAGAGGCACCTGTGACAAAAACGGTCTTATTCATTTCTTTGGTTTTTAATTGGTTCTATTATCAGCGGCAAAGATACAGATTTTTTCTGAGACGACGACATAAAAAGTGTATTTTTTGACACAAAATTTGGCAATGTGGATTATAAGACGTATCTTTGCACGGAAAAATGTCCTTATTGCAAGGGCAAAAAGCAAGATAGACAAACAAATACCTATTTTCATGAATAAGTTTACTATATCCACACTCCTCTTTTCGGCACTTGCATGCCTACAGGTAAATGCACAGAGCCAGCAGATCCCATTGCTCTCAGGTTGGCGCTTCCAGAATGGTGCCAACGCCGGTGCCGAGGCCGCTACATTTGATGACTCGCGCTGGCAGCAGGTCTCCATTCCACATGACTGGGCCATCGCTGGTCCTTTTGACAAAGACATTGACAAGCAGGTCGTACGCATTGAGCAGAATGGAGAGAAAGAAGCGACGGAAAAGACCGGACGCTCAGGTTCTCTGCCATGGATCGGCGAGGGATGGTATCGCACGCAGTTCGAAATCCCGGAGGGTTACTCGATCGCAGAACTGGTATTCGATGGCGCGATGTCCGAGCCACGTGTCTATGTGGACGGTCAGGAGGTCGGCTACTGGGCCTACGGATATAATACTTTTAAATTAGATATCACCAACTTCCTGCCACGCAACCGCTCGATAGAAGGCGGTCTCCTGCCTGGCACTCATACTTTGGTCGTACATCTGCAGAACGTAGAGGAGTCATCGCGCTGGTATCCTGGCGCCGGTATCTACCGTCCTGTCTCGCTGCTGCTGCATCAGCGCAAGTACCTCGAGACCTGGGGAACCTTTGCTCGTACAACCATGGTGAAAGGTGTCAATGCCGACGCTTCCCAGGCAAAAGAGGCTCGTGTCTATGTCACCACCAAAGCGGAGGTAGACAAGCATGATGGCATGCAGATCGTCCATACGCTCCTCGACGCTGCAGGCAAAAAGGTAGCAGAGAGCTCAGGTTGGGTCAATGACTCACACGAGACCGCGCAGATCCTCTCTGTCAAGGACGCGCAGCTCTGGAGTCCTGAGCAGCCGACGCTCTATACGCTTGTTACTGAGCTTCGTGAGGGGGATAAGGTCTGGGATCGACAGGAAACCAAGACGGGTCTCCGCAGCATCGAATATACCTCTGAAGGATTCAAACTCAACGGACAGGTACGCAAATTCAAGGGCGTCTGTCTGCACCACGACCTCGGTCCGCTCGGTGCTGCATTCAACAAGGCGGCTTTCCGTCGTCAGGTCCGACTCCTCAAGGAGATCGGTTGCGACGCGCTCCGAACCTCTCATAATATGCCAGAGCCTTGGCAGATGGATATCTGTGACGAGATGGGTATGCTCGTTATGGCGGAGTCGAACGATATGTGGGTTTCGGCCAAGTGCAAGAATGGCTACTCACGTTTCTTTGAGGAAATAGACGATAAATCATTCAACCGCGACGGCAAGGCCTGGTGGGAGCGCGACTTCACCAACCTCGTCCTCGTGCATCGCAATCATCCAAGTATCGTGATGTGGAGCATCGGCAACGAGATTCCTGATCAGGGAAGCGCTGTCGGTCTCAAGTATACGCGTCAGATTCAGAAGCTGATCCACGAACTCGACGGTACTCGTCCTTGCACTCAAGGTATGGATCAGGGCGAAGCGCCGATGTGGAGCGGTGTCTTCCAGGAGATTGATATCCCAGGCTTCAACTACCGCCTGCATGTCTATGAGAAGGGCCTGGAGATGGCTCCGAAGGGTTTTGTCCTTGGTTCGGAGACCGCGTCGACCATCTCTTCTCGTGGCGTCTATAAGTTCCCTGTCGAGGAGGTTCATGGCGTGGCTTACGACGATGGACAGATCTCAAGCTACGACCTCGAGTCATGCATCTGGAGCAACCTCCCAGACGATGACTGGATGTGGCAGGATAAGAAGCCTTGGGTCATCGGAGAATTTGTCTGGACAGGCTTCGACTACCTTGGCGAGCCAACTCCTTACGACGAATACTGGCCATCGCGCAGCAGCTATTTCGGCATCTATGACCTCGCAGGTCTGCCAAAGGATCGCGCCTTCCTCTATCGCACTCACTGGGCTCCAGAGAAGGAGACATTGCACCTCCTGCCTCACTGGACATGGAAGGGTCGCGAGGGTGAGGTGACTCCAGTCTTCTGCTATACCAACTATCCTGAGGCCGAGCTCTTCGTCAATGGCAAGAGCCAGGGCCGCATCAAGAAGTGTGACGTCTCGATGGAGGATTACCTCGCAGAGCGCCACGCCGAGCCTATGCCATGGGGTGGCGAGGTGATGTTTGCCAATGGCGATGCGCCACGCGGCAAGAACCGTCTCGATCGCTATCGCCTGCGCTGGATGAATGTCAAGTACGAGCCAGGAGAACTCAAAGTCGTGGCTTACGATGCCAACGGCAACAAGGCCGCCGAGGAGGTCATCCGCACAGCAGGCAAGCCTCATCACATTGAGCTCGTAGCTGATCGCAGCCAGCTCAGCGCCACTCCTACCGACGGCAAGGGCAACCTGCTCGACTCTCCAGACCTCAGTTTCATCACTGCACGCGTAGTAGATAAGGATGGCAATCTCTGTCCGGATGCCGACCAGCAGCTCCGCTTCTCCGTCAAGGGCGCCGGCACCTTCAAGGCTGCTTGTAATGGCGATGCCACCTCGGTCGAGGTCTTCACGCAGCCAACCATGAAGGCGTTCCATGGCGAGCTCGTCATCGTTGTCGAGGCAGGTGTTGCAGCTGGCAATGCCACTCTTACCGTCACGGGCAAGGGTCTCAAGCCTGCAAAAATGAATCTCAACATACAGTAATATATTCTCCATCAAAAGAAATCAAAAAAAAATCAATAAATCTGTACAAGACTCCCTTCTTTTAAATAAGAAAGATTGATTTTTTTTGATTTTCTTTGATGGAGGAAAAAATATCCCCTTATCTTCCTTTGAAGGAATTAGAAACTACTTTCCCCTTAAAATGAACAACAATCTCGGCTGGCATGCGCTGGCACTTCTTGTAGCATGTATCTGGGGTAGCACCTTCGTGGCAAGTAAGGTGCTGCTGATGGCAGGTCTGACGCCTGCGCAGATTATGACTTTCCGATTTCTGATCGCCTGGGTACTGATGCTTCCCTGGTGCCATAAGCAATTGAAGACAAATATAAAAGATGAGCTGTGGTTTATGTCCTTAGGCCTCAGTGGCGGTTCGTTTTACTTCCTGGCCGAAAACACGGCGGTGCAGCTCACTTCAGCCACCAGTACCGTAGCACTGCTCGTCTGCACCACACCTATCCTGACGGCGCTGATCAACCGCATGGTCTATCGCTCAGAGCATCTCTCTTCCCGCTTCCTTTTTGGTTCGATGGTGGCGCTGGTCGGTGTCTCGCTGGTCGTATTCAATGGAGTATTTGTCCTCGATGACGATCCGTTGGTTATTATCCTCAGCGTCGCGGCCTCGCTGACGTGGGCCATCTATTGCCTCATCATACGAAAGCTGGACAAGCGTTACTCGTCGGCCGTCATCACACGAAAAGTTTTCTTCTGGGGTGTCATCACGATGCTGCCAGTTGTCTTCTTTGAAGATCTGGACGTAAGCATCCTGGCCGACCCTACTGTCATCGGGACGACCTGTTTCCTGGCCATCGTGGCAAGCCTTGGCTGTTTTCTGGCCTGGAACATCGTATTAAAACGTTTGGGAGTAGTCGTCACAGGCAATTATCTCTACTTTAATCCCGTCACCTCGCTCATCGCCGCCTATCTGGTGCTCGACGAGCATATTACGTGGTTGGCCATCATCGGATGCGTCCTGACCATCGCTGGAGTATACCTGTGCAATAAAAAGAAAAAAGGACCATCATCCCGACGCTCCCTTTCTCGTGTTTTATTCTAAGATATAGTAGTTATGTTTGTTTTACTGGTGCAAATATAGCAATATTCTTTGAATAATAGCACAAAAAGAAGCGAAAAATTTCAAAAAAACATCTTTTTTTGACTGTGCAATCGGTTTTTGTGTTTTTAAACATATAAAAAAATTTGTTTAGGACAAAAAATCCCTCTATCTTTGCACCACCTTAAAAGAATTAAGAATAACCATAACACAATACCTTAAATAACGCAACCTGAAAAACCTGAACATCTAATACAACGCCTCACAAAGGCACATGTGACACACATTAAAAAAGAAGTTCATTTTTCCTCAGGAACGCAACCCTGAGGGGGGAAAGTAAAAAGGGCGGATCGAGAGATCCCCCCTTTTTGTTTTAACTCTTAACTTTATCCCAAGAACTTCCTTTGAGCCTCCACAAGAAGATCGCTCCTCGGAAACAGAGCTCGATGGCCATAGCAATCCACACTCCCTTGAGTCCCATCGTGCCAGCCATCAGTGCCGCCAGCGTGATTCGCACGGCCCAGATAGAAGCGAGATTCATCGTGCAAGGAATCTTGGTATCACCCGCACCGACAAAGACGCCATAACAGACGATGGCTGCGGCAAAGCCTGGTTCGGCCCACGCCTCGATGCGGAGGACTTCGGTCGTGAGTTGCTGCACCAATGCATCTGGCGACATCAACTGCATCACCCACGGTGCTGTGACATACATCACCACCGCCATCAGCGTCATCACGCCCACGCCTGCAGCCACGGTGATATAGGCAAAACGTCGTGCCAAGAACTTACGCTTAGCTCCTAAACTCTGACCGACCAGCGTCGTAGCAGCATCGGCCATGCCATAACCTGGCATGTAGCAGAGGCTCTCGACGATGATACCGAAGCCATTGGCCGCCAGTGCCACCGTACCTAACGGAGCCACAATGATGGTGCTGGCAATCTGAGCGCCACACATGATGACGTGCTCAATACCCATCGGTCCTGCGATGTTAAGACACCAGCGGAGCGTGACCTTGTCTGGTCGGAAACTGCGCTTGCCGTCCTGTTGGAGATTCATTTCTGGAGAACGGACCGCCGCGTACCACATCGTCAAAGAGGTGGTTACGATCTGCGCGGCCACTGTTCCTAACGCGGCTCCAAGGACTCCCATGCCCAACTGGAAGATCAGGATATAGTTGAATACGACGTCGAGCAGACACGTCAGCGCTTGCATCATAGCCGGGATCTTGACATTGCCTGAGCAACGTAGCACGCCTGCCGAGAGCGACATCATCTGATGCAATGGCAGCGTGAGGCAGAAGATGGCGAAGTAGAGCGTCGAATTCTGGCAGATCTCCGGATCGCCTCCCAGCCAGATCGGGAGCCAAGGCGAGATGCAGATACCCAGCACCATCAGCAGCGAGCTGAATGCTAACGAGGTGGTGATACCCTGACGATAGACGTCTCTCGCTCCCGGGAAATCATTGCCACCCACATGGTGCGCCACCTGCACATAGAAGCCCGTAGACACCGAGTGCGACAAGCCTCCCAATAGCCACAACGACGTCGAAACCAACGCAATAGACGCCGACGCCGTGGCTCCCATCGAACCCACCATAGCCGCATCGATATACTCCATCGCGATCGTAGAGAGCTGCGAAAGCATGGCAGGGAACGACAGCAGCGCGGCCAGTTTGAACTGGTCACGCGTAGAGAGATGTTTGCCGTTGCGTATCAGCGCGAGGAGTTCGTCCTTGGTCATTGATTCTCTTTGATCCAGTTGACAAAGCGCTGCAGAGCCTCAGTGAGCGTAGCACGGCTGGTGGCCAAATTGATGCGCAAGTGATTTTCGCCAGCCTTACCGTAGATGGTTCCTTCGGTAAACCAGATCTTGGCTTCCTGCTGCAGGCGGTGGCTGAGATCCTCACTCTTCAGGCCCGGCAGCACGTCGCTATAGTTTACCCACATCAGGTAAGTAGCCTGCAGGTCTGCAATCTTCAACGCTGGCACCTCCTTATTTAAATAATCACGCGCGAAAGCGTAGTTGCTCCACACATACTGGCAGAGTTCCTCCAGCCAAGGCAAGCCTTCGTCGTATGCCGCCATGATGGCCTCTACACCGAACGGATTGACATCGCACGTCTCGTTGATATTGATGGCACGGTCGATCTTTCTGCGCAAGTTAGCCTCTGGCACGATGATGTTGGCATTCTGCAAGCCAGCGATATTGAACGCCTTGCTTGGCGAAGTGCAGACGCAATAGCGGAGACCTTCCAACCCTGCTTCCTTGTCCGATGCCACAGCGCCGAATGGCACATAGAGCGTCCCCGGAGCCGTGAGCTCATTGTGAATCTCGTCGCTGATGAGCAAGATCCCATGCTTCTGGCAGAGCTGACCCACGCGGATCAGTTCCTCGCGCTTCCAGATACGACCTGCAGGATTCTGAGGATTACAGAACAGCAGCACCGTGGTCTTGACATGAGAGAGAGCGGTCTCAAGCGCCTCCCAGTCGATGTCGTAGGTCATCATCTGACCCTCTGCATTTTCTATCAGCGGAACGTCTATCTCGCGGCACCCCGCATTGCGGATCAATGTAAAGAACGCGTTGTATACTGGCGACAGCACCACCACGTTATCACCCACCTGGCACTCCGCCTTCAGGATAGCAGCGATGGCAGGGATGACACCGATGGTATAAAGAATCTCCTCAGCCTTGATGCGCCACAGATGACGCCTCCAGAACCAACTGACAATCGACTGATAGTAGTCAGCCGGCACGAGCGTATAGCCATAGCAAGGATGCATAGCACGCTTCATCACCGCCTGCTGCACACAAGGGGCCGTCGCAAAGTCCATATCAGCCACCCACAATGGCAGCACGTCTGGCATCTCGTCCCACTTCACGCTGCGGGTATTGCGGCGATCGGGAGTATGATCGAAATCGAACATTGATGATAATTACTAATTACGAATTACAAATTACTGGCTTCCACGATGGCATTGGCCGGGGCTTTCTGATTCTCGTCGATAATTAACTCTCCGACCTTACCCTCCACCTTGATAGTTCCTGAGGTAGGGTTCTTGATCGAAACCACATCTCCCTTGATCGTCGCATTGACCGTAGAATACTCGAAGAGCAGATTGGCGTCCTCGCCGAAAGTACAATCCTCCAGAATGAGACCATCCACATAGCAAAGCAACTGCTCACCAGTCAGGTGGCAGCGCACCAGACGGATGTTCTTGCCATACCACGCCAGATACTCTCCGTTGAGCTCCGAGTCATAGATAGTCACGTTCTCGCTCTCCCAGAAAGCATCCTTCGAGTTGATTACAGCGTTGTGGATCTCCACGTTCTTAGCGTACTGGAATGAGTAGTTTCCGTCCTGACGATAGTCGTCGATGCGAATGTTCTCCGAGTGCATGAAGAGATAGTCAGCCTTGGCAATCTCCACATTCTTCAGCTTGATATCGCTACAATCCCAGAATGTCTCCAGCGCATTCGGAAACTTGCAGTTCTCCACCTCGATACCCGTCATCCTACGGAACATCTTAGGCGCATCGACCTGACAATTAGTCATCTTCAGGTCCTTGCTATACCAAAGGCTGCTTCGTGCGCTCTCGGCAAAATAACTGTTGTTGACCTTAAATCCGTATGTTTCCCAAAACACGTACTTCCCTTCAAAACGGCAATTCTCTGCCTCAATGTTCTTCGATTCTTTGATCGATGACTCACCCACATGGATAGTCACCTCTTCAAGACGCAAATCGCGGGAAGCGTAAAGGGGACGCTCCCCGCCAAATTCTTGGTTTTTGATTATTTGCATGATTCTATTTTGAGTTATTCACGATTCTCCAAGTATCGTGAAACCATTTTCCGAGAGTACGCGACAGATCTCATTGATATGTTCCTGGTCGCGTGTTTCCATCGAGATACGCAACACGCATGAGTTGACATTGATAAACGCGTTGGTACGCTCGTGCAGGACGCCTGTGACGTTTGCACCCAGGTTGGCAATCAGCTGGCTGACCAAGGTCAACTGACCCGGACGATCTGCGATTTCGAGCGACAAAGTACAGAGACGGCCACCCTTCTGCAGACCTCTATTAATTATGCGGTTGAGCATCGTAACATCGATATTGCCACCACTCACCACACAGACGGTCTTCTTACCTTCGAGCGGCAGGCCTGCAAACATAGCGGCGGCCACAGATACGGCACCAGCGCCCTCGGCAATCATCTTATGCTTCTCGAGCAAGTGGAGGATGGCAGCGCAGACCTCATCGTCGCTCACCGTCACAATGCCATCGACATACTTCTGACAGAGGCAGAAGGTCAACTCACCTGGCTCCTTCACCGCAATACCATCAGCGATGGTGCTGACGCTATAGAGTCGCTCAATCTGACCGTGAGCGAGGCTCTGCTGCATACTTGGAGCACCGGCTCCCTGCACGCCCCAGACCTTAATATTCGGATTGAGCTGCTTGGCAGCGTATGCAATGCCACTGATCAAACCACCACCTCCGACAGGGACAATGATGTTATCGACATCCGAGAGTTCATTGAGTATCTCAAGAGCGATGGTTCCCTGACCGGCAATGACCTTAGGATTGTCAAAGGGATGCACGAAAGTCATGCCTCGCTCGTCGCGCAACTCCAACGCACGCTTATAGGCGTCGTCGTACACTCCTGGCACCAGACAGATCTCTGCACCATAGCTTCGCGTTGCCTCTACCTTACTGATAGGAGCTCCCGCAGGCAGGCAGATACAGCTCTTGATACCATACTTTTGTGCCGACAGAGCCACACCCTGCGCATGGTTTCCAGCCGAACAGGCAATCACACCGCGCTCCTTCTCCTCATCGCTCAACTGTGAGATCATGTAGCTGGCGCCACGCACCTTAAACGAACCCGTTACCTGCAGGTTCTCTGGCTTGATATAGATCTCGCAACCCGGTTTGATGGTGGGAGCCACCACCAAAGGGGTTTCGCGAATGATATTCTTAAGGACAAACTGAGCGCGATAGATTTCCTGTATCGTCAGTTCATTCTCCATCTCTTTCTGATTAAGAAATAGTGAAAAACTTCGCCTATGATCAGAGAGTCTCAAGATAAGCTGCTACGTTCTTCTCGATACGAGCAGCGATGTCGTCATTGTCAGCAGCTGGCACAAACTTCTCGCCTACGATGTGCTCATAGAGCTCGATGTAACGGTCACTTACGCTCTGAGCATAAGCATCGGTGATCTCTGGCATCACGTCGCCTGGACGGTTCATGAAGTTGTTCTCGATCAACCACTGACGTACGAACTCCTTAGAGAGCTGCTTCTGTGGCTCGCCTGCCTCAAACTTCTCCTGATAACCCTCTGCATAGAAATAACGGGAAGAGTCTGGTGTGTGGATTTCGTCGATCAGGATCACCTTACCATCGCGCTTACCGAACTCATACTTGGTATCAACGAGGATCAGACCCTTGCTTGCAGCGATCTCTGAACCGCGCTGGAAGAGTGCGCGGGTGTACTTCACCATGGTCTCCCAGTCCTCTTTGCTCACAAGACCCTGTGCGATGATCTCCTCGGCAGAAATATTCTCATCATGACCCTCATCAGCCTTGGTAGTTGGAGTGATAATTGGCTCTGGGAACTTCTCATTCTCACGCATACCCTCTGGCAGCTTAACGCCACAGAGCTCACGGCAGCCATTCTTGTACTCGCGCCATGCAGAACCGGTGAGATAGCCACGGATGATCATCTCTACACGGAAACCTTCTGCCTTCAAGCCAACGGTCACCATTGGATCAGGAGTAGCGAGCTTCCAGTTTGGAACGATATCGCTGGTAGCGTCGAGGAAGCTGGCAGCAATCTGATTCAGACACTGACCCTTGAAAGGAATACCCTTTGGCAGAATCACGTCGAATGCAGAGATACGATCAGTGGCAACCATAACCATCAGGTCATCGTTGATGTTATAAACGTCACGAACCTTGCCGTGATAAACTGATTTCTGACCCTTAAAATTGAAGTCGGTGCGAGTAAGTGCAGACATAATATTTGATTGTTTTATAATGAATTTCTTATTATTCGTTACTTGTAATTCATAATTACCTAATAATAACGCTCCAAAGATACACAAAAAAACAATAGGCCAAATGATTCTTTTCAAATATCCTGCCTATTGTTATTATCTTTATGCAAAACTTAGTTGTTTTGGCATGTGTAAATACAAATTATTCGAGGCAATTTCTCTGTAAATAAGTTTCTCAAAAACAGAATTCAATATAATCAACTATACCATGATTCTTGCATATCTGTCACGGTATCGTGATAACGATGCCATGATACAGAATAGTCCGACTTGGTTCCAGGTCGGACTATTTTTGTTGCAGGATCGGACGCCGTGGGTCCAGGACGTCCATTAACGAAACTCGGCATATCTTCCACGGTACCGTGACAGATATGCCGTGAGCCGCGCATCGTTGTCACGGTACCGTGGAAGATATGCCACGAAACAGGAATGGACATCTTGCTACCACGTTGTCTCTTAGTCGAAGTTTGATGCTACAAACCAATTATAAATGTGACAACGCAAAAAAAGAGTACCGGACTAT
>JAZRVB010000027.1:0-72879 GCA_045598885.1 Bacteroidales bacterium
CTGCAAAGTAATAATAGTAATAATAAAATCGGCCAAACGTATTCATATTTGTATCATTTTGCGGCACAAAGATACTGTATTTTATTCATTCCTCCAAACTTTTGCGCCACTTTTTTTGCATTTTGCAGTATTTTTACAGTATATTTGTCTCCAAGCGAGGACATTTCTGGTTGGTTTTTGCCATCTGACAGCTCGGAAAGTGCATCCAGCGGTGCTGACTAGGGTTTCGATGTCTCGGAAAGTGCATCCAAAGGTGCGGACAAGGCGTTCGATGCCTTAGATAGCACATCCAAAGTTACAGACAACTTCTTCGATATCTCGGGAAGTGGACCCAAAGGTGCGGACAAGGTTTTCATCCTATCGGATAGCACATCCAAAGGGGCAGACGAACTTTCCGAAAGCTCGAAAAGAGGTCACAACTATCAGGCACAACTTGCAAAATGACTTGTTTTGTTACCTTAGCGACATCTTTTGCCTACGTATTTGCACAACTTTGACCGAAAAATAGTATATTTGCACCAGTATTTAGTAATACATCACTTACAACTTAAATAAGTTTTCAAAATTATGGTAAGCTACAAAGAACTCGGCCTCGTAAACACCCGTGAGATGTTTAAGAAGGCTGTTGCAGGCGGCTACGCTATCCCAGCATTCAACTTCAACACCATGGAGCAGATGCAGGCTATCGTTATGGCTGCTGTTGAGACTAAGTCTCCAGTTATCATGCAGGTATCAAAGGGCGCACGTAACTACGCTAACGGTACCATCCTCCGCAACCTCGCTAAGGGTGCTGTAGAGTATGCTAAGGAGCTCGGTTGCGAGAATCCTCAGATCGTTCTTCACCTCGACCACGGTGACAGCTTCGAGCTCTGCAAGGAGTGTATCGACAATGGCTTCTCTTCAGTTATGATCGACGGTTCACACCTCCCATACGAGGAGAACGTTGCTCTCGCTAAGAAGGTTGTAGAGTATGCACATCAGTACGACGTAACCGTTGAGGCTGAGCTCGGCGTACTCGCTGGTGTTGAGGATGAGGTTTCTGCTGCAGAGTCTCACTACACCAAGCCAGAGGAGGTTATCGACTTCGCTACCCGCACTGGTTGCGATTCACTCGCTATCTCTATCGGTACTTCACACGGTGCTCACAAGTTCACCCCAGCACAGTGTACTCTTGTAAATGGTGTTCTCGTTCCACCACCACTCGCATTCGATATCCTCGCTGAGATCGAGCAGAAGCTCCCAGGCTTCCCAATCGTACTCCACGGTTCTTCTTCAGTTCCTATGGATGAGGTTAACACCATCAACCAGTACGGTGGCCAGCTCGAGGCTGCTATCGGCATCCCAGAGGATCAGCTCCGCAAGGCTTCTCAGTCAGCAGTTTGCAAGATCAACATCGACTCTGACTCACGTCTCGCTATGACCGCTGCTATCCGCAAGCATCTTGCTGAGAACCCATCTCACTTCGATCCACGTCAGTACCTCAAGCCAGCACGTGACAACATGAAGAAGATGTACATCCACAAGATCGTTAACGTTCTTGGTTCTAACGACAAGCTCTAATTCTATATTAGACAAAATATTTGAGGTAAGCATCTCGGTGCTTACCTCTTTTTATTCTTTTATAATGCAATGACCACACTCATCCTCATCCAGCTCCTCATCGTACTCACCCTAATCTTCGTCGGCGCCCGCATCGGTGGCATCGGCATGGGCATCATGGGTATGCTTGGCGTCTTTATCCTGGTTTATGGCTTCGGCATGCAGCCGGGCAAGATACCGATGGACGTGATTCTGATCATCGTCTCGGTCATCACGGCTGCAGCTACGTTGCAAGCCTCTGGAGGACTGGATTATCTGGTAGGTGTGGCAGCACGATTCCTGCGCCGCCATCCTGATCATATCACCTACTATGGTCCGCTCGTCTGCTGGCTCTTCTGTATCGTGGCAGGTACGGCTCACACCTGCTATTCGCTCCTGCCGATCATCTCGGAGATTGCACAGAAGAATAAGGTGCGACCGGAGCGACCATTGAGCGTCAGTGTCATTGCTGCATCCTTAGGTATCACCGGCAGTCCTGTCTCTGCTGCTACGGCAGCGATCATCAGCGTGGATATGCTGGGAGGCAAGGGTATCGAGCTGAAGGACATCCTGCTGATATGCATACCAGCATCGATCATCGCTATCATCGTAGCTGCTTTCGTGCAGAATAAGATCGGTAAGGAACTGGAGCAGGATCCTGTCTATCAGGAGCGACTCAAGGCTGGTCTGATCAAGGCGCAGAACGCGAATGAGAACGCAGAGAGCGTCGATGACCTGCAGATGGGTCCAGAGCAGGAGCGTCGTGCCAAGCGCTCTGTATGGGCCTTCCTCTTCGGTGTGGCACTGGTCGTACTGTTCGGTTCTGTACCATCGCTCCGTCCTTCTTTCGAGCAGGCAGATGGCACCCTCAAGTCCGTCTCGATGAGCGAAACCATTGAGATGGTCATGATGGCCGTGGCAGCGCTCATCCTATGGGTCGGCAAGGCCAATGTCTCAAAGGCGGCCAATGGCACGGTTTTCAGCGCTGGCATGAACGCCATGGTCAGCATCTTCGGTATCGCGTGGATGGGAGACACCTACTTCAGCGGTCACCTCGACTTCTATTCGCAGGGTATCTCGGCCATCGTCACACAGATGCCGATGCTCTTTGCCGTGGCACTCTTCTTCATGTCTATCATGCTGTTCTCACAGGCGGCTACCGTCCGCACTGTCTATCCGCTCGGCATGGCATTAGGTATCAATCCGATGCTGCTGATCGCCATGTTCCCTGCCTGCAACGGCTACTTCTTCCTGCCGAACTACCCTACTGAGGTAGCGGCCATCAACTTCGACCAGACGGGTACGACAAAAGCCGGAAAGTATGTCATCAACCATTCTTTCCAGCTTTCAGGATTCATCACCACGTTCGTCTCTATCGGTATCGCATATCTGACGGTGGTGCTATTCTATTGATCTCTCTTCTGCATCTGGTAGTGCAGGCGCTTCGCCTCGTACATGGCATTATCGGCCTGTGTGAGGAGCGAAGACAATAAGGCGTTCGGATTGGAACGCAAGGAAGCATGTCCGATGGAGATAGAGAGACTCTGACCATTCCTACCCCTCCAGTTATTGGTGACAACCTCGAACTTCTTAAGAGCTTCATCCAGCTCCTGAGCGGAGCCATGAAGAACACCTGTAAATTCATCGCCACCGACACGATAAATCGTTCCCATACGCAGGAATGCCTTCTCCAAGCATTCGGCGGCACCCTTCAGCAGATCATCACCGGCCTTATGTCCCAACTTGTCATTGACCGGCTTCAGGCCATTCACATCGCACATCAGGATAATGATATCCTCAGGCACAGGACCCTTCTTCAGTTTCTCAATATATTCATCGCAGCTCTGACGGTTTGGCAGGCCTGTGAGTGAGTCTTTATGAGCCAGGTCAAACGCGGAGTTTCGCTCATGCTCCAGCTCGATCTGACGCTGATAAGACGAGCGACGGATACGGTACATCGTCCAGCCAGCAACGATCGAGATGATCATGAAGACCATGAAATTGATAAAGAAAGAAAAGAATCGATCATGATGGCTGGCAAAGAAAACCATGCATCCTGAACCCATCAACTGCAGGAAAGTCCAGAAAATCGGATTGAGATAACAGAACAGTGGCATGAGCGTCACAAACGTGATAAAGATCAGATAGTCAAAGTGACCTCGCATCTCACTGCCTACATAGGTGAAACTGATGGCCCAAAGCATGTAGACAAAGGCCAGCAGATGCTGCATCTGATTGATCTTGCGATAATTCCGCTCAATATGCTTCCCTGACTTTTGAAGGAAGAGCAGGACCAGCGCCGTAAACGAGAACAGCACGATATAACCTACCAGATAGCATAGGCTGCTGGTAGAAGACTTATCATCGACATTCGCCACCCAGCTGATGATCATACAGACCTCAAACAGCATGACAAGCGGAAGAGCAATACGGCTGTTCTTGACAGTATCGGTCATACTGAGCTTTAGAATGTACTTCTCTAGTTTTTCCTTGTTTATCATTACAGATGCAATAAAGTTAATCAAACAACCAGATAAAATAGCAAAATTTAATTATTGACCGAATCTATTTCCTGCCGATTAATAAAAGATAGACATTTGACTGCACCGATGAAGTGATGCAGCCAAATGTCATATAGCATAGTAACAGACAAATTAGTAAGTCATGACACACTCAAGCTCCTTAGCCTGAGCAACCATAGCCTCGATCTCAGGGAGATTAGGGACACGGTTTACGAGGTTCTTCTCAGCATTGCACTCATCGAGCTTAGCCTTGAGGTTAGCAGGAACGCGATGACGGAGCTCCTTGACGGTATCAACGCCAGCAGCCTCGAGCAACTCTGCGAACTGACCAGCGATACCCTTGATACGCATGAGGTCAGCATGGTTGGTCCACTTGAGGATCAGCTTAGGGCTGATGCCAGTCTCCTCTGCCAAAGCAGCGCGACCCTTAGGACCTGCACACTTCTCGAGCAAAGCCTCAGTGGTGTTAATACCTGCAGCCTTCAACTTCTCTGCATAAACCTCACCAATACCTTCGATTGTAATGATGCTATAAGCCATTTTGTAAAAGATTTTAATAGTTAAACAGTCATATTAATGATGCCGCAAATATACATATTTATATATAAGGAGCAAAATTTTTATATATAAATTAACAAAAACAAGTATGAGAAATGATAATTCTGCGGTTTTTCACCGCAAAATGGATCATTTTACGGTCTTCTTGGTGGTCGTGGTCTTCTTTGCCGTAGAGGTCTTAGTGGTTGAAGCCTTGGCAGTTGTAGTAGCTGTCACTGGTTTGTAGTACTTCAAGGCCTCTGGCATCATCTGCTGCAGCGTAGCGATACGCTTGGCGTCACTTGGGTGATCGCTGAAGAGATCGCTGCCAGAATTACCGCCATTCGAAGCTGCCATACGCTGCCAGAATGGGATGGCTGTCTGTGGATCATAGCCAGCCATAGCCACGAAGATCAGGCCCATGACGTCGGCCTCTGTCTCGTTGTCGCGACTGTACTTGAGGTTGGCGAACGAGAATCCCATCTGAGCGGCCAATCCTGCCAATCCGGTGAGGGTGGTAGAGTTAGGAGCCACCTGATTGAGCACCTGTGCAACGATCTGTGTACCGTACTGCTGACGGAGCTGTGTAGACATCTGCTCAGCCGAATGCTTGGCTACAGCGTGTGCAATCTCATGACCCAGGACGACAGCCAGAGACGCCTCATCCTGAGTAACCGGAAGGAGACCTTCGTATACGACAATCTTACCGCCAGGCATACAGAAGGCGTTGACCTGCTTGTCAGCAACGAGATTGAACTCCCAGGCAAAGTTATTCAATTCATTGGCAAAGCCATTGTTCTTGAGGTAAGTCTCGACAGCGGTAGCCAGACGAGTACCGACACGCTTCACGAGCTCTGTGTTGGCCTTGTTAGTCGATGGCTTAGCCGACTGCATGTACTGAGAATACTGCTGAGTACTGAGGCTCAACACCTGAGCGTCATCGACCAGCAGATTGTGCTTACGACCTGTGATAGGTACGGTCGAAGTGGTTCCGCAACTTGACACAAGGAATGTCAAAAGGAGCAAAGGAAGAAGGAGAAAATGTCTCATTTTCTAATTACGAATTATAAAATTAATTACAAATTACAGATTACTAATTACGAATTACTCCCCTCCCTTGTGGTCCTCGCAGCGGTCAGAAGGCTTGAGAAGCCTTCAGCGAGAAGACGAGCTTTAGCGAGGGGGAATGGCCGGGGGAGGGTCCGATGGGACTACCTTTTCTTTGCAAAGAACTCCCTCACCAACGTCAGCGCCTCCTCCGCCATCACCCCACTGACCACCTGTGTCTTAGGATGCAACGCCTGCGGAGCAATGCGAGAGAAGCCACGACGAGGATCCTCTGCACCATAGACGATACGTGAGATCTGGCTCCAGCCGAGAGCGCCTGCACACATCACACAAGGCTCGAGCGTGACATAGAGCGTACAGTCGGTGAGATACTTGCCTCCGAGACGTTCTGCAGCCGCAGTGATGGCTTGCATCTCAGCGTGAGCAGTGACGTCATGCAGCGTCTCCGTGAGGTTGTGAGTGCGAGCCAGGATGTGATCCTTGCACACAATGAGCGCTCCGACAGGGATCTCTCCTTCTTCAGCGGCAACACGAGCTTCCTGCAAGGCAAGCTTCATATAGTATTCATCGGTCATGAGGAGCAAAATGCTAATTACTAATTATTTTATCTCAAAATACTCTGCGGCAGGATTAGAGATATACAATCCGCAGACAGAGGCCTGAGGATACATCGCACCATTCTCTGTGAGTCGGATACCCACAGCGTCGAAGTCGATCATCTCGCCAAGGAGGAAGATATTCTTCTGATCAGGCAATGATGGGTAGCCGATGGCAGGACGGATGCCACGCCACTGTTGTTTCTCTGCCAGCTGCACTGAGAGATATTCTGCACCAGCCTCAGCCAGTCGGTCAGCCACGGTCTGTAGCAACAGCACGTCATAATCGCTGCCGCCGCGTGTCGTTTTCAGCGTCTCCAGGCGCATCAGAAGTGTCTGGTTGATAGTTACCGCAAAGGCACCGAGATAATCGCTTGTAGCGCCACTCAGAGCCTCTGGCGCAGGCGCAATATAATCGCAGAGCGACAGACACGTTCCTTCTGGCTTCTGCTGACGAGGCGTGAGGATTTCGAGCGTCTTGTTACAGCACGGACACGCAGGATCATGGCCAGAGTGTCGCAGCTGGATACGGATACGATCTTCCTTACCGCAAGCCGGATAGAACGCCTGAGTCGCACTGAGGCCATAAGCCGTGTCATTGAGCAGTTCGTTGAGCAAAGTATCTGCATCAGCCTTGAGCTTCCGTCCTTCCTCGGTGTCAGCCTTCACGCGCCACGTCCAGAAGAAATAGGTCCAGTCAATGAGTGGCGCGATATCCTTGAGCGCAATGGCAGGCAATACTTGGTTCCCTATGAATGGAGGCTGCACAGGCTGATACGTCGACCAGTCACACGACCAGCGGCGCTGCAGCGGAGTAGCCACGCCAGCGGCCTCCTGCTGTTGCTTCTCGGCCTTCTTCTGCGACTGTTTCTCCTCCTGTTGCTGACGGATTCGTTCCTGTTCCTGACGATTGGCCTCAATGACCGCATCACGCTGAGCCGGATCGAGCAGTTTCATAGCCAATCCAGGATTCATCGCTGCATCGCGAACATGGAAGACAGGACCGTCATAACATGGTGCAATCTTGACCGCCGTGTGGATTGGCGATGTCGTGGCGCCACCTACCATGATCGGGATACGCAAACCAGCCTCCTGCATCGCTTTTGCCACCGTACACATCTCTTCGAGTGATGGCGTGATCAGGCCAGAGAGGCTCACGATATCGGCTTTCTGTTCGATGGCGGCTTTGATGATGTCCTCGCAAGGAACCATCACACCGAGATCAATGACCTGGAAGTTGTTGCACGACATGATGACGCCGACGATGTTTTTGCCGATGTCGTGGACGTCGCCTTTGACGGTGGCGAGGACAATTCTGGCCCCTATCCCCTGACCCTTTCCCTCTACAGGAGAAAGGGAGTGGTTAGTGTCGTCTTTCCCGGCTTCCATGAAGGGGTTGAGGATCTCAACGGCCTTTTTCATCGTTCTCGCCGTCTTGACCACCTGTGGCAGGAACATCTTGCCTTCGCCGAAGAGGCGGCCGACTTCGTTCATGCCATCCATCAGCGGACCGGAGATGATATTGAGGGGAGAATCTCCTTTATTTATAAGCTCCATCAGGTCTGCTTCCAGCGTGTTGCTTACGCCTTTTAATAAAGCTTGCTGTAAGCGCTGCTCTGGAGTCTGCGGGTTATTGTCTACAGAGTTTTGTGAAGACGAAGCTGACAATTCCTCACTCCTCACTCCTAATTCCTCATTACAAAAGATGGCCTTCGGATCATACTTCACTCCCGCTTCCTTCGCCGCTGCTTGCGCCTCGCTCATCCGCTGAGCGATCTCGATAAGTTCCTCGCTAGCCTCGTCATACGTATTGAGCACCACCTCGGTGATTGCCATACGGAGCTCCAAAGGAATCGTCTTATAATCGACCTCAGCCGCCGGATTCATGATGGCCATACCCATGCCATTCGGGATGGCGTGATGCAGGAAGACCGTATGCATAGCCTCGCGCAGATAGTTGTTGCCACGGAAGGCAAACGAGAGGTTTGACAAACCGCCAGAGACACGCGTACCAGGGAGGTTATCTTTGACCCAACGGGTAGCACGGATGAAGTCCTGAGCGTAAGCAAAGTGCTCGCTCATACCGGTGGCAATGGTGAGTACGTTCGGATCGAAGATGATGTCTTCTGGATCAAAGCCAACACCGATGAGCAGATCATACATACGCTGACAGATCTTGACGCGACGCGCATAATCCGTGGCCTGGCCTTCCTCGTCGAAGCACATAGCAATGACCGCAGCACCTAATCGTCGGATGGTACGCGCATGCTCAAGGAACTCCTCCTCTCCCATCTTCAGGCTGATGCTATTCACCACGCCTTTACCCTGTATGCACTTCAAACCCGCCTCGATGACATCCCAACGCGAGCTATCGACCATAATAGGTACACGACTGATGGCAGGATCAGAAGCCAGTAGATTCAAGAAAGTCACCATCTCCTGCTTGGCATCCAGCAAACCGTCATCCATATTGACGTCAATGACCATGGCGCCATCCTCCACCTGCTTACGTGCGATATCCAAGGCTTCGTCATAGTTCTTCTCATTGATCAGACGGAGGAACTTGCGCGAACCGGCGACGTTGCAGCGCTCACCGACTTTAACAAATGAGGAGTGAGGAGTGAGGGCTTTTGCCTCGCAAAATGCAGAGGAATTGTTAGTACCAGCAACGAGTGATTCTAAGCCTGCGAGATGCATGCAGCTATCTTTCTCTACAGGTTTTCGCAATGAATCTTCTTTGCGACGATCAAGCTCTGCTCGCATGGCAGCGATATGCTCTGGGGTCGTACCACAACAGCCACCGACCATGTTGACGAGTTTTTCATCGAAATAAGGCTGCATCTGGCGCACCATATCCTCTGGCGTATCGTCATAGCCACCGAACTGATTAGGAAGACCTGCATTCGGATGACAGCTCACAAAGCATGGAGCAACCGCTGACATCTGGCGCAGATAAGGTATCATACCTTCCGCGCCAAGGCCACAGTTCAAGCCTAAACACAATGGACGAGCGTGGAGTACAGAAGTCACAAAAGCCTCCACTGTCTGACCACTCAGCGTACGGCCAGAAGCGTCGCTCACGGTCATGGAGAGAAGCACTTCGGGAAAGGCTACGGGATGCGAGGTACCGGAACTCCTCACTCCTAACTCCTCACTCCTAACTTCAGCTTTTGCCCGTGCAAAAGCTGATAATGCGGCCTTTGCATTCAGCGTATCAAAGATGGTCTCAATCAAAAGACCATCCACCCCTTCTTCCACCAGCACCTTGATCTGCTCATAATACGCAGCCTCCAGTTCATCGAATGTGATAGCACGCGCCGCAGGATCATTGACGTCATCGCTCATCGAGAGCATCTTGCTGGTCGGACCTACGTCACCGACGACATAGACCTTACGATCCGTCGCCTCCTCCGCCGCCATACGTGCCAGACGCACAGAGGCGCGGTTCATCTCGGCAATCTTATCTTCCTGGTGATATTCATGCTGCGAAATGCGCTGAGACGAAAAGGTATTGGCCGTCAGCACATCCACACCAGCCTTGACATAACGACGGTGGATATCAAGAATCACCTCCGGACGCTCAATAGAGAGCATGTCGTTGTTGGCACCCTTGATTCCGTATTCCTGAATCAAGGATCCCATACCACCATCCAGCAGCAGGATTTTATGTTCAAAAGCTTCGCGTAAGTTCACAATTATGAATTATGAATTAGTAATTATGAATTAAAGCGATTTCATCACTGTCTCGATCTGCACCGCCGCATTCATCGTATAGAAATGCAGCGACGGCGCCTCATGATCTCTCAGTTCACGACACTGGCGGATGCACCACTCCGTACCGACCTTCTTGACATCCTCATTCGAAGAACACTTCTCCAGCTGTTCGACGAGCTCCTCCGGAAAGTCGATATGGAACGTACGTGGCAACATGGTGCAATGATTGAGCGTAGCCAGCGGCTTAATGCCAGGGACAATTGGTACATTGATACCCGCCTCACGACACTTATCGACGAAATCAAAATACTTCTGGTTGTCGAAGAACATCTGAGTGACGATATATCCCGCGCCAAGATCCACCTTCTGCTTCAACGCGCGCAGATCGGCTGCAAATGACATCGCCTCCTCATGCTTCTCAGGATAGCCAGCCACGCCGTAGGTGAATGGTCGCTCCAGACAGAGCTCATGGCTATCACCGAAGAGCAACTTACCGGCATTGAACTGATTGACCTGCTGACACAGCTCAGAAGCGTAGCGCAAGCCACCTTCCTTCGGGATGAAACGTGAGTCCTGCTTCGACTTATCACCACGCAAGATGATCAAGTCACGCATATCGAGGAACGCCAGGTCGAGCAACTCATACTCCGTCTCCTGCTGCGAGTAGCCACTGCAGATGATGTGTGGCACCACTGGCAGGTTATACCTCTGTTTGATTGCGTAGGCAATGGCCACCGTACCCGGACGGAGTCGCTCCTCCACACGCTGATATTGGCCAGGAGCCACCTCCTTATAAGTATAGTCAGAACGGTGGGTTGTCACCTCGATAAAAGCCGGATTAAATGGCATCAGTCGGTCAATAGCGCCATAGATCTGGTCGATGCTCTTGCCACGCAACGGGGGGAGAACCTCAAAGCTGAAAAGGGTCTCAGTAGTATTCTTTAGTATGTCGGTAACGCTCATAGTTATTCTTAATGGAGCTGAAAATCCAATATTGGAGTGGCAAAGATAATCAATATTATTTAAAATGAGGAGTATTTCGAAAAAAATAATTCTCAAATCGACTGAAAAAAAGAAAAATTGACTATATTTGCGCGCAAAATTAAGCATTCTTTCTATCGTCGGATAAGAATTCGAACGAAGAAACAAATAAAAACGACATAAAAATGGCTCAAGTAAAACCAAGCATCCCTAAAGGAACACGCGACTTCTCTCCAGTAGAGATGGCAAAGCGCAATTATATCTTCAACACCATCAAGGACGTCTACAGCCTCTTCGGCTATCAGCAGATCGAGACGCCTTCGATGGAGAACCTCTCTACCCTCATGGGCAAGTATGGCGAGGAAGGCGACAAGCTCCTCTTCAAGATCCTCGACTCAGGCAACTTCCTCAGCGACGTCAAGCCAGAAGAGCTCGTCAACGCAGAGGGCAAGCCAGAAGGCTCTGCACGCCTTGCTGCTCGTGTCTGCGAGAAAGGCCTGCGCTACGACCTCACCGTTCCTTTCGCACGCTTCGTAGTGATGCACCAGAACGAGCTCACCTTCCCATTCAAGCGTTATCAGATCCAGCCAGTATGGCGTGCTGACCGTCCTCAGAAAGGCCGCTATCGTGAGTTCTTCCAGTGCGATGCTGACGTCGTCGGCAGCGACTCTCTCCTCAACGAGGTAGAGATCATCCAGATGATCGATGAGGTGATGCACCGCTTCGGTATCCGTGTAGCCATCAAGATGAACAACCGCAAGATCCTCGCTGGCATCGCCGACGTCATCGGCGCTCCTGAGCTACTCGTCGACATTACCGTGGCCATCGATAAGCTCGACAAGATCGGTCTCGACAACGTCAATGCAGAGCTCCGCGAGAAGGGTCTCAGCGACGAGCAGATCTCGAAGCTCCAGCCTATCATCATGCTCGAAGGTTCTAACGCCGAGAAGCTCGCTACCATCAAGCAGACGCTCGCAGCTTCAGAGATCGGCGTCAAGGGTGCAGAGGAACTCGAGTGGGTACTGGCTAAGCTCGAGAAGCTTGGTGGCGCACGCTGCCAGCTCGACATCGACCTCACCCTGGCTCGTGGCCTTAACTACTACACCGGCGCTATCTTCGAGGTCAAGGCGCTCGACGTGCAGATCGGTTCCATCACCGGCGGTGGCCGCTACGACAACCTCACGGGTGTGTTCGGTATGCCAGGCGTCTCAGGTGTCGGCATCTCGTTCGGTGCAGACCGAATCTACGACGTGCTCAACCAGCTCGACCTCTATCCTACTGACGCGCTGCAGAGCACACAGGTCCTCTTCGTCACCTTTGGCGAGGCCGAGCAGGACTTCGCTCTCCCACTCCTCGCACAGCTCCGCCAGGCAGGTATCCGCGCCGAGGTCTATCCTGAGGCAGGCGCCAAGATGAAGAAGCAGATGTCATACGCTAACGCCAAGCAGATCCCATACGTTGCTATCATCGGTGGCGATGAGGTAGCCAATCAGGAGGTTTCGCTCAAGAATATGATCACGGGCGAACAGGAGAAGGTGAAGGCAAGTGAACTTGCGAGCAAGTTCTAAGAGTGAGGAGTTAGGAGTGAGGTCCTCGCAGCCGCAGAAAGAGCATTTTTATGCTCTTGGCGAGAAGACGAGGCTTTAGCCGAGGGCTCGTTAGAGTTAGGAGTTATTACCTTGCTTCTAAGAAGTTTTTTCGCAGCATGGCAAACAATTCCTCACTCCTAACTCCTCACTCCTAACTAAATCAATTTTTGAATGAAATGAAAAAATTTCTAAATCTCACCGCAGCCGCCATCGCTTTGTCCCTGGCCTCTTGCACCTCAAATACCACGGATATGGAAAATCCTTTCTTGCACGAATCACCTCTTCCTCACGGCGCCTTCGAGTTTGACAAGCTCCAGCTCGAACACTACCTGCCAGCCTTCGAGCAAGGTATGAAGCAGGAAGACGAGGAGATTGACGCCATCATCAATAATCCTGCTGAGCCAGACTTCGACAACACCATCGCCGCACTTGACAAGACAGGCAAGCTCTTGGGTCGCGTCAGCAGCATCTTCTACAACCTCCTGGAGTGCGACGGCACCGACGACATGCTCGACCTCAGCGTCAAGATTCAGCCTATGATGAGCGAACACTCGCTCAAGATCGCGCTCAACGAGCAGCTCTTCAAGCGCGTAGAGGCTGTCTGGAACAAATACAAGGACAATCATGACGCTTTGACCACAGAGCAGTTCCGTCTGCTGAAAGACACTTACGATGGCTACCTCAGTTCGGGTGCTACCCTGCAGGGCGAACAGCGTGAGCGTTGGCGCCAGATCAGCACCGAGCTCGACAGCCTCACGCTCGTCTATGGCCAGAACGTACAGAAGGCTACCGGTGAGTGGTCATACACGCTCAATCCTGAGACTGACCTCGCCGGCCTCCCATCGTTCGTCACTGAAGACCTCAAGGCCAACGGCTACAAGCTCACCCTGTTGGCTCCATCCTACGGTCCGTTCATGAAGTATTCTTCACGCCGTGACCTCCGCGAGATGCTCTACAAGGCTTATAACGGCCGCTGTGTAGGTGGCGAGTACGACAACACCGATAACATCCGTCGCATCGTCACCCTCCGTCAGGAACGTGCAGAGCTCCTCGGCTATGAGACCTTCGCTGACTTCCGCATCGAAAACACCATGGCTAAGACTCCAGATGCGGTCTATAACCTTCTCAATACGTTGCTCAACGCCTATAAAGCTCCAGCAGACAAGGAGGTAAAGGAAGTAGAAGACTATGCTGCCAAGTATGAGAAAGAGCATGGTGGACAGCCTCTCGAAGGCGGTCTCCAGCCTTGGGACTTCAGCTACTATTCAGAGCTTCTGATGACTGAGAAGTACGCTTTCAACGACGCGCTCATCAAGCCATACCTCTCGCTCGAGAACGTCAAGAAAGGCGTCTTTGGCCTCGCTACCAAGCTCTATGGCGTCACCTTCCAGAAGATCGACGTCCCTGTCTACAATCCAGCAGCAGAGTGTTTTGAGGTCATCGATGGCGATGGTTCTTACCTCGGCCTCCTCTACACCGATTTCTCTCCACGCGAGACCAAGCGCCCAGGTGCCTGGATGACGGAGTTCAAAGGACAGTGGATGGAAACCGCTGCAGATGGCACAGAAGTAGACTCACGTCCTCACGTTCAGATCGTCATGAGCTTCTCACAGCCTATCGGTCAGCCAGGTGACGAGAACTACGTGCCAGCACTCCTCACCTACTACGAGACCAGCACCTTCCTGCATGAGTTCGGACACTCGTTGCATGGTTTGCTCACCAAGTGCCGCTATAGTGGACAGAGTGGCACCAACGTCAAGCATGACTTCGTAGAGCTGCCATCACAGTTCAATGAGAACTTCCTCCGCAAGCGCGAGTTCCTCGATACCTTTGCTGAGAACTACGAGACCGGAGAGAAGATCCCACAGGACCTCATCGACCGCCTGCAGAAGGCTGAGAACTACCACGCTGCCTACTCTTGCGTCCGTCAGCTCTCGTTCGGCCTCCTCGATATGGCTTACCATACCCTCGGCATTGCCTCCAAGACCATGGCTCGCAGCCGTGAGGTTGACGTGAAGTATCCACAGCTCGGCAACATCGAGCAGTTCGAGCGCGACGCCATGGCACCTACGCAGGTACTCCCACTCGTCGACAACTGCATGATGTCCACTTCATTCACCCACCTCTTCAGTGGCGGCTATGCTGCTGGCTACTATGGCTACAAGTGGGCCGAGGTGCTCGATGCAGACGCCTTCTCAGTCTTCGAGAAAGAAGGAATCTTCAACCCAGAGACCGCCAAGCGTTTCCGTCATCTCCTTGAGAGCGGTGACACCGTCGATCCTTCTGAGCTCTATCGTGAGTTCAAGGGTTCAGATCCAGACATCCAGGCGCTGATGCGTCGTGATGGGATTTTGAAATAAAAGGGTAGTAAAAGAGGAGTAAAAGGGACGTTTGTGCCAGTTGTCTGGATCTTTCTATAAAAATATCGGTAGCCGATACTATCGTCCCTTTTACTTCCTTTTTACTCCCCTTTTACTTCCCTTAAAAACCTTTAAAAATATGATTATAAACATCGCCTATATCCTCCTCGGCTTCGTGCTGCTGATCAAAGGTGGCGACTACCTCGTCGAGGGAGCCGTCGCCATCGCACAGCGTGCCAAGCTGAGCAAGATGGTCATCGGCATGACCGTCGTCGGCTTTGGCACCTCCATGCCAGAGCTGCTGGTGTCTGCACAGTCGGCCTTGGTCGGCAATAGCGGCATCGCCATCGGCAACGTCGTCGGCAGCAACATTGCCAACATCAGCCTCATCCTCGGCGTCTCGTCGCTCATCGTCCCTATCGCGTCCTCACGAGCCACGCTTCGCATCGATCACCCATTCATGCTCCTCTCGGCCATCCTCTTCGTCGCCGTCGCCATGACAGGCTCTATTGAGCGATGGGCCGGCGTCATCTTCGTCCTGATGCTGGTCGGTTTCGTGTGGTATCAGGTTATAGCTTCGCGCAAGGCCATGAAGCAGGAAGAGGAAGCCACCGAGACACCGATGGCACTCTGGAAGGCCCTACTCGTCGTCGTCGTCTCGTTTGGTGCAATGGTCTTCGGCGCTGACAAGCTCATCGAAGGCGCCTCTAACATCGCCTCCGACCTCGGCGTCTCCGACCGTATCATCGGCCTCACCATCGTGGCCGTCGGCACCTCGCTGCCCGAGCTCTTTGCCTCAGTGATGGCTTCAATCAAGGGAGAGTCCGACATGGCCATCGGCAACATCATCGGCTCGGTGACCTTCAACATCCTCAGCGTCATCGGCATCTCGGCCATCATCTGTCCGATCCAGGAGAGCAACGTCGGCTTCGGCTTCGACTACCTCGTCATGATCCTCGTAAGCATCATCCTCTGGATCTTCCTTCGCACACACCGCAAGATCGTCCGTTGGGAAGGCGCTGTCCTGACGCTCCTCTACATCGCATACATGGTTAAAACAATATTATGACCAAGCAAGAACTTCGCAAACAGATACGCAACGAAATACAGAAACTGAGTGCCGCTGACCGCGACACCGCCTCACTCTTCGTCTGCCTTCAGATCCTCGGCACCGCAGAGTGGCAGCAGGCCAATACCGTCCTCCTCTACGACGCTCTGCCAGACGAGATCAACCTGCAACTGCTCATCGACGATGCACGCGGCTCAGGCAAGGAGATCATCATCCCCGACCAGAGCGCCAATGCACCCGTCATCCCCGCCGAAGTCCTCGGCGAGGTCAACCTGGCCATCATCCCCGGCCGCGCCTTCACTCGCAATGGCAAGCGCCTCGGTCGTGGTGGCGGCTGGTACGACCGTCTCCTCCCGCAGCTCAAGTGTCCCAAGTGGGGCGTCGCTTTTGCTTGCCAAATAAAAAAAGACATCCCAACTGATGAGTGGGATGTCCGTATGAATAGGATTATTTCTTAATCAATACTTCGTCGAATTCATAGAGTTGTATTTCTCGAAGACTTCGAGGCAAGCCTCCCGATCGATCTGTATCATGTAATCAGTCAGCTTGTCGCGTCCGCCAAAGATACTGTCGAAGTAGTTGTCGCGAAAACCGATGATCTCATTGTCGCGTATCGTACATCCATAATATATCTTGCTGATATTGGCCCACATACAGGCGCAAAGACACATGTGGCAAGGCTCGCCAGTCGTATATAGCTCGCAGCCGCTGAGGTCAAACGTCCCCAGTTTCTCGCAAGCCTTATGTATGGCATCCATCTCACCGTGGCACGTAGGGTCATTGTTAGCCACCACCCGGTTATGCCCCGAAGCGATCACTACCCCATCCTTAACGATGGCCGAGCCGAAAGGCCCACCATGACCATGTGTTATACCTTCCATTGCCTCCTGTATGGCAATCTGCATAAAAGGGTTTTGTGCGTTCATCGTTAAATTAAATGTAAGACTACAATTAGGAAATAGATTTTTGTTCAATTTATCTTGACTTGGCCCATCTTGCCGCTTGACTACCAGCTATCTTTCCAAATACTACGATATCTGCAACGCCATTGCCACCCAGTCTATTGCCGCCATGGACGCCACCAGTAACCTCGCCTGCGGCAAACAACCCTGGGATAGGGTTGCCTTTTTTGTCCAGCGCATTACACTCGGCATTGATGTGTATGCCGCCCATCGTGTGATGTATGGCAGGTTTCACTTCTATACAATAGTAAGGAGCAATGGAGAGAGAGCGAGGCATCTCCGAGGCTTTGCGTCCGAAATCCGGGTCGTTCTGGTCTTGCTGATACTGATTATATTTCGAGATACTGAGTTCCAGCGTCTTCTCATCTATTCCAGCTTTTCTGGCTAATTCCGCCACGGTCTCACCCTCAGTGAGAAGTTGCTGGCTAGCGTATGTCTCGATGGCAGAGAGCGACTGTCTGACGCCCGTGTCGAAGATAATAAAGGCCGAAGCACCATCCTGAGCAAGGATGGCCGCAGAGAGGACATCGCGCGTCGAGAGCTCATTGGCAAAGCGCTGTCCACTACGGTTTACGAGGATGGCTCCATTACCACGTACAGCCTCGGTGATGAGTAGCGTGTTGCGAGCATCGACAGTAGGGTGTATCTGAATCTGCTCCATCTGATAGAGCTGAGCATCAAACTTCTCCACCCAGGCAAAAGCATCTCCTGTAGCGCCTTTATGGTTCACGGTAGAGAAGCCAGCAAGCTCTTTCTTATACGACTTCACCATATCCAGGTTGGCGCCGAAACCACCAGTTGCCAATACCACTGCCTTGGCGTGTATGGTGTAGGTCTTGCCGCTTTCGGTCTTAACGGTTACACCGCTGGTCGAGCCATCATCTGCACGCAGCACGTCAGTCACAGTATTGCCGGTGCGGATGTCTATATTCATGTCATGAGCATTGTTAGCGAGCACTTTCATCAGATGAGGACCGATGGCTGTGCCACCTTTCGGACGGTGAGTGCGAGCTATGCTGCTGCCCGCCATCATGCCTACATCTGTAAGGTCAGCGCCAAGGCCAGCAAGCCAGTCAAGGGTAGTAGGAGCATTCTCGACGAGGGTGTGTACCAGTACCGGATCGTTCAGGTTATGGCCGCCTACCATGATGTCGTTATAGAACAAATCTTTTGAGTCTACGATGTTGAGTGCCTGCTGAAAACGTGTCACTGCAGCATTGATACCACCCGTTGAACTATTGGTATTGCCTCCCAGATAGTTACGCTTCTCAAGTACGATGACGCTAGCACCGTCATTCACTGCCTGAATAGCAGTGGCAAGGCCTGCACCACCGCCACCTACTACCACTACGTCGCACGAAGTGTCAGCGTAGTCAGGCTCCTGTACTTTCTTGCCGTAAGCTGCATCTATAGCCATCGTCATTGCACTAATCACACCTGTAGAAGTGAGCGTAGCGCCGGTCACTACATCCACGTCCTGTGTGGTTTGAGCCTTGAGTATGCGATCAATCATTTCCTGAAGGCTTTCCTGAGCGAATTTCGATTCCGACTGAGTCAGAACCTTAGCGCTAGTGATTGCATGATTCTCTACCGTAATGGCAATCTTGATCATGCCACTACGTCCTTCGCCTATACCTTCGTAAGTACCGTCGGCCATCACATTATGAGACTCGATCGGAGTATCGTCATTGCTACATGACGACACAAAGAATGAAAGCAGAATTGTCAATAAATAAAGTAGTTTCCTATACATTATTAATATTTGAGATGTTTATAATGTTATGTGATGAGCAGGCGTTATTCTATTTGCTTTCATCTTTCTCCAGCCTTTTATTAATAAGCTTCATCACCTTCCAGTACGCGGCAGAGAGCAACGCTCCGATCAGAAGGCTCTTACCGATATCTTTCTTTGAGTTTTCCATAAGCGATAAATATTAAAACGTCAGATCCGCATCCCTACTGACATTGGATATTACTTTAGCTCGTTTTTTAGCTTTGTTTAGCTCAATATACCATTAATTTGTAATGCAAAAATCAGTCTTTGTAAATTAGCTTGAAAATTGGAAGATGTTGACTTTCATTTGTTTTAAGTATTACTTCTGTATAATTGAAAATAAGCTTATATTATTGACGCGGATTTACTTTGCAAAGAAAAACGCATTGTATCTCAATCACTTACGGTTAATGCAGATTTACTTTGCAAAGAAAACTCAACCATAGAAAGGAATGTATGAGACGTACTTCGTTGAAGTATTTTGTTCATCCGAAACCTTGAGAAATCCTCGTTCTACTGTTTCTGCAATGATGCGTGATGCTACACTACTTTTGTTCTTTTCAAGACAGAATCGCTCGCGTACCGCTTGGTTTGTCAGCGTTTCATTTCGTTCATAGAGAATGCAAGCGTGCTGATAGCAGGCCACGGTCTTTTCTTCCTTGGTCATTTCCTTCAGAGCCTTCTCTGGGAACATCATCACTCGGGTATAGTCATCACCACTCTGCACCTTGTATGCTGGTAACCGCATCTCCTCGATGGCTGTGACAGCTCGGTCGTACCCACTACCTCGTCGTTCACAAAGGTCGAGTTGCAGCATCATCTGTGCCAAACCTTCGTTGCGAGAATGCGGAGGAAGGTCAATGAGTCGGTTTACGTCATTGAGGCACGAACCAGGATTGGTCATCACGATTCGGTTGGTAAAGATTTCTATCGTTATAGGCATACCTGTGATGGAGAAATCCTGATGCACCATGAGGTTTGCCATGAACTCGCGTACAGCCACCTTTGGATAAGTTGGTACAGCTTCGCGTTTCACAATAATACGCTCCTTGCTGGTCATCGCCATTACCGTATCGAGCAAGTCAAAGAAACCTACCGCATAACCTCTGTCCATCTTATACTCCAACTCCATGACGAGATTGTTTGCACCTGCATACTTTCGCACCAGAATTTCCTTCATTTTCAACGCCTCAAAGTCTTTCAGCTTATGTGCAAAGAGAATGGCACCAAGGTTTAGGATGTTGTAGAGGTCTTCCTGCTGTTCAATCATTCCGAACTCCAGCATCTGTTCGATGATGCGCTCCCTATCCTGTGGAATTTTGCGGTCAACGAGTCCGTACATCGTCTTGTAATCAAGCAGTTCAAGCACACGCTCTGCCGAAATGCCACCACATGCCACACGCTTCTCAAACGTCAAGCCATGCGACTGAGCAAGCATCTCGTGCACCTGCTCACGAGACATCTTCACGGTATGACCAGCCGAACGAATGTATGCCTCATAAATGTCTCGTCCACGCAGATAAACAGGTTTGTTCTGCTGTTCAGGGACGCGAATGAAGAGCAGCGAATGTCCCTCGAAATCCAGTACGGCATGCTCCAGCTGGATTGACCATGCAAGGTTATTCTTAGCGATGTTGCCGAGCGTCTTGGTTGTCTCTTCGATTATTTCCTTTGTAAGTTCCTCAAAGGTGGCATCATCGTTCACGCCAAATACCAGTACACCACCTCCTTTCAGATTAGCATAAGCACAGAGATGCTGAGCCAAACGATCTGTCTTGTTCGAAAGACCGCCCTTCCAATCAATCTCATTCAGTTCCTGTGGTACAGGGTAGAGGCTTCTATGTAATGCGTCTAATGCACTTTCTGTCCAGTTACTCATCACTCAAAATTTAGATTGATAATCTTGCTGCAAATATAACGACCTTTTTCCGAACAACCAAATATTTCCCTCAATAATTACACCGGCATGTTTTTCCGCCACAGAAAAGAGCCCTTTTGGTCGGTATCATAAGCTTCATGATCTTCCAGTACGCGGCACTCAGCAGCGCTCCGATCAGAAGGCTCTTACCGATATCTTTCTTTGAGTTTTCCATAAGCAATAAATATTAAAACGTCAGATCCGCACTCCTACTGACCATAGTTTCAGAATTCAAAGATAGCATCTGTTTCTCATCTACAAGTTTCTCAGAAGCATCCTCGCCAATCGAATCAATCAGACGATTGACAAACTCCATCTTCTCCTTTGAAGATAGATTCTCATCAGACAATCTGTTTTTGATGATCTTGCAGAGATATTCGGTAAGCATCTCTGGGGTCAGGATGTCCGTTCTTTCTTGCGGGAATGGACGGCGTGGGGGCAGGATGTCCGTTCTTTCTTGCAATAATGGGCGCCAAAGGAGAAAAACCTCCTCCACGTTTTTTCTCTTTATATAGCCACTTATAGGCGCGTATGCATGAGATTAATAATTACTCCTTTTTTCCTTATCTTTGCTTCCCGCTGAACTCTGTGATGGTGATGGTGCCGAAGCGGTGGCGCTTGCTCTGCTTCAAGGCTTCGTCGGCTACTTTATATAACGTCTCGAAGTCCTGAGGCGCGGAGGCGCCGTGGGTATATACGATGCCCATGCACATGGTCGGCGGGATGTTCTCAAGCTCAGGGAGGCGAAGGCCGGCGAGGTTCTGCTTGAGGGTGTCGAAGTGCCTCTGGATGCCATCGAACGAGTTGATCAGGCGGCTGGCCTTGTCGCCATTGATATAGCCGATGAACTCATCGCCACCCAAGTGCATAGAGATATCGTCGGCGAAGAACTCCTTGAGAATACGGCCCTGTTCGCTCAGCACCTTATTGCCCACCAGATAACTACACTGATCGTTGATCTGTCTGAAGTTGTCACAATCGAGGATGACGAGAATCTGAGCTCCTCCCTTGGCAAGTTCCGGCTTGATCAAAGCCTCTCCGGACGTGCGGTTCAAGAGGCCAGTTATAGAGTTGTCAAAGGACTCGATGTACTTATTCTGCTGCTGGATGGTCTGCAGAAGTCGCTCAGTAGAAAGTGATATATCCTGCAGACGACCGGCGATGGAGAGTACCTGACCGCCCTGGCTCACGATACTGGTGTAGGTGGCTATCAGGCAGCGGCTCTTGTCGCTATACTCCAGTTTCTCCTCTCCTTGCTTCGGGAAGTCGGGCTCATCGATGATGCGATGGATGATGCCGATGGCCTTGTGATAGCCTTCTTCGGACAGGACGAGGTTGATGCGCTGCTCGGAGAAGTGGTTGATGAAGATCGTCTCGACGTGACCGTCTGTCGTAGGATGCAGGAAGCCGACACGATCGGTATCGACGCTGTAGAAGAAGGTGACCGACTTGTCATGCTGCGACATCAGGCGCGAATACTCGAACAAGGTGGCGGTGAAGATGGTCTGCTCCTCGCCGGCCATGCCTTTATACCACTCAGGGATATCGAAGCTGCGGCGCAAGGCCTCGGCCGACAGAATGTCCTGCTCGGAGAGCGTGTGCTCATAGAGGTCGGGTAACTGATCGGCGGCGATGGTGTGATAGTTGGTCTCAGGCGAAGAGACAACCTCCTGGAAGATGGACAGATACTCCTGCTGCCAGTTCTTATCGACCATCAGTCGCAGCTGGTAGTAGGTCTTCTGACTACCGATGATATAGTTGACGATGTCGGCGCTATAGCGGGTGCCTGCATCGACAATAAACTCATCGAAGATCTGCAGGAAGCTCTTGGCGGTGCGATAGTTACGGCCGATACGTGAGGTGGCGGCCTCGAGCGAGTCGCAGATGCTGAGGATATCTACGAGAACCTTCAGCTTAGACGGTGTCTCGTTGGCTTCGACCTTCGGATAGCCGGCCTCGCCATTCCACCAGCGATGGTGCTGGTAGACGAACGGATGGAACACGTCGAAGGCCTTGTCCTCCTTGAGGTAGCTGATGCCGAAGGCCGGATGGCGGCGGATGAAGCCGAACTCCTGGTCGGTGAGACGACGGTATGCATTGCTCGTGACAGGGATGATGTTGATCTTGCCGATATCATGAAGCATGCAAGCGTACTCCATGAAAGTGAGGAGGTTCTCTCGGTTGGCCTTGACCTCGTCGACCGTCTGATAAGGACGGTCCTGCCCTACCAGCAGCTCAGGATGCTCGTCGATGAGATTGGCCAGGATGAGCTTGGCGTAGCTTGAGACGGCCTTGCTGTGACAATAGGTGTCGAGCGTCGTGGCTGAGATGGTCTGCTTGATGTAATGATACTTGAGTGCTGGTGAAAGGACAGGTGAGTTGAACATGGACTTCATCAGCACCTGGATGAGGAAGAGCACCTGATTGTCGGTGGCATACGACTGGCGCTTGCGCAGGATCTCCAGGAGGAACTCCATGCCGCCGATGCCGATGCGACGCTTCTCCTCGTCAGACTTCGCACAGTAGGCCAGAGCCTGAGAGGCGCCGAGGAAGAGGTACGAGATGGCTACGATGTTGGAGTCAGGCACGTTGTATGACGGATCGGTATGGACCTTGTGGAGTGCCTGTGCAAGGTTGTCGAGCAGCTCACAGGTCGACATCGGGGTAGTCAGGAGCCGCTGCAGGAAGGCGGTGAAGCGCTGCTGCTGAGGACGCTTGGACGCCAGGTCATAGACGCCGTCGACCAGATGCTCCTGGATGTAGCTGATGCGCTGCTGGAACTCCAGCTTCTCGGCTGGCTTGAGGTTACGACGGTTGACGAGCAGGTAGCAGGCGCGGTAGACAGGGAACAGACGGGCGTTGTCGACCAGGTCGGAGAAGTACTGGTATACTCCCTGATCGGGCACCACGAAGCGGTCCTTGCCGGTGAGCAGCTCTCGCAGCTCCTCATAGGCCTCATCGATATACTTGATGTCGCACAGGAGGCCCTGCAGGCTCTCATAGTGGCCGACGATCTCGCAGAGCGTATAGAAATAAGGCTCGAAGCGGATGGAGTCGTGTGGGAAGTCGCGCGTGATGTCACGGGCCTTCTGCATGAACTCACGGATGCGCTTGAGCTGCGTACGGTCGCCCATGCGGAGGACAGACATGAGACAGTCGATCATCAGCATGTAGAGGTGACCGAGGTAAGAGCGCTCACGGTCGGTCGGCTGGAGTGACTCGAAGTATGGGATCAGGATGCCATTGACCAGCATCTCGAACATGAAGGCGTCGATATGCACGGCGTACTTGACGACCAGGTGGAACAGGCGCTCATACTCGAAATCCGGAAGTCCCTTATTCTTGAAATAGGAGATGATGTCGTCTATGTTGGCGACATTGTGGCGGTACATATTCTCCTTGAGCAAGGCGCCGTCGTGCAGATAGTTGAACCAGTCCTTCTCGTCATGGATAGAGAACAGGCGGTCATTGAGGCCATTGTAGAGCACACGATCCTTGCTCAGCTCCATGAAGCAACCCTCGACGTCAGGGAACGAGTCATGCTCTGACCAGATGAAGTTGCCCGGATGCTCACGTGCCTTCTTGAGCGCGATGACTCCCTCGGTAAGGATGTCGTCAGGACTCTTCAGGCCTTCCTGACCGACGAAGACGGCGCCGATGGCAAAGTTGAAGCGCTCGTCCTCGAGGCCTTCTACACGGATCTTATGCAAGGCGGAGAACAGGGTCTGCGCCACCTCACTCATCTCGGAGAGGCTGAATTCCTTAGGCGAGACCATGAAGCCGAACTCATCGCCTGACAGATGGCAGACCTCCAGGTCGGGGAAAGCTTCGCGCAGGACGTCGCCGATGGCCACAAGCATGGCGTCACCTTTCTCCTGACCATGCAGGAGGTTGATCTTCTTGAACTCGTGCTGGTTGATGAAATAGCAGATCTTCTGCTCCTTCTGTTCGAGGACGCGCTGCAGCTCCTGATAGAAATAGCGGCGGTTGTGGAGCGTGGTGACGGTGTCGGCGTAGAGCGTCTCGAGGATACTCTTCTCACGCTGCTGTGCTGCCGCCTGCTGGATGGCGTTATTGAGCTCGTTCTCTTCGATGGAATAGAGCTCGATGTAGGCTACGGCCAGTGAGGCTACGGTGGCGATGACGATATAGTCGCCGCCATAGACGATCTGCAGAACGATGGCTACGGCGTGGATCATCGGGAAGAAGAGGACGCCGCGCTGATAGGCGTCGAACTTCCTGCCCCTACGCCAGCGTGACAAGGCGCGCCAGACGAGGACCAGTGCATAGATGCCTGGGATCAGGAACTGCAGGAACGCCCAGCTGCCACGCTGATAGATACCATTATCGTCGACATACATCAGCAGGCGCGTCCACCATGAGGTGACACACAGCAGGAAGTAGATGACGAGCGGCGCGATGAGCAGGATGCGCACGCGCTTGTTGTTGACAAGTTTACTGTCGCAAGTGATTTCGGAATACATGAACCAGCCATAGGTGCAGAGACAGAGGCCGAAGAAATAGGCCAGCAGAATGGCAAAGTCAAGGGCGACAGGCATCTGCTGGATCGTATCGCCATAGAGAATGGCTGAGACCAGGATGACCTGCATCAGGCCTACCCATAGTAAGCGGTGGAAGGTCTTGTGCTTGAGACTTTCATTACGATGACGATAGGTCTTGGCGATCAGATAGATCACCAGAAGAAACATCATCAGGTCTATGCGTAAATCACGGACAAGGTATTCCATGCGTAAAGGATTTTAAGTGGTGTGTGTGCTTTTCCCTGGTCAGATGACGGAGTATATATGATAAGGAAGAACGCGGATGACGCGGATCTGTGCCATCCGCGTTCTTTCTGGAGGAGGAGGATCAGGTCTCCTTAGGACGATCAATCCTCTGCTTCCATCTCAGCCTCCTCAATGGCATTAGGATCGGCCTTGAGCTTGGCGACAATAGCTGCTTCGATCTCCTCAGCGAGCTCAGGATTGTCGAGCATGATCTGCTTGGTAGCGTCACGACCCTGTGCGATCTTGGTGCCGTTGTAGCTGAAGAACGAGCCGCTCTTCTTGATGATGCCGAGCTCTACGCCCATATCGACGATCTCGCCTGAGCGGCTGATGCCTTCGCCGAACATGATGTCGAACTCAGCCTTGCGGAATGGAGGTGCCACCTTGTTCTTGACGATCTTGACGCGTGTCTGGTTGCCGATGACCTCATCGCCTACCTTGATGGCAGAAGCGCGACGGATATCGAGGCGGACAGAAGCATAGAATTTCAAGGCGTTACCTCCGGTAGTAGTCTCAGGATTGCCGAACATGACACCGATCTTCTCTCGCAACTGGTTGATGAAGATGCAGACAGTCTTGGTCTGGTTGATGACCGAGGTGAGCTTGCGGAGCGCCTGGCTCATGAGACGAGCCTGGAGGCCTACCTTGTTGTCACCCATCTCGCCTTCGATCTCAGCCTTAGGAGTAAGAGCTGCTACTGAGTCGATGACGATGATGTCGATGGCAGCTGAGCGGATGAGGTTCTCGGCGATCTCAAGCGCCTGCTCGCCGTTGTCTGGCTGAGAGATGAGGAGGTTGTCGGTATCGACGCCGAGCTTCTGTGCATAGAAGCGGTCGAAAGCGTGCTCTGCATCGATGAATGCTGCGATGCCACCTGCCTTCTGAGCCTCTGCGATGGCGTGGATGGCCAGCGTAGTCTTACCTGATGACTCAGGGCCATAGATCTCGATGATACGGCCCTTAGGATAGCCGCCGACGCCGAGCGCCTGGTTGAGCGCGATGGAACCGGTAGGGATCACCTCTACCTCGTCGACCTGCTCGTCGCCCATACGCATGATGCTACCCTTGCCGAAGCTCTTGTCGATCTTCTCCATGGCCAGCTTCAGCGCCTTCATCTTATCAGACATCTGACCGGTCTGTTCGGTCATATCAGTTTTCTTTGCCATAATGAAATGAAAAAATGAAAAAATTAAAGAATGAAAAAAAATAAGTATAAAAAGAAATGAAATAAATAATCAATGTAGAGGAAAAAGTATCTTCTGCACTATCTTAGCAGCAGACATTTTTTCACTCTTTCATTTTTTCATTTTATCATTTCACCGATTTGTGCTTATACTCTGGAGTAGCCTTACCCTTGATGATATTCTGCAGCTTGCTCTTGATGAACTGCTTGCGCAGAGGAGCGACATGATCGACGAACATCTTGCCGTCAAGGTGGTCATACTCGTGGAGCACCATGCGGGCAGCGAAGCCTTCGAAGCGCTCCTCTTTCTCCTGAAGGTTCTCATCGAGGTAGTTGATCACGATCCAGTCAGGACGCTTGACCGACTCATAGACGCCAGGGATGGAGAGACAGCCTTCCTCCTTCGAGTTGCAGGTCTCTGCGGCTTCTACGATCTCTGGATTGATCATGCAGCGACGGACGCCATTGCACTCTGGATAATCCTCAGCGAGGCCCATGCCATCGACGACAAACATACGGAGCGCCAGTCCTACCTGAGGAGCTGCCAGTCCTACGCCATTGGCCTTGGCCATGGTCAGATACATATTCTCGACCAGCGCCTTCAAGTCAGGATAGTCAGATGGCACATCCTCAGCCTCCTTGCGGAGGACGGGCTGGCCGTATAGATAAATTGGAAGAATCATTATGATTTACGATTTAGCGATTTACGATTTAACGATTGGGGTTACTTTCCTCCTTATAAGGGAGGGTTGGGGAGGGTCTTCAGAACATCTTTGGCGTATATCCTGGCATGGTGCGATTCTCCATCCACTGCTGCAGGATGATGGTGGCGCTGATCTCATCGACCATGCCTTTGTCCTCACGGCGGCGCTGCTTGCCGACGCCACTGTCGAGGATCACCTGATGTGCCAAGACGGAGGTGAAGCGCTCATCGACCAGCTCGATAGGGAGCTCGGGACGAAGCTTGCGCAGGCGGTTGAGGAATGGCTCGATATAGCGCCATGACTCGCTCATCTCGCCATTCATCTGCTTCGGAAGGCCTACGATGACGCGCTCGACCTGCTCCTTCTCCATGTAGCCGATGACGAACTGCTCAAGCTGGTGTGTGGCTACCGTGGTGAGGCCATTGGCAATGATCTGCAATGGGTCGGTGACGGCCAGGCCGGTGCGCTTGCGGCCATAGTCTATGCTGAGAACTCTTGACATCGTAACTATTTATGGATTATAACAAACACGGGCGCAAATATACATTTTTTATTTGAGACACACAAATTTTGAGTCACAAAACTTGTTAATTTAGTCAAAAACAGGATAGGGTGTATATTCAAACTCCACGACATGGCCTGTCTGCAGCGACTTCTGCACATCGACAAGGCGCTGATTGCGAGAGCCACGGAAGAGGAGATCGAGGCTCTTCTCGGCTTCGATGAAGGGGCCATCGACCAGGACTTCGAGGTACGGCAGCATGGCGCTCATGACGGGATCGGCCACGACCTCCTCGTAGAGGAAGCCGGTGTAGCACCAGATGGTGCGATGAAGCTCTGTGTGGATGCGGCGTGCCAGTTCGGTGAAGGCTTCGGCCTGATACATCGGATCGCCACCACTGAACGTAATATTGCCTTCTGTCTCAGCCAGCTGCGACAGAATCTCATCGATCGTAGCGCTCTGTCCTGCCGTGAAGCACCACGTCTCAGGATTGTGGCAACCCGGACAGGCGTGACGGCAGCCGGCGCAATAGACGCTGCTACGCCAACCGGGTCCATCGACCGTCGTATCGACGACGATCTGCATCAGTTGTATTTTAAGTTCGCTCATTTATCTCTTGTTATTGTCACGCAAAGATAGGAAAAAACTTGCATCCAGGCACATTTTTCGGTAAAAATAACGCTTTTTGCAACGTTTTTTTCTATTTCTAATAAAAAAGGTGTATATTCGCGCCAATATTAATAACTCAAGTATCACATAAAAACGAAATATGCACGTATTAAAATTTGGCGGAACGTCAGTAGGTTCCATCGCAAGTATCAAAAATGTCAAGCAGATTGTTGAAGAGCGCCAGGAGCCAGTCATCGTTGTCGTATCGGCACTGGGTGGCATCACCGACCGTCTGATCTCGACGGCCAACAAGGCGGCTGCTGGCGATGAGACCTATCGCGAGGAGTTTGACTTCATCGTACAGCGCCACATGGATGTGGTCAGTGGCCTGCTCGACGGAGAGGATCTCTCTGCGGTCAAAATCTTCCTGACCAGCACGCTGCAGGAACTCAAGAATATCTACGACGGTATCTTCCTGATCCGTGAGCTCTCATCGCGCACCCTCTGCACTGTGGTGAGCTATGGCGAGCGTATCTCAAGCCGTATCATTGCCACGGTCATCGACGGCGCTCAGTTTATCGACAGCCGCGACATCATCAAGACCAAGAAGGTCTTCGACAAGAACGTCTGTGACTTCGAGCAGACCAATCCGATGATCAAGGAGCGCTTGGCAATTCCTCACTCCTCACTCCTCACTCCTCACTGTGTAGTGATGGGTGGCTTCATCAGCCGTGACGGACAGACCGGTGAGGTGACCAACCTCGGTCGTGGCGGATCGGACTACACCGCTGCCATCGTGGCAGCAGCGCTTGACGCTGACATGCTCGAGATCTGGACTGATGTGGATGGCTTCATGACCGCCGACCCTCGTGTCATCAACTCTGCATACGTCATCAACGAACTCTCGTTCATCGAGGCGATGGAGCTCTGTAACTTCGGCGCCAAGGTCATCTATCCACCTACGATCTTCCCTGTCTTCCACAAGAACATCCCTATCGTCATCAAGAATACCTTCAATCCTTCGGCCAAGGGTACGCTGATCCATGCGAATCCGAGCCACGAGGACATGAAGATCATCAAGGGTATTTCTTCGATCAACGACACCTGTCTGGTCACCATCTCAGGCCTCGGCATGGTAGGTGTGATCGGTGTCAACAAGCGTATCTTCTCTGCTTTGGCCGATCATGGCATCTCGGTCTTTATCGTCTCACAGGCATCTTCTGAGAGCACCACGACCATCGGTGTGAAGAATGACGAGGCTGACGAGGCCATCCGCGTCTTGCAGGAGGAGTTCCGCTTCGAGATCCAGGCCGGCGAGCTCAGCAGCATCACGGCCGAACATGACCTGGCTACCGTGGCTGTCGTCGGCGAGAAGATGAAGTCGACCACCGGTATTGCCGGTAAGCTCTTCCGCATCATGGGTCTCAATGGTATCAACATCATTGCCTGTGCTCAGGGTGCATCGGAGACCAATATCTCATTTGTCATCAAGAAGGTGCATCTGCGCAAGGCGCTCAACGTCATCCACGACTCGTTCTTCCTGTCGGAGATCTCTATCCTCAACGTCTTCCTGACCGGTGTAGGTGTCGTCGGCAAGAACCTCCTCTATCAGATCCGCAACCAGCAGGCTTACCTGCAGCAGCATAAGAACCTGCAACTCCGCATCGTCGGCCTGTCGAACAGCCGCCAGTGTATCTTCAACCGTGAGGGTATCGACCTCGACAACTGGGAGGCTGAGCTCAAGGCTTCAACCCATCGCTCGTCACCAGACATCCTGCGTGAGGCGATCATCGGCATGAATGTCTTCAACGCCGTGTTTGTCGACTGTACGGCTTCTCCTGCCATTGCAGACATCTATCAGGATCTGTTGGCTCACAACGTCAGCGTGGTTTGTGCCAACAAGGTAGCGGCTTCGGGCGACTACAACAAGTACCTGCAGCTCAAGCGTACGGCTCGTATCCGTGGCGTGAAGTATCTCTTCGAGACCAACGTAGGTGCTGGCTTGCCAATCATCAACACCATCAACAACCTCATCAACTCTGGTGACGAGATCCTCAAGATCGAAGCCGTAGTGAGCGGTACGCTGAACTTCATCTTCAACGTCCTCTCGAAGGACATCACCATGAGCAAGGCCATCATGATGGCTCGTGAGGCCGGCTATGCTGAGCCAGATCCACGTATGGATCTCAATGCAAGCGACGTGATCCGCAAGATCACCATCCTGGCACGTGAGAGCGGCTATCGTCTCAGCCAGGAGGATGTCGAAAAGCATCTCTTCATCCCGGATGAGTACTTCGAGGGTCCTGTAGAGGATTTCTGGAAGCGTATCCCTGAGCTCGACGAGCACTTTGAGAAGATGCGTGCAGAGGCTGCCGAGAACAATGAGGTCTTCCGCTTCGTGGCTACGCTCGAAGATGGACATGCGCGTGTAGAGCTCCGCAAGGTCGGTCCTACTCACCCATTCTATCATCTGGAGGGATCGAACAACATCATCCTCCTCACCACGGCCCGCTATAAGGAATATCCAATGGAGATCAAGGGATATGGTGCCGGCGCTGCGGTAACGGCAGCGGGTGTATTTGCGGATATCATCGGCATTGCTAACATCAGATAAAAATGCTTGAAGTAAAGAACCTACATAAGTCATTTGACAGCCAGGAGGTGCTCAAAGGCATCAACTGCGAGTTCCAGCCTGGCGTCAATAACCTGATCATCGGACAGTCAGGATCAGGCAAAACGGTGTTGCTCAAATGCATCATCGGCCTGTTCCGACCGGAAGAAGGCCAGGTGCTTTATGATGGTCTCGACTTCCATTCCCTGGGTCGTAAGGAGCTGCGTGAGGTGCGTAAGCAAATCGGTGTCCTCTTCCAGGGATCGGCGCTCTTCGACTCTATGACCGTCGAGGAGAACGTGGCGTTCCCATTGCGTATGTTCTCAGAGAAGACGGAGGCGGAGATCCGCGAGCGCGTGGACTTCTGTCTGGAGCGTGTCAAGCTGCAAGGTGCACATAAGAAGATGCCGTCAGAGATCTCTGGCGGTATGCAGAAGCGTTGCGCCATTGCCCGTGCCATCTCGCTCAATCCGAAGTATCTCTTCTGCGATGAGCCGAACTCTGGCCTCGACCCGCAGACCTCGATCGTCATCGATCAGCTCATTGACGACATCACCAAGGAGTATGGCATCACCACCGTAGTCAATACGCACGACATGAACTCCGTGCTGGGTATCGGTGACCATATCATGTTCCTGGCCAATGGCAATGTGGAGTGGACGGGATCGCGCCACAACATCCTCGAGACAGACAATGAGATCCTCCAGAAGTTCCTCTTCTCGGCGCCTACGCTGCAGAGGATTCGCGATACTCGCAATACCCTCGCATAAATGCTCGTCTTCTCGACAAGAGCATAAAAATGCTCTTTCATTGTCTGCGAGGACCTAACTCCTAACTCCTAACTCCTCACTCCTCACTCCTAACTGCCCAATGATTACCGAACAACAAGGCCAACAGCAGTTTGATGCCGCCGACCGTCTGGAAGCTGCCGTACTCAAAGGCCGCTGGAAAGGACTCGTAGCTGAGAAGCTCTGGCTCATCGAGTGCGAACAGGGTATCATGCTCGAAATGGAGCTCGACAAGGCGGTCAAAGGCCTCCGCCTCATCGGCACGCCTGATGCTACCGACGATGGCAAGTACCTGCTGCAGCTCACCATGAACGAAGGCAAGCCCTGTCCGAACAAGGCCAAGGTGCTGCAGGCGGCAACCGACTTCTCGCCATCAGAAGACCCGGACATCCTGGCAGAAAAGTATATTGAAAACGACCAGATCGCCCCTATCTGCGAAACATTACTTGATAACCTATATTCAAAATGAAAAAGCTTTTATTCTTGATCAGCGTCATCGCTATGACACTCGCTTCATGCACTCAGCAGCCAAAGCCTGAGAAGTATCTCTACCTCTGTATCGGCCAGTCGAACATGGTCGGCAAGGGTATCGTCGAGCCACAGGACACCATCGTCCCTGAGCGTTTCCTCAACCTCGCATCGACCGACCAGGACGATCGCAAGATCGGCGAGTGGCGTCCTGCACGTCCAGGCAACTGCCGCCCTAGCGCTGGCTACGAGAACTATGTCTCTCCTACCGATTACTTCGGTCGCACCCTCCTCGAGTACCTTCCTGAGAACGTCACTGTAGGTATCATCCAGGTAGGTGTCGACGGCTGTCCTATGCGTATGTTCGATAAGGATGCTCACTTCTGCGACTCTGTGCAGGCCGACTGGATGGAGGCTCAGATCAACGGCTATGACCGCAAGCCATGGGAGCGCCTCATCACCCTCGCACACCAGGCCATCAACGAAGGCTGGAAGGTCAAGGGCCTCCTTATCCATCAGGGTGAGACCGACGCTTACTCTTCTGCTTGGCCAAACCAGATCAACAAGATCTATAATGACCTCCAGCAGGAGCTTGGCTTCACCGCTGAGGAGTGTCCTATCCTCGCTGGCGAGGCTGTAGGTGCCGATCAGAACGGTGTCTGCGCTCACTGCAACCCTACCATCGACCACATCCACGACTACATCCCTACCGCTTACGCCATCTCTTCTTACGCCTGCCAGGTAGGTCCAGACAACCTCCACTTCGCAGCTGAAGGCTATCGCCGCCTCGGTAAGCGCTATGCTATCAAGTGGCTCCAGCTCAACGGCTATGACGTAGCTGATGACGCAGACAGCAAGTTGCAGGTCGAGATGGGCAATCCTTCTGACGCCTTCGAGGTAAGCGCTTATCTCCGTGGTGCAAACATCATCATGGTAGCTGCCAGCGTCGGCATCGAGTCTGTCGATCTCGTCTCTTACAGCGGTGAGACACTCTGCAACGTCCCTGTCAATGGTTCGACCAACGCTACTCTCGACATCTCTGCCTATGCTACAGAGGACCGTATCGTCCTCAACATCCACTCAATGGATGGCCAGACAGTAAATCGTCAGGTAAACAGATAAGAATAAGGAGCATCGCTGCTCTATAGCGGGAAGAGCATGCAGCAGATGAAGACATTGGCCAAAAGGATGATAAAATTCATTGGGATGCCAATGCGCATGAAGTCTGAGAACTTATAGCCACCCGGCACATAGACGAGCATGTGCGTACCCGATCCGACAGGGGTGGCAAAGCTGCTCGAACAGGCAATCATCAGCACGAGGCAGAAGGTCAAGGGATTGGCATCGAGCGACAGGGCCAGCTGGATGGCAATAGGGGTCATCACGGCTGCACAGGCGGTGTTGGTAAGGAACTCGGTGAGAAACGTGGCCAAGAAAGCCAGGCAGCAGAGTGCCAGAAGCGCATTCGTGCCGCATACCGAGACCATCCCATCGGCCAGAAGCTGGGCAATGCCCGTCTGCTCGATGGCCTTGCCCATGCAGATAGAACCCGCCAGGATCATCAGGATCTGCCAGTTGAGCGCCTTATGGATCTGCGTGGCATTGCAGCATCGGGTAACGAACATCAGCACGGCAGCCAGGAAGGTCGATTCGAGCAAGGACATAATCTCTGAAATCGAGAGGACAAGCATCAAGATCATGATGGCTGCCGAGAGCAAGGTCTTGTAGCCCGGCTTGATTTCCCGATCGAGAAGTCGGCTTTCAAGGCCATAGAAACGGGCCAGGTCGAGCACACGGCTCTTATCGCCTGAGAAGACAAGCGTATCACCGCCCATCAGGAATTCTTCGGACTTGACATCCTTGACGACTTCGCCATCGAAACGGACGATGCCGAGCAGGTCACACTTGCCCGTATTGTCTCGACGAGCGATCTCTCCATTGATATCGGCCAACAGATTGCAATCTCCGAAAGTCTGACCCACCAGATGGCTATGGGCAGGCACCTTGAGCTCGGTGGTATTGCTGCTGAAATTAGCGGCTTCATCCTCGGGCGATATGCGGCTGGGCAAGAGCTTCTGCATGAGAATGACACTCACCACACCGACGAGCAGGCAGAAGATGCCGGGCAAGGCAGGCGTAAAGATGTTCATGGGCTCAGCCTCAGGACCGAACTCCGAGATATGATCGGCATAGAAACCTGACACGATGAGGTTAGGCGCCGTGCCTATCAGCGTGCAGATGCCACCCATGCCCGAGGCATAGCTCAGCGGAATCAGCAGCTTGGAGGGTGCGATGTTCAGCTTCTTGGCCCAAAGCTTGACCACATTGATAAAGAGGGCCACTACCGTGATATTGTTCATAAAAGCACTCAGGGCAGCGGCAGGTAGCATCAGGCGCAAGATGGCCTTGATATACGATGCAGGCTGCCCCAATAGATGCTTCACGATCCAGTGCAGTACGCCCGTTGACTCTAGGCCTGCTATGACGACAAACATGGCCGCGACCACGGCGACCGTCGAACTACTGAATCCTTTAAGTGTATCTGCCGCTGACAGACACCCCGTCAGCAGCAACGCTGCCATACCTAGGAGGAACACCAGATCGGTCGGAATGTCTGTCTTGATGAGCAAGACAAATATCCCGATGATAATAAATAATGTGATCCAGCCCTGTAGGGCAAGTCCTCCTATAACAATCTCTAGCATAACAAAGAATCAGGCTGCTGCATATATTATGAGTTACGCCGCAAAGATGATACTTTTTTTCGACATCTCCAAGTAAAGATAATATTTTTTCTTTCCTTGCTTGGTCGAGATTCCTCATCAGGTTACTTGATCCGCTGACCGGCCACGTTGTACTTACGGCCCGCTTTGTCTATCACCAGCCTGTTGCCGTCGAAGTATTTGGTAACCTTCTGGTCAGCATCTGCATCCTTGAGATTCTCAATGGCCGAAGGGTCAGCATTGGCAGCCTTCAGCGTAGCCAGCACATCCAGGAATCCGGCACCATACTGGGCAGGATCCACGTCCAGGGAGTGCAGACGCTCCTTGTTTTGCGTGTTCTGCATCATCAGGTCACGTATCTCCGTGATGCTGTAATTCGGATTGTGCTGCAACAGCAAGGCTGCCGTACCTGCTACATAAGGCGTTGCCATCGAGGTGCCATTACCGAGACCATACGGCATGTCCATACCGTAATACATATCGGTTTCATACATCTCGATCTTCACCATACTGCAATAACGGTTCTTAGCGGCGAGAATCAATGCACCTGGAGCAATGAGATGAGGGATGGGGTGATCGCTATAACAGGTAGAGTAATTTGACCAAGCTGTAGGATCGCCCACCTGTAGACCCAGAGGGCCGAAATGAGTAGGAGGCACAAAATCCTCTTCCGGAGCGTCTAACTTCTTGTAGTCCATAGCCGTGATGCCACATCCCACCGATGTGACGTATGGAGATATGCTCATCGAGTTGGCCAACTGCTGGCGGTCACCTTCATGATAGGTCTTTGCCACGGCTTCGGGCAGTTCGACGCCCATCTTCGCCCATTCGTCCGCACCTAAGATATCAAACGCAACGGTGCCGGAATATTGCAACATATCGATCGAAGCATTCTCCTTGCTTATAATCTCTATCTCCAGCAGGACGTCCATTGTATGTTCCGAACCTTCGTCAGCACGGTACCGTATTGGCCCCTTTAATGTGCTCCTATTGTGCACTACGTCAAAGCCATACGACAGATCGTACACCAGTTTATCGCCCGTTTCTCCCAATGGCAGTGAGTTTATTATTTTATTAGAGCCTGTCACTTCGAAGTACTGGCTCTCGGCCACGATGTTGTAATTATTATCGCGCAGCACAAGGCGTACGGTGAACGGGGTTTCGTCCATGCTCCAGATTTCTATGCTATGATTATAATCTCGGGTTATCTCTGCAGCAGTGCCCAGCACCGAACGGAGGGTGTCGGTATCAGACTTGAAGGTATAGCGCAGATGAGCTCGTTTGTCACCATTATTGCCCGCAGCCACACTCACGCATCGGCCCGGACGTGTACCATGATCGGTAAACATTTCCAGGGCTACCTGCTCGGGCGAAATCTCGTCCATAGCGCCTCCTGACGCACCTACACTAAAGCTGAGCGACACGGGCTTATCGAGCGATGTAGCCACCGAATCGACGATCTGGATGGAACGTGCTATCGCTTCATAGATGCCTGACAATCCGTCTCCGATGGCGAAAGCGCTTATATCAATGAGTATCAGATCCGCCTCGGGCGCTACACCACGGTACTTACCGTTGGTCATGCCCGATCCGCCAGCAATCGACGAAGTGTGTGTGCCGTGCGAGACCTCCGAAAGGAGGCATACACACGTTGCGTTTTCGAGGTCTTCGTGCGAAAAGACATACTCTTCGATCATATTTCCCCCTCCTTCATTGTTCATGAGCACCGCACCATAGACGATGCGTGTATGGTTGTCGGCGGTGCGGAATGCGGCATGATTGAAGTCAATGCCAGCATCGACTACCGCCACGAGCGTCCCCTTGCCGGTATATTCCTGAGGCAGACCCTCGGCCTGAGCCACGGCAACATCGTCCACGCGGTTTTTCTTCGTATAGGCATGGGCTTTGTCGAGAAATAGGGCACCTCGCTCTGACAGCGCATCGATGGCACGCACTTCCTCCCATCCGGCCACCGTCGGCCAGAGTTCTACAGGCAGTGTGGCTGTGAGGCAGTGCCCGATGGCCACGCTCACACGACCGCCCAGCGCCTGAATCCGCTCAGTGAGGCTGCTGGCCTCCACGGCCTCGTGGGTGTAGATCGTAAACGCCTTCCACACCGGAGCCGCTCCGCGCGTCTGAGACTCCTTCAGCTCGCTCAGCTGCTGCTCGGCACGTAAGGAGAACTTGCCCTCAGCAAAGGCACCCAGTACCATCACCGACAGTACTGCTAAGGTCATGAATAATCTTTTCATCTTTTAATTTAATAGAGGTTACTTGACAAACACTACGTGACCATCCTTGACAACGAATCCCTGCCCCTTGGCTGGCTGCCCGAAGAGATTATAGACAGGCGATCCGTTATCGTGCGACTGACTGTCAGAGACGTTGCTGATGCTGGTCATGTTGGCATGGATGTACTTCAAGCCCTCCAGGGCGTTGATGATGCCGTATTCACTGCTTCTTAAACGATCATAGTCCTTATTAGGCGAGACGAAAGGTGTGGCTGTATGAGCAATGATCTCACGCACATCGGCTACCGAGAGATTCGGATTAACCTGCAGCCAGAGAGCGATGATACCTGTGGTGACAGGTGTCGCCATCGAGGTACCTTGATTAAATTCATACCAGTAGTCCTGTCCGTTGACGTTAACTTTTGATGCAAGAGGGCCTGCTGAATCTGGAAATTTTATGAAGTCTGTTTGTTCATCTAATACACCATATTGTTTGGGGAAATAAGTAGAATAAGAATTATTCATCACAGACTGCATCAATCCACCAGGAGCCAGCACCTCTGGCTTGGGCTGTAGCTGCTCATTAAATGTGTATCCATAACCAGAAAAATAGTGGACATCGTTGGCTACGTTCCACTGGTCACCCAGTTTATAGCCGAATACGTTGGTGCAGGAATCTCTGACACAGTAGCTGCCTGTGGTGATGTTGGCAGCATTACAGGCATCGATATTGATACTACCATCGTTTGAGCTTGCCTTGGCACAGTCGAAGCCTTCTGGCTTGATGAAATGTCCATAAGCTTCATTAGCGAAGTTGGCTACACGAATCTCGGTACCTGCCGGGCATGAGAAGCAGGCTCCTAAGTACAGGTTCTCAAAAAGCCTGATTTTTTTGCCATCTATCGAATACATCATCTCAGACTTCTGCGTCACGCCATCTGTACAGGTGTGGATGCTGCTCGAATACTGGCCTAACTCCTTAAGCATTTCGCGGAGCAAACGTAATGAGATTATAATACGTTCAAAAGGGCCAGCACCTTCTACCTGCAAGAGATGGTATTTTTTCTCACCATTCTCAATGGTCGGAAAGGCCGTGGCAATGCCAATTTCAGTATCAGGATCTTCGATCATTACCTTTTTTTCGAGGTCAAAGACTGTAAGCATCTCTTCCCTGTTGTCAACAACACGGTTTGTCCAGGCATGGACAGTCTCTATATCTTTGAGAATGCGCACCCTATGGCCTAACATTTCCAGTTTTATCGCAGTCGTATCACAAATGACGAAGAGTTTCTCGTCGTCAGAAGTAAACTTATGGGTTACCCAGCTGTTACCATCACCGTGGTTGCCCGCAGCCATCGAAAAGATCACACCGGGCTTAGTACCATTGTCCGTCAATTCTATCATGGCTTCAGATATCGGTTCACATCCGTCGGCCCATCCGTCATTATTGCCTAAACTCATATTGATAGCAATAGGCTTGTGGTTTTCTTCTGCATATTCACAGATAAGCTTCATACCTTTAATAATGTCGTCGTCGCGACTGATATCCGAAATATCTGTAGCCACGATGCCCGCCTTAGGAGCCATGCCATGCAGATTGTTGCCAAGTTCCTGACCTGTAATAATGCCCAGGACGTGACTGCCGTGCTTATCCTTTTTGTTCAAGTCTGCATTGAGTATATCGTCAGGAGCGGTATGAGTAATAATAGAATATTTACCGTTTTCGTCCCTGCGCTGTATAAAGGCTTTCTCGAACCTTAGGTTCCCCTCCTCGTCTCGGAAGGCATAATGCCTGAAGTCAATGCCAGTGTCAATGATGCCGACAAGCACACCCGTGCCGTCATAGCCCTGAGGCAGGCCCGCAGCTACGGCAGCCGTTGGGTCAACGACCTCATCGACATGCACCACGCCGCGTGCTATGTCGTTATAAAGATTGACCTTCTTGGGCAGATTGATATTTCGCACTCCAGGGATGGCTGCGAGAGCTTCGAGCTGATCGGCCGCAATGATGACCGAAGCCTGCGACTTCATCGACCACTTGACCTCACAGCCTACGGCCTCAAGGTCGGCAGCGGTGATGCCAGCTGCAGGCACGAGCGATACGAGGACTCTGACCTTAGGTGATTCACCACGGGTCAGTGCCTGAGAATGATTGACATTCATGCCAAGATGCTGCTGCAAGTCCACACCGAACTTACTGTTCATCTTCACCTCTTGTGCCTGTGTTGCAATGGTGCATGAAAGCATCGCTAAGGTCACCGTCAAACCACTGCATAGCATGGCAGGGAGGAGGCTCAGGGATAGGAAAAATTTCTTCATACAAATAAAAATATGGCGCAAATATACACATTTTCTTAAAAAAACATAGTGCAAAATGTCAAAAAATAATGTTTTGAATAAAAAAAGACGTTTTGCAAGGTCTTTTCAGATAAAAAATATTATCTTCGCGCCGAATTAAATTTCCTTACTGATGAAAAAGAAAAAGTATTTCGTTCCAGTGATGCAGGTGGTAGAGATTGCGCAGACAGACATTATCTGTACGAGCACGCAAGCTACCTTCAGCATCCAGTCAGGCACTGGCTATGAAGAGAAGGACTGGTAAAAGTATAACAATAAATATAAAAGAAAGACAATGAAAAAGGAATTCTTGAGTTTGGCAGCATTGTTGCTTATGGCTGCTACCCCATTGATGACATCATGTAGCGACAGCCTTGACGAGGTGGCTCCCGCAGAAGAGACAAAGAGCAATATCGTAACCATCACCATTGCTCCTCCAGTAGCCGAGGCTGAGACACGTGTTACTGTGAGTGATGCTTTCAAGATTACAGGATGGGAAGTCGACGATGAGGTGACTTTGTATAAAGTGAAAAATGAAGATGAATATGGTGCTCATGCTTCAACCCTTACTGGAGATGGTGTGACTTTCAGGTGCATCGATGCGGCAGCCGGTACCTTCATTGCAAACTTGGGCACAGGAAACATTAACGACTATACCTTTGCTGTTTATGGTGCAGAAGCTGTGCAGTTCGGAAGTAGTAGCACTTCTATGATTGCCCTTATCCCCAAGACGATGTGCTCTGAATATCTGAAGGATGTAGTGATTATGGCTGCTTATAAGAGCGTAGGAGGTTCCTACACCATGGAAGTTGTCAACAACGTGCTGAGATTTAGTGAGACCGTTATTAACGCTGACGTGGAGGTTGCTTGGGCAAGCAAAGGTTACAACAATACTGCTGACCGTAATTTCCGTCTCCCATTTAGCAGTTGGGGGTCCGATGGCGGTGATGATTTATCATTCTATGGCATCTGCGTTCTTGAAATTCCTGACACATATACAGGATGGACAAATGCCAAACCTTTCACTCTTAAGGCTGGTAAAGTTTCTTATGTGAATATGGGTATATTGGGTCATGGATCTGATTCTTGGGGACTTGCCAAACAGGATGGTACAGAAGTCCTTCCTGTCGTACAGGTGGGTAATGGTACAACGGGTAATGGTAAGGCGTATACGAAGGGAAAGCTTTATAATGTCAAGAACCCAACAGCTACTATGGGTATCCTGACCGGCACTGGCTACGATTTACTAGACTGGTAAGTCAATGGTTCAAACAAAGACAAATATTCTTTTCTCTGGCATTTGACCTCTAAAAAATCGACTGTAGCACTGTAGCGCGTAGCGCTTTGGCCTATTTTTATTATAAACAATGATCCAAATGGACTTAAAAACGTGCAAAACGTCCAAAAATATAGCATTTTTACAAATAAAGACGTTTTGCACATAATTTCGGCAAATTAATTATTACATTTGCACAGTCAATAATATTATTGCACAAATAAAAAAATAAACTAAATTAATAAAGTATGAAAAAGGCATATACCGAACCTCAGATTAAGGTTATTGAGATAGAAGTCAATGACATTATCGCAACCAGTGGAGGAGATCCAACAGTTACAAACCCCGATATGGATTAATACTTATAAATTTCTTGCTATAAATATTTACAGAATATGAAACTTACGAAACTACTTGGCGTATCAAGCGCGTGCCTTCTGTGCGCCTGCTCGTCAGATGAGTTATCTGAACAGATTCCGGCATCAACGACGACATCAGCAACAGAACAAATCATAACCGTCACCACGGCAGAACTAGATGCTCCGCTTACTCGTATTGCAGCCACAGCAAAGCCTGGGGGTGGCTATACCTTCCCTTGGCAGGACGGTGATCAGATTGCAGTATATGGCAGCTCGAGCGAAGCCAAAGGCTGGGGATTCTTCACCTTGGTATCAGGCAGTGGTGAGGCGACCGGAAACTTTAAGGGCATTTTCAAGCTACAGCCAGAGGTAGAATACTACAGTTTCTACCCTGCCCTTGATCTGAAGTCAGGGACCAACGCAACGGCTGTGCCTGTAGATTATACGGGTCAGAAGCAGACTGCAGATGCCAGCCTTGCACACCTCGACAACTATATTTATATGACTGCCAAAGGCGATGCTGATTATAACTTCAACTCAAAACACGTCGGCTCGCTGGTCAAGATCCAGTTGACTGATGCAAACTATAAGAACATCACCAAGATTGTACTCTCTCTACCCGAGGGTGGGAGTTTTGTGCAGAAAGGAACGATTGATCTGACCTCTACTACCTCTACTGCAGCACCAAGCATAACATCCTCCCTAACGGCTACTACATTCGAGATGGAGTATAGTGCAGGCTCGGCTACGTTATCAGACAACACCATCACTGCCTATGCTATGATGGCTCCGACCGATTTGACTGGCAAGCCTATCCTGGCAGAGGTAATGCATACCAACGGTATCTCAGTTTATTACGATTTATCTTCGGATAAAGAAGATACGTTTGTAGCCGGTAAGGCTTATACCCTCACAGGATCAAATAATAGTGAATATGTAGATCTTGGCCTTCCTGATGGTACGCTTTGGGCAACATGCAACATCGGCGCAAGCCGTCCTGATCAATATGGTTACTACTTCGCCTGGGGCGAGGTAGCTCCAAAAGAGACATATTCTTGGGAGAATTATAAATTCGGAACCTCACATGCTTTAAGTAAATATTGCACAAGCAGCGCAGACGGAACTGTGGACGGCAAGACAAGACTGGAGGCCGAAGATGATGCAGCATACGTAAACTGGGGTCCAGATTGGTGTATGCCTACATCACAGCAGATGAAAGATCTGTTCAGTGGAGAATACACTACCAAGGAGTGGACATCACAGAACGGTGTTTATGGACTGAAAATAACCAGCAAAACATATACTGATCGTTCAATTTTCTTGCCTGCCGGAGGGTACGAGACTGAATCTGGTGTAGAAGACAGTGGTGTAGGCCGCTATTGGTCTTCGACGATGATTCCAGAAAAGAATTCTTATTTAGCAAGATATGCTCATTTCGATAACGGTCATTATGAATTTATTGACATCGCTCGTCGTATAGGACAATCAATACGCCCAGTACGCAGGGTGTCAGTAGAAAAAGAGTATGTAGATCTGGGCCTTCCTAGTGGTACGCTTTGGGCAAAATGCAACATCGGTGCAAGCCGTCCTGAAGAAGCTGGTTACTACTTCGCCTGGGGCGAGGTGACTCAAAAAGCGTCATATACTTGGGAGAATTATAAATTCGGAACCTCACATGCTTTAAGTAAATATTGCTCACAGAGCGCAGACGGAACTGTGGACGGCAAGACCTTACTGGAGGCCGAAGATGATGCTGCAACCGTATCCTGGGGCTCAGATTGGTGTATGCCTACAACACAGCAGATGAACGAACTGTTCAATGATGCATACACGACCCATGAGTGGACTAAATTTAACGGCATCAATGGCATGAAAATAACCAGCAAAACACATCCTGACCGTTTCATTTTCTTGCCTGCCGGAGGATACAAAAGAGATTCTGAGACAAAGGACGTTGGGGAATATGGCAGGTATTGGTCTTCGACGATGAAATCATCTGTTGATTCTTATTTAGCCGGATATTTATTATTCGATACTAATAATGTTGCAGCTTATCTAATCAGTCGCTGTTGGGGATATCCGGTACGTGCGGTGAAAAAGCAGCAATAATGGGGTGACTGCCCCAACCACCTATTTGAGAGGGAAACATGGCAATTGCGTGTTTCTCTCTCATTTGTTTTCTGTTAGTTGCACGTCCAGGCAACTGCCGCCCTAGCGCTGGCTACGAGAACTATGTCTCTCCTACCGATTACTTCGGCCGCACCCTCCTCGAGTACCTTCCTGAGAATGTGACTGTAGGTATCATCCAAGTAGGTGTCGACGGCTGTCCTGTGCGTATGTTCGATAATACAGCGGTGAGACACTCTGCAACGTCCCTGTCAATGGTTCGACCAACGCTACTCTCGACATCTCTGCCTACGCTACTGAGGACCGTATCGTACTCAACATCCACTCAATGGATGGCCAGACAGTAAACCGTCAGGTAAACAGATAAGAATAAGGAGCATCGCTGCTCTATAGCGGGAAGAGCATGCACAACAATGACACGACTGAATCAGGGACAGTCCGACCTGGTACCGAATCGGACTATCCGAGGATCAGGACAGTCCGACTGAGATCCGAATCGGACTATCCGGGAAGCAAAACAGTCCGACTAGGTTCCGGATCGGACTATCCGAGAAGCAAAATAGTCCGACTGAGTACCAAGTCGGACTGTCAGAGAAGCAAAATAGTCCGACTAGGATCCTAGTCGGACTATTGCAGATCAATAATCAGTAAATCCAAAAATAAAACATGGCATGACATTATTGGCTTACGGATCTTCTTTACTTAAGCATCTTTTTCCCGTTCTTGATAAACAGACCCTTTGTCGGGCTTGACACTCTGCGACCCTGTAGGTCATAGTAGCAGTCGGCGGCGTCAGAATCCTCGTTTACATTGCTGATGCCAGTACCAGAATCCTTGATGGTGAAACGAAGAGGTTCTGTATTGATTGTTTCCCACTCGCCATTGAAGGTGAATATCATGAAGTGGTATTCACCCTTCCCATATTTGACTATGGTTGCCGCTTCGATGGTTTTGGTACCCGTAGGAAGATCAATCTCGTCACTAGGCAGTTGTTCCATGCTATCTTCTGAACCATCTTTATACATATAGACATAATATGCCGCTACAGTGAAGCCACCCGTATTGGTCACATTGAAGCTCAAAACAACTTCCTCACTAGTGTCAATGACCGTCTTACTGACAGTGAAGTCTGAGTAAGAAAGCGCAGGCGCAGGGCCCGGATCCTTGATAGTTACAGTGGTCACGCTACCAGGAATCAGCTTTGCAAATCCCTGTGTGTAATACCATAAAGACACGCTATAGGTCTGACCTGGCACCAATACCCTGTCTTTCTGTAGCTTGCATGAGAATTCGAGTTCGCGAGTCTCAGCATCATAGATGAAAGCAAAGTTTTGTCCTTGTGCCACTAGCTGATTCTGCTCATCCTGAATATACATATAAATAGGGTAATCGAAGACCGGGCGATCATCCTCGGTGGTCAGGGTAGCGAGGGCCTTGACGTTGAAGCCTGCATAATCACGTGTAATGACTATACTATCACACTTAATGTTTATATTGTCCTGAGGATTGGTCTCGATGATAATATCGCCACTTGCATCCTTGCCAAGCATGACATAGCTCGGACAAGAAGGCCTAGACAGTGGCACTCGGTAGCCCTCGCCATCGAAGTACACCGGATAGATCAGGCACTTTTTGTCGGAGGTCAACTTATCATCTGGGATATCAAGCATTTTCAAAGGAATATTCATCGATATAGGCACCTCAAAATCGAACGATTGCGTCTCGTCCACATCTTCAAGGTAAGAGCTAACGATCTCATTATCGATCATGGCAATATAGCCTATCTGACCAACATAAGTAGCAAGTCCATGATTAATGATCTCGCATTTGATCATATCTATATCGATAGATGGGTCAACACTGATAGCGATCTGAGAATGAGGTACCGAAGTGCCGTCAATATCAGGGAAACAGTTGATATTCATCTGCTGACTACCTGGATATCCGCCGTTGCTACCACCTATGCCTTGTTTTTCTGGGCGCATGATGTTGATGTTGTAATATCCGTCGCTCATGCCACCCCAACCCCAGTTGACATGGTATAAGCCTTCCTCGTTATATCCATCGATCACAAATTCGTGACCCGAAAAGTCATAATAGTTAGAGCCACTGAAGACAATAGGCCTTGCCTCCGACAGTTCTTTTTTGATCAGGTTATTCCATTCTGCATAATTAAAGTATTCACGATAACACACCTCGATACCCTTGTTGTAACCGAAGTTGGTAGCCAGAGCGAGTGCCGTCCTATAATGATCTGTACCACTAGATGAGCCATAGCCCATATTCATGGCAATGCCAACATCACTCATCAGCTTAGCTACGGCATAGCCTTGCTCTGGGGTGTAGCCATCATTATAACTATCAAGCATATTGTCCCAATCGTATACTGACTGCGAGAAATCTGCCTGAAGGGTATCTTTTACGGCTCCATCAGAAATATAATAATTAGAACCTGTACCCTGTTTTGGCCACTCGTAATACTTCATGACCTGTGCCGTAGCTGTAGCTACACAACCCGTAACACATCTCTCATTCTTTTCGGGAATTACCGGACACAAGTTATTAAATGGCGCACCCTGATTCCAGTTGATTTCTTTCAGGAGTGGCTCCACGCTGGCAGGAAGCGTAGTATCATTGAGATACTGACGGCCAGGGATGGTCAGGCTGATGGTATTGTCAGCATCGGAAACTATCTGATCTGGGATGTCAGCAGTAGGAATGTATGCTCTTGTTGCGGCAACTTCGGGTTCGCTGAGATTCTGCAAAGCGACCTGAAGGTCGTCGAGCCAGGCACGGAAACCTGGGATGGCGAGCGCCTGCTCGAAAGTGCCATTCTCTGACTGTCCGAGCATGGTATTGGTACGATCGTCGGCACTTGTGATGACGAAGCCACCCTGCTTCTGATTGTTATACACGTAGTAGAGCGGTTGACCATCCTTGCTACTCTTCTGTGTATGCACCAATACATAGTCACCGGTCAATGGTGGCTGCTGAGCAGAGGTAAGCGTGAACAGGCACGCTACCAGTAATGAAGTAATTATTCTTTTCATCTATTTCATTATATGACGCGATATCCTTATTCTGGTTACTAAAAGTTTATCTGTAAATTGTCGCACAAAAAGCAATGTCACTTATATAAATCTTACCATTCATGCAGTCCCTTGCCGAACATATAATCCGTATAGAAGATTATGCCACCCTTAGCATGGTCAACATTTGAGAAGTCAAAGAAGTTGATGCCTGCAGTATTCAATACTTGAGTACCAACGTCAATGGTACAATAAGGTACTGGAATAGGAACAAGACCAAGAGGTATTAAAAGAGGCCTATCAAGTTCCAATATACTGCGATGAACTTTCACTGCATCCACATAGTGTACCATGTCAGGATAGTCATGCTCAATACCCTTTTGCACTTCTTCATAGTTTGCGTAAGGCACCACCTTGTCCGACTCCAAATGGAAGAAGTAGATAGGGTGTTTAGGCTGCCATCCCTTGGTCAGATCGGCCTTTTCAAGAGCTCGCATGAGGCATTTGTATTCGTTGGACTCTTCCTTGAAGTTACCCGTATCCTTGTCTATGATTTTATCAGAGAACACATCCTTGGGGCGCTGGCGTTCCATTTTAATGCCTATTTGCTCGCTGATCATGGTGGTACCTACGCTCTTCGACTTGATGTAGTCCATGATTCCCGTTGACAGGAACTCAGGATCAAAGAAGTCCTCTACATCGACTGTCTTCATACATCCGTCATCGTAAGCATCCTTGGCTGCAGCGACAATGAGAGGCAGCACGCAGGCATACTCCAGGTCCTTGTCTTGTTTTCCCCATTCTATATACTTGTTTACAGTAGCAATGGCGGAATAAGGTCCGTCACCGCAGGTTGTCTGTCTGAGATTGACCCAGGTCTTAATTTCCTCAGGACAAGCATCGCTATCGAGATATTTGGCACATGCCAATGCCGTAGCACCTCCCTGAGAATAACCTACAATGTCGGTAGCGTAATTATCATCAAGGGAGTAGCCCCATCTAGACATACCTTTTAATACTGCCACAACGCCATCAACACAGTTGCGTGCCGTCACGTCGTGAATGAGATAAGGATGCTGTCTGTGTGCAGAAATACCATATCCGCAATAATCCGGGCAAATCACGAGAGTCGAGAAATCATCGTAATATACCAATCGCTTGACATCCTGGTCAATCTGATTAGGTCCGGTAGGAACTTCCAGATTGCTGGTGGTGGTCGGATGACAAACCAGTATTACATGCTTGATAATCTTTTTATCTAAAGGACCATATACTCTGGTTGTAATAAATTCCTTGTTCTTTTTGCCGTCGTAACTCTCATATTGCATTGTCAGCACCCTTGAACGATAATCCACAGGGTCGGCAGTTGAGCCAGCGTATGAAGCGGCAAGTTTTTTAACCCAATCCGGGACATCTGCATAAGCTTCATAAGGCTGAGCAAATAGTGCTAGGAGCAAGAATATATATACTATTTTTTTCATAAGTCTATGCCGTATTTATTTGAGTACTTTCTTGTTGTTGATGATATAAATGCCCTTATTGCCAGCTGCTTTGAGACGGCGTCCCATCATGTCATAGATTCTCTGCACATTAGCATTGTCTGCATCAGGCAATGTGATACCTGTGGCAGAATAGCTGAACTCAAAGAGACAAGACTTGGCTAAAAGATTTGGGTTAAGAGTGCTCGGCTCAAGGTAAGCCTTACCTGCCGGCATTTTTCTATCACCGCTGAGTTTGTAGAATCCGGTGTTAGTGCCTGCAGCATTGCAGCTGAGCACATAGACGAAGCCATGCGTTGAAAGATTCTTGGCTGGAGTCTCTTCGGTTACGCCCTTGAGCAAGTTGCTGTCATAGAGGCTTGATTCCTTGCTGCCATGAGTAGCGTAGGTGAGGTACTCTGTGATGTCGCTGCCGTTCAACTCGCGGCTGCTCTTGAGCAATACTGCCTGGCCCTTGGTGATGGTGCGGTCTGTGATTTCCTCCATGGTTAGGTCACCGTTGAGTGCGCTTGTTACGACAAACACATTACACCAGTCAGGCGCTATGTAGTTATGGTCGGCAGCATAGAATGAAGAATAGCCTTCAAGGGACTTGTTGAACGTAAGATTTGTCTTCGACGTCAACAATTCCGTATTGCCATTGAGCAGATTAAAGGCTGCAGGGGTAGTCTCATATCGTGAATTAGCAAAATACAGATCATAAGGCTGACTGACGTAATCGCCATTGATAACTTTCACTACGCCATCATTTACAAAATAGATGGCCGGGGCAAATCCTGCCCAACTCTTTTCGTCTCTCTGTCCGTACATTTCGAAATCCTCCGCAGAACTTGAGCTCTTCCTATTTTTTGCATAAGAATCTACAGCGATAGAATTGGCATCAAAGAAACTGAAGTAGCCACCCATTGACTCTATATCATGATTTGGCTTCACGAGATAGGCCTCTCCGAGGAGAAGTGTCTTTTGCGTGTCAATATCTACTCTTTCAAACTCTACGTTATCCACCAAATGGTCATTGACGGTTTCCGTATTGTCAGTATAACTGTCACCAGAATTTTTGAGATGATAAATCTCCGCGTCAGAACCAAAGATGTAGGAGTCAACGTCAAAAGGCAGATAGATAAGGCTGAACTGCCCCTTGGTCAACTTGCATGGTGATGATGCTCTGTTGTAATCGGCAATTACACCGCTAATATCCTCACGTGAGTCTTCTGAACCATCATACACGGCCTGCAAATGTAACGTTGAGCCCTGATTTTTGAATTTCTTCCATGGGTCGGAGGTAAATTCAATCTCAGTATAGTCGTCGGCAGTTGAGAGGTAAGCATTCTGGTATGTAGCGTCAGTGAATGCATAGGAATAGGATTTTCCTACCGGATCCTTTGTGAAGACTGTGGAAATCTCCTTGATTTTGTTGCAACCATCAAAAACAAGAATGTCAATACTTATCGAATCATTCAGCAAGTATAGATATTCCAGGTTCGTGCAATCCGTGAACGCATTGTGATGAATTTCTGTATTACCCATGATGCTGAGAATCTTAATATTGCTGCAGCCCTGAAAGGCACTCGGATAAATCTCCTTTACGTTTTGCGGAATGATAAGGAAATCGACATTGGAATATCCTTTGCAGATGTCTTGTGGGATAATACTGATGTTTGAGCCGAGATTAATGAAGCTTGTAATTGTCTTGTCTTTGAAAGGAAGGGCTGCTGTTCCGTTAATACACCGCACTTCGCGATCAAGTCCCACGACGTTTACACCGCCGTTAAAATAATCATCAAACCACAGCAGCTTGTCGGAATACTCGAAATACATTGCCTGATAGCTGCTTTTCTCGAAGAGCGACTTGTACAGGTTATTCACCTTCCCACCTATCTTCCATACACACGATTTGTCGGCAGTGATAGAGGCGTGGGTGTCTGATACTTTAAGATCACGACCTATGTAACAGGTGCTTACGTTAGTTCCCAAGAACTGATCGGAACTGATGTCGAGTTCCGTATCACTATCCTCAAAACGTAGGTCAGTAAGACTATTACAGCCGCCAAATGCTTGTGTACCTATACTTGTCACGGCAGATGGAATCTTAATGGCACTAAGACTCACGCAGCCACCGAATGCATAATCCTTGATTTCCGTGATCTTATCACCTAATAGAACATCCTTGATCTTCTTACAACCATAGAATGTTTGTGGACCTACGGAAGTGATCTTTGTCTGAGTGAGGTCTAGCAGCTCTATGTCAAGGTTTTCGCAGAAACGGAATGCTCTGTCGCCAATGGCCTCAATGTTGGTTGCGAATGTCAGATCAAGAGTCTGCAAAGGCTTTGCATGGTTTTCTTCGCCTGCAAACATATCTGTGTTAATGGCAGTCACATAAGGACCGAATGTTGCCTTCACGCAACCGTCGAGCAAGCCGCCCTTGTCGCCCCTCATGCTGGAGAAGCAATTGCCAGACAGGGTGCGGTTGATGTAAAAGTCGGTGGCTCTTGCAAGGTCGCTGTAGGTTTTCACATCTATATATCTATTGAGAGAATTCTCATCGCCCATGATGTAAACCTTCTGCACGTTGCCACCGCCAAGATAAGTCATTTGATCGACCTCGTTATTATTGACATTGCCAATGTAAGATACTTTTGATCCGAACCATATATTGTGCAAGTGCAAATCCGTCGAAAAAGGACTTAAATAAGTATTTGCTTGTCCTGCGTAATTTACCTTGTTAAACTTCAAGTTCCTGCCGAGATAAAGGGTCTCTAAGGATGTGCAGCTTGCAAAGGCATCCATAGCCACAGTCAGTCCATCCTGTGCTGCTGATGCCTCACAGTCAGCAATGTGTACATACTTGAGGTTTGAGCAACCAGAGAAAGCGTTCTCACCAATTTCGGTGACGGTCTTAGGTATATAGCAGTACTCAAGGGCGGTATTGCCCTTAAACGCATTTGCCTTGATGCCGGTAACGGGAAGTTTTTTATCCACATAGGCAACGATTTCTGGGATGTGTACCGTCTTTTGCGACTCATACCTCATGGCTGTAACGATCAATCCGTCGTCATGATATTCATACCATATATCATCTACATATAGGTTGTTATGGGCATCCAACGCGCAAGACTCCTGCAGTGGCTCCACATTCTTCTCAGGTTCGATTGCTCCACAGTAAATACAAATACTGCTAGAGAAAACATGTGCGCACGAAGGGTTGAACACGTATGTCGCACCATTATCAGGGCTACTTACATAATTTGCGCCTGAGACCGGGAATGGGTAAAGTTGGCCACGGCTGCCATTCTGATACCATACGGTTCCTTTTTTACCTTCCTTGTTGAGAAGATAACAGAGACGGCCTCGGTCTGAATCCTCCATACTCAAACTATTACATCTGCTGATGTTATTCTGGATACCATCTACATTATTAGGCAGAGGTACGTAATAGTTATTCATAAAGGCATCGCAATCCTCCATCTTGTCTGTAAAGTAAGAAGCATACCCGCTACCACCAGAGGCAATGCCTGAAGGAGCAGAGAAGCAGCTCTTCATGCTTAGATTCTCCGTATTATGAGCTACGAAGCCATGAACCTTACTATCCCTGTACATTCTTCCGACAAAGCCACAGTGCTCGAAGGAACATTTGGCGCGGGTAACGCCAACAAGACCACCCACGTACTGATCGCTCTTGGTTTTATACAGATTGACATCACTGATACATCTTTCTATTATTGTACCAGTAGCATCGTTTACGAGAGCGCCGACACAGTCTAATTCCGTGGGATACAGAGTACCCTTCAAACCGAGATTGCGAATTACGCAACCAGGCTTAGTGAAGGCGAACATGCCCGACGATGCCCCAATGTCGGAGTCTTTTTCTCCTGCCAAATAGACAGAATGTCCCTGACCGTCGAACGTGCCACGGTAGTGGAACTGCTCGTCGCCCACACCAATGGCATGGCGGACAGTGATGTCTTTAGTCAGCACTGCATTGGCGTACGGATTGCCTATTGCAACTATCAGACGGAACGTTTCGTAGTCATTATCTGAATTGATGATGTAATAGCCGTCAGAGTTCTTCGGCAGCGTCAGCTGCTGTGAGAATGACGGCATCGCGATAGCAAGCAATATAAATAGCGTTGCCAGCTGTCGGATTGTCTTATTTAAGTAAATTCTCATATATGATGCCTTTTGTATGATGTTTATCAATGATTTTCAAAAGAATCGGGGTTATTTGTCTCTTTGTTATCCAATAATCATATCCCCATGCTCTTCGCCACAATAGTAGGTAACGATTGTTTCATAAACCATGCCTGCTTCGAAATCAATGGTAGCTGATACAGTCTTGTAATAGCCCTCATCGTAAAATTCAAAAGAGCTTCCAAACCCGAGATCACTGGGGTTCTCCAATTTCAGTGCAGGAATAGCAAAATACAGCACGTGTGACTCTGATGCAGAGGCGAGCTGACTATCATTCAATGTAAGGCTTATGGTATAAGTACCTGATGTAAAGCCTTGAACAGCCATGTGTTCGTCAATCAGAGTGCAGTTCTTGAACTTAATATATAATTTCTTCAGGCCTTCTGCTGTACTATGTTCATCTTTATGATGGCTGTCGCTTGCATCCTGCTTGATTGTCACTCTCACGAAAGCACTCAGATGCTCGAATGGGAACATCAAGCCATCTTCATCTGTTGTTGATGTAGCCACCATGGCATCATATTTAGCCAAGTTCGCCAGTGTGCCGTCCTGGCCGCTGTAGTCAATGGTGTACTTACCAGTTGCAGCATCATAAGTTACTTTCTCTCCATATACACCGATGAATTTGGTAGAAGCACTTACTCCAGCTGGTACGTCAGTAGCGACGAAAGCACTACCTTCAGTCTTATTGAAGATCAATGGAGTAGTGTCATCCTTAGTGTAGTATGCCTTGAATGTCTCTCTATCCTCCCAGTCAACCTCCAGGCCTTGTTCACCTTGATCAATGTAAGAGGTACGAGTGTCGCTGTTATCAACGGTTGCTGTAGCCGAGAGGGTGTTTGGTGCAGACGCAGCGTCATCATCGCTGCTGCACGATGCGGCAGTGACACACAGTGCCAGACCAACCATAATATAAAACAGATTCCTTTTCATAATCGATACCTTTAAATTAAAACGTTCCTCCATACCCGATATTCTTTGGCTCACCGTCATCACTCTGTGCAGAGAGGTCACTGGTTGCAATGATGTCAGCATGGTTCAGTTGAATCATCTTGAACATTGGTGTCCGATACACCTTCTTTTCAATAATTTTCATTGTTGCTAGCGTTATTGAGTTTATTGAATGGTTTTATCTTTGAATTTATTGCAGTTTGTGGAAGAAGCGGACATTTGCTTCGTGACTTATAGCTAATTTACCATGAGTAGTTCCTTTTTCTGGAATATTATGTAAACTAGTATAGAAGTAGCTAGGTTCTGTTCCTCCTCCCGTAATCGTGTAAGTGGTGGAAGTCCAGCAAGCAAAATGATTGTTCAAGCTGGGAATATAGTATGTATATGGCATATACAGAGTGTTATAGCCAATGGTCCAAGTCGCACCCGTTCCTTCTGTACCGAGGTTGAGATTATTCTCATAACGTTCAATAAACGCTCTAAACTCAGCATCAGAAGGCATGTACCACCCATTTTCCTGAAGGTTTTTAGCGTCATCCCATCTGTATAAAGTGCCGACATCGGTGATAGAACTTGCTCCTTCGTTCATCAATTGGATAGCCACCTTGCCGTATGAACCTCCCAGGTTGGCGACAATGCCCAGACGACCATCGAGATAGCCGATGGTGCCTTCAGGATCGGATGGAATAAGTTCCAAACTGCGGATGAAACGGGCAGAGCCCTCACAAGGGCTTATCAAACTCCATGTCTTTACACCGAGGGAAGTTTCGTCAAACCAAAGATTGACGTTATTATCATTCACATTCGATGCCCAATACATACCCTCCTCGCCTTCGTATCGTACTTCGTCTGATTCTAAATAGCCGGCCTTCGGGAAGAAAAGCGTGTTGCCAGTATCGAAATTGATCTGCCAGCCTGGCACACCATTATGTGTGGCCCACTGACTCTTGCTACCGATGGGGTATGTGTCCTTCAATGATTTCATCTCAGTAGCAGTGGGCAGACGCCAACCGTTATTCATGCCGCTGGCCCTTTCAGAGGCATAGTATGCAGTGCAGTAGTCACCGAAGTCACTTGGGCGGTCAGCTCCCATATTCTTGGTAGCCATGGCCATAAGCTTACCGTTTAGATTGACTACAATAGCCTCCATACCATGGAACATGCCGAGAGTGCCTTCTGTAGAATTATAGTCGAGCGTCGGCAGAGGCAGGTTGCCTTCGAGTCTGTGGAATGGACGCACACTGTATTTAGTATTGTCAGTAGTCCAGTTATCAGCGAAGTTTAAGGTGGACGCATTAAAACTCATGCTATAGAAATTCGATCCATTAACTTCTTTTGATATATATACGCCCACTTCATTATTAAGAGCTACATTGCCATCAACCTGATATCCTGCAGCTGGCAGGAAGAGAGAAGAGCCATTAATATTCCAGGCTCGGCCTTTCCCTGTTTCTCCGTCTGTCCATTGACTGGAGAGATATAACAACATATTAAGCACTCCTAATTCCTGAGCCGATGGCACATACCAGCCATCTGACAGGAAATCAGGTGCAGTAACCTCTGCGTAACTAAAGTATTTTTGGTCGCCTTTGCTTACATTCTCTGTAGCGATGGCCACCTTACCGATACCTATCAGTTCAACGACTACAGCCTCACGGCCATCGATTATACCTGTTGTACCAGCGATAGAGTTGGCAGAAGGCACAAAGGTCAAGGCTCCTGCCTCGAACGTAGCCAATGAGACCTTATTCTTAGTCACCTTGAATGTAGCGGCTGTCTTGGTTGCCATCGTACCGTCAGTAGCCAGGAACGAGAGCTTGGCATTGCTGTACGAACCTTCTGGCAAGGCGATGTTGAACACCGTGCCAGCGTCGGAAAGAGCCACGCCACTGCCACAGTCGAGCGAGATGTCCAACCCATTGCCCTTGACGTTGATGCTCTTGATGGTCTTATTGCCCTTGACGGTGTAACGGATGATGCCGCCCACGTTCTTGAAGCTCAGTGCAGAGATCTCGCCATTGGTCACAGTGGTGGTGGACATCATCGGCGCACCCGAGATATTGTCGGCACCTGCATACTTCTGGTCAGGCCAGATGGTGCCCTTGTAGGTCGATGGATAATAGGCGGTATATTCGCCATCGGCAGGAGCCTCGCCGGTGAAGGTACCAGCGGCAGTTCCTTCACCTGTGCTAAGAGCAAACTCCTTATCTCCAATTTTGATCTTGTCACCCAATGACCATAACACGTTGTACCCACTATCAAGTGTGGTGCGTGTCCCAGCACTCGTATATGCACGTACCTCTACCATCCCAGGTTTGGTATCTGGCTGCGCATTGTTCATTATTTCGTCATTATCTGCACAGCCCACAACCCCTGCAGCTGCTGCAAGAAGTGCTATCAGAGAATATTTCTTTTTCATCGTTTTGTATCCTTTTATTACTGCCAAGGGTTTTCGTTTTCATCTAGACTATATTGCTGTGTATTACTCTCTGGATTGTTCGGACTTGTGCAGATGATGTCTGCAGGATTAATTACAACCACCTTCATCTCAGGTTGCTGATAAGTTTTCTTAATTTCTAACATAGCAATTATTTTATTGGATGTTTTTAAAAGTTTCAATTGATGTTTTTAGTAGTTTCACGGTGCAAAAATAAGCTTTTCCTATGAATTTCTCATACTAAAAATAGCAAAAAGAAGCAAAAGAGGCAATGTTATTTCTGAAACAGGGCACGTATGTCCTGTAAGAGTTTCTGATTCGGATATTTTTTGTCATTCGTCATGGCAAGCGCGAAATTGTCTGCCATGCACTCTTCTGGATCATCGCAATAGCCGGTGTTGCCATCAGACATGACCTTGTCGAAGTCGCTTACCTCACGGCAGTTATAGATAGCCCACTTACCGTTCTCGTCACGATAAGGCTTATGTGTCTGCGAGTCGAGCGCCAGCAGCCAATAACCTTCAGCAGTACCGATGTAGTTGGTAAGATTCTTGAATTCAAGCAACGGATCATCCTTGTCGGCATAGAGCATGACCATGCAGTCAGTAGGCTTGCCATTGATGGTGAATGTAGCATAGCTGTCATGACGCTCAACGTCGGGATTGCAGAGAATGCACTCCTCCAACTCTTCAGGTATCACTATCTCCTTATCGAGTATCGTAAATCCTATCAGTGCGTACATCTGGCGACGCAGTTCAGGATTTTTGCGCGACAGGACGTGCCATATTTCATGCCATAACAGCTTATCTGGAGTTTTAGATTCATCCTGCGCCGAATTGCGTAAATGACCAAAATCGAAATAGATGCGATTGCCTGCCGTAAAAGCTGCAGATCCTCTGAAGGCGTCCATCTTCATATCTATGACGTCAATCTTTTTGACTAAAGGCAGCTCAATGCCTAATGCTTCGAGCGTGTTGTTTTGTAACTCTGCAATGCTGTCAAGAAATGCCTGATTAGCAGGAGTCGGAGGCTGGATAGAACGCATGGCCAAATCATACCATTCATTAAATGTGCTGTTACGTTTCTGCATCACCAAATCTAAAAACAAAGGAGTAATCTGGAAGAGCAGATGCTCATAAGCGAAATATTCCTGAGCAGCTTCGACTGATAGCAGGTTATAGCTGATCTTATCTTCATAAATGGGTAAATTTTCAATCATCTCATCGTCCTTGTCAACATGATCTCGCGTAGGGTTAGAGAACACGTCAGGGAATATCTCTACATATTGGAGTATGCGGCTCCACCCCACCAGCTTATCAAACTCGGTCTGCTGGTACATGCGCATCGCCTCATCGTGAGTCGGGATTAAACGCAGGAAGGTGTTTGAAATTTTGTCGTAATAAGAATCGTTGAACGGCACAATCGTAATACCCGGCGAACACAACTCGTAAGCCTGGTCGATGCCCGGCTTCTCATCGCCTATAGTGCATCTGATGTAGCCCACTTCCTTAAGAGCCGCCAGCATCTCAGCCTTCAGTTGCTTGAATGGATTGTTCTGGGCACCAGCCTCGGTGAGCGATTTGTCAAGGAGTCGAAGGATATCGGTGAAAGAGAAGGATTGGACGCCATACAGGATGAGATAACGCTGAAACGCGGTCCAAATGTCTGGGAAATTTTTACGGGCTTCCTGGGCATTCTCAGTATTTGCATATTTCATCCAACGCACCAGATCTAAGGTGTGAAAGTAGTTAGATGATGAGTCGTTGTGCGTCTCCACTTTGTCATCCACTATATATTCATACAGCATATATGGTACGGATAAGACCGGATAGCGGTCATCGACGCTCGACATCTGGCAGCTGGTCAATGCATAGTTTATGTATCCACGGAACGGCTCTCCGAAAGGCGGGTTCTCGACCGTCGGCTCTACCGACTCATTGCTACCAGCCTTCTCTACCATCGTATCGACAACCTTCTTGATCACAGGGGTCAGCAGATCGAGCTTAGAGAGGTCATAAAGTGCAATATCGTGGTAGTCGCCGCCATATCCCAGAGATATCATACGCTGGTTTGTCCACCACTGGTCTGAAACCAGATAGTCTGCAAAGTCGTGCATGGCATTCTCAAGTCCGGCAGACGATGTGCCCGCTGTCTTGAGGTTATTAAGCAATTTCGAATAGTCACCGCCAGCACCAGGCGTGGTCTCCACAGCCGTCAGCAGGTAATTAGCGCAGTGAGCATAGCCGTAGAGATTCTCATACATGCTCATCAGACAGGCGTCGGTATAGAGCAAGTCCACCTTACCTGCCGACTTATTGATACCCTCCACCACAGCGCCCAGGCTCATGATGGTCTTGGTGTTGTCATCCTGCAAGATGGCGCGGGTGTCCTGCATGCCGTCCCATCTCAGCTGCCAACCGCTGCCATGGTCGCTGAGTATCAGTACGGTACGCTTGGCGTTAGGATGTTGCTTCATGCTCCACGTGATGAAGTCAGCCAATGCATCGCTTTTTGTCATGTCGTAGAGCGAATCGGCTATACACTCGCTCTTCAACTGGGAGAAGAGAGACTTGAGTTCTTTCGGCTCTGTGATGACGGGGCTGTTTTCCAGAGAATCCTTCATCGTGCCTACGAAGTGCGTGTTGTCGTCAAGATCAAAGCGGCGTGTGCCGTCAAACTCGGGGTACCACTTCTGCTCTCTGACTGAGGATTTGAACTGCACCGTCATCTTGACATTCTTGCTGCTGCCCACATCGAGCGCCTGGTATATGTTTGACAAAATAGGCATGTCAAGGGATTTTCCTCCCACCGAATACAACATCACAAGATAGTCAGGACCCTCCTCCACGACCTCCGGCTCTTCCGGCACTTCGGGTACGTCCAGATCCTTATCCGTACATGCACTGAACGACACAAGGAGCGACAAGGCCAAGAGAATCGTTTTGATTTCTTTCATAAAGGGTTTATTAAATCTCGAACACATATTCTATATTTATTAAAGTATTTATGCTTTGCATTTATTGATCAATGTTACCTTGATGAGAGGTTTCATCCAAGGATTCTTGCGGTTTGTCAACATGGACGTTTTCTGTTCCATTGTTGTATAGTGCTGTTATTAATTGATCTCGGTATTCTCTCGCAGACATGCCGTACGCCGTCTTAAACTGACGGCGGAAGGTAGACTGATCCTGGTAGCCGCACTGATATACTATTTCGTTGATGTTGGTGGTCACGGGAGCCTCGCTTAGCTTCTTTACAAACAACGATAGTCGATACTCAGAAAGCCAGACACGGAAACTTTTGCCCGTGATGTTGTTAATGCAAGCCGAAATGCTCGATCGGCTTGATCTGATTGCCTTTGAAAGCTTTGTAATGTCAAGCTCAGGATCAAGATAAAGTTTCTCTTCTGACATTACCTTCTCAATCTGCTCATAGAGCATTTTTGAATTCAAGACAGCCTTCTCTGCATTGGTCTGCTCAAGTTGCTGTACAAGTTTTTCGACATCGTCCTTCGCCTCATTGAGATCATGTTGTGCCATATTGATGATCTTCTGGCTCTCTCGGTTCTTGCGAGTAAGAAAGGAGATAATAAGCGCAGCAATGATGATAATGCCAAGGACGATGGAAAGCAATATATTGATGAGCTGCTGTTGCTTGAGCAGCCTCTCGGCATCCTGGCGGGCGAGCTGCTGCTCCTGCACCATATTGATAGACATCTGCTCAGAGAGTTCCTGCATCAGTTCATGCTGCCTGATACTGTCACTGACGGCAAGGGCTCTCTGCTGATAGTCGCTACAAGCCTTATAATTGCCCTTTGATGCCTCTGCCCTGGCCAACAAGTTGAGGTAATCTACGTATTCGCTGATCAGGCTGTCTCCACGATAGAACTCTTCTGCGACGGACTTGGCTTGCTCGAACTCAGACTTATCACCCAGAAATAACATCACACGCATCATAGAAGCCTGATAGTCGAGAGACTGTGCCCCCTCAGTATGCAGCCACTTCTCGTAATAGAGGCGAACTGAGTCCTTATCGGCCTGAGGGTTGAGAGACTGGCCTGTCCGTATTTTGTCGTGGAAGGCAAGAGCCAGATATCCATAGAACTGACTCTTGTAGAAGTTTGCAAAGCCGTGGGTGCCATCGCCCGACTCCTGCATATTCTCAGGACGCTGTTTGACGAATGAAGGGTCACGATCGAAACGCTCGACCAGATCGAGTATCTCGTAATAGCTACCGATGGCTTTGTCAAATTCCTTCGACTGTCGGAAGAGACTGGCCTGCTTTCTTTGAAGGGCGATGAGGGCAATAATGTCTGCGAATGATTCAGTTGGGTTCAGAAGGGCATGAGCACGCGAGAAGGTCTCCTTGGCCTTATCTATATGACCCAGGCTTTGCTCAGCAGTACCGACGCGAGCCACGAGTGTTGCTTCATCATTGCGCATCTTCTCAACGCCATGACAGATGGCAATGCCACGGTTAGCATATTTCAAAGTTTCGAGATGGCGATGCGCTCCTTGCGTGATGTTTGATGCCAAGACACAGATCTCCTCTTCAAGGTAAGGGTCATCGCCGAACTTTCCTTCGTTGAGCAGACGATCGCAGATAGCGAGTGCCGGCTCATGTTTGTTCTCGCCACTGAAGATAATCATGGCGTGGAAGTAGTCGCAACGAGCCTGTGTCATCAGTCCTTCTGTACGGAGCGAGTCAAGTTTGTGATGCGCCAGCTGTGGATCGCTGTTCATATACCCCATACAGATATCAATCTGCCTGAAGGTTTCCTGGCTGGGGTAATCGTGACCATTCGCATTCTCATCGCGCGACGTCTGACACTGGCAGAAGGTGAGCGAAATAAAAATTGTGGCAACTATGAGTGATATAAATTTTGTCATCGAACTAATAAAAATTCATGACAAAGATACGTATTTTAACAACACAAACAGCGTGCAAAACGTCTAAAAATGCAAATATCTGCTCTTTTTAGTTGTTTTGCACGCTGTATGCGGATATTCTGATAGTTTTTCGACAGAAAAATATCAGAAACAGCAGTCTACTTCAGTCCCTCATAGTCGCGAGGAGACTCGAAGTCAAGTTCCTTGCAGCGAGTGACCATAGAAGGGCAGTTGTATACCTTATAGACATCGCTACCCTTCTGCTTGATGACCTCTACGCTGCGCCATTGGGTATCAAAGCCCTCTGTGAAGATGTCGAGATAGAGGAGATAGCCTTTGAGCGACTGCACCTTCTCATACTTATGCACCTTGCTGGTACGCACCTGAATGGTGTATGGCTCGGTAGGATTATAGCCATTCATCGGGGTGGCGCCTGCGAAGAAGATGGCTGGCTGGTAAGGACGTCCGGACTGCTCTTCAGGCACGGCGAGGTCGGACATACGGCGGATCATGAAATTGACATTGATCTCGGTATTGGCCAGCGTGAGACACTTCTTGCCGAGCTCACGGTCACGGTTATACATCTCCATGGCCACGATCTCCATCAGGACAGCGCCCTCTGGGGTCTGTGCTGCGGTATTCTGCAGCTCGACGAACTCCTCATAACTGGCAGGCATGCGATCGATGGAGAGAGAAACCTCCTCGCCTGGCTTGTAGACGGTAGGATGGATGGTGCCTTCGGACACGACCTTGACCTGCGCATGCAGAGAGGTGATGCCAAGCGTGCACAGGGCGATGACAGAAAGTAATTGGCTAAGCTTATGCATTGGCTTCATTTTTCTTCTTTCCTTTGGTTGCGAAATAATAGACGACTGCACCTACGATGGCCAGGAGGCAGACAGAGAGGATCGGACGATAGAACAGCCAGGCGATGGCTACGACGATCAGCGTCCAGGCAAAGGCGATGATATTGCAGATCAGGCCTACACCCCATGACATGATGGATGCAAGGAATGGGACGACCTTGAGCAAGGTAGAGAGGAGGTCGAACACCATCTTGAGACCTGCGCTGATCAGGATGAAGCCGAGGATGCGGAGTACCCAGGTCAGCATGGTATTGCCAGCCTTCTCACTCTCGAACATCTCCTCCATGGTACGCTCGCCAGCGACGATCGTACTGAAGGACTTGCCGTTCTTGGCGGTAAAGCGGGTGAAGGTATCGCCCTGTACTTTGGCAATGAGCGAGACGACATTGCGCGCAGGGACATAATTATATTCGATGCGGACATCGCCGACCTCAGGTGCGCTCGGATCCTTGCCGAAGTAGATGACATTGTTGTTGACCTGACGGAGCGAGTCGCTCTGCAGGGTGAGAATCAGCGGACGGCTGCCGTTGCGAGGGAAAGACGAAATCATCTGCTCTGGCAGCTTATAAGCGCCGATGGTGGCATGCTGAGCCGTGTAGGACATATTCTCTACCTGACAGCGTACGCCGGCGTTGTTGGCGTTCTTATACTCAGGATCCTTGAACTCAGAGCTGTTGACAGGCTTTGAGGTCCACTGCTTAGAATAGGTATAGGTGGTGGTGATCTCCTGCGAGCCACCGAGCTTGTCTTCTGACTTCGACGACTCTGACTCTACCCACTGGTAGTACTCAACGTTACGATTCATGAACATACCCGTCACGCCGACCTTGAAGTCTGTATCGATCAAAGAATCGAGGGTGACAACGGTGCCATTGGCATGAATGAGCTTGCCTTCATACTCAGCGTCATAGACATTGACATCGGGCATGTGCACTGCCACGTCCTCAGCCTCAGCAAGCATCTTGGCGGTCTTGACGGCACGTCCTTCGTTCCACCAGAGCATCACAGTGGCGGCAACCAGCAGGATAAAGCCGGTGCCGATGCCTCCGAACGAACTCTTGACACGTGAACCATAACTGATGGTTCGTTTTTCTGTGTAAGCCATATTAATAGTATTTTATGTGATATATTAATTGTTAAGGGAAAAGCGTATAGCGCAAGTCATACAGGTAGTAGGCGATGCCGCCACCGACGGCCAAGGCGGTACCGAAGAGACTCAGCAGCTGCCACCAGCGCATCGGATTGGAGAGATAGGCGAAGTCCTTCCACTCCTTACGCTTCCAGAGGCCGAGGTTCTCTTTGAGCCACTCGGAGAAGGCGATCAGGTTGAGCGGCTTGCCTTCCTGCTCACGGGCCCAGCCTTCGAGAGCCAGCTCCATCACCGGTTCGTCCATCCAGCTGAAGGCGTTGCACCAGCGGAGCAGATTGCCCTCATCGGTCTGTTCGATACCCAGACAGATGGTAAACTCATTCTTGTTGCCGCCATGCCAGTAGGCTCGTTGCTCCTCTCCGATCGTCAATCCCCTGGATGCTTCGAAGAGCAGGACGAAGAAATGCACCTGACGACCCTTGCCATACAGGGCGTTGAGCAGCTGGAAAGCCCGCTGATCGGATGAGGTGGCGATACCCAGGCCCTGGATAGGTTCCTGCTTCATGTTCTGGATGGCAGGATAGTCATAGAGGCCACGCTCCTGCGCCTGCTGTGGAGTGATCTCCTCGTAGCGGAAGATGGAGTTAGAGTGGTCGAGCGGGTTATTATACCGCTGCTCGTAGGTCTCTGTCTCGATGTGCTCGGTGAGCTGATCCCAGTTGACGGCATCACCGCCACCACCTGCCACACAATTGACGTGGTAGGTAGGGAAATAGTAGGTACGACCACCCCATCGGCTCACGAGATTGAGGAACATATACTCGGAGATAGACGACACGTGACCCGTATTGAGCTCCCAAGACCAGGTGTCAGGATGGTGCACATAGCGTACACGTCTCTCCTGTCGCGTCTTGCCATTGCCTGCCGGCACGCTGACGTAATATACGACGCGTTCTGTCCAGGCGTTATAGTGCTTGGCCGTGACTACATAGCCGCTCAAGTACTCGATGTCCTTGCCAAGATACTTGACCAGAGCATGCACAGCGCCAATCAGCGCCTCTGCCACACCGATGAGGATGAGCAGTTCGGTCAGGTCAAGGCTCAGCAACCGGGCAGGATCATAAGCATAGATCCCTCCCAGCACAAGCAGCGGAATCAGATAGGCCAGCCAGTGCATCAATCCTTCTTCTTAAAGAGGTCTACATCATCGTCAATGCCTGTCTGCACCACGGTCTTAGTATTGGTGCTGCTGATGATGGTATAGTCAATCTTGCTCTTATTCGAGATGAAGAACTTGGCAGGGATGAGCTCCAGGAGCGTGTCACGCTGACGGATGATGTCGAGCATGCGTGTCTGAGCCTGGTTGAAGTACATACGCTGCACCTCGATGGCCTGCATGAGATCCTTGTAGAGAGAGGTGTCGAACTCTGGATTGCTCTCCTGGATCCACTTCATGGTCGTGCCACCGTCCTGAGAATAGCGTCCGGCAATGATCTCAGGGAAAATCTTCTCGAAGGTGTCACGATACTCCTCCGTCACACCGGCCTTCTGCTTGATGACCTTCCACATGGTGTCATGCACGGTCTCGACCTTGCCTTTCTGTGCCTCAGCTTCCTTACGGAGGCTTACCTCCTCGTTGTTGTACTTAACGTACATTCCTACGACGATCAGTGCAACCAGCACCAATGCGCCCATACCGATCATTGAAAACATAGCGTAATATCGTTTTTAGGTTTATATTCTGCCACAAAGGTATAGAATAATTCCGATTCTTCCAAATATAACGTCTAAATATTGATGAAATAATTCTTTTCGTGGCAAATTGACCATAAATAATATAAATATTATACATTATTATTCCTATTATGACGAACGTATGTGTTTTTTGATTATCTTTGTGCCGTATAATAAGCAAATTACTTACGATATGAAAAATCCCCTATTATCTACTTTCGGACTTCTCGCCGTGGCTGCATTGCCATGGATGAGCCAGCCCGCTGCGGCAGAGGAGCGTCTGCCTGAGTATCTGCAGTGTGAGAAGTTTACGCTCGACAAACTTCAGTCGATGGTGTATAGCACCTCGGTAACGCCTAACTGGTTCCCATCGGGCAACGCCTTCTGGTACAGCTATAAGACCAGCGAGGGTGAGCGCTGGTACATCGTCGACCCGGCCACCCGCCAGAAGAAGGAGCTGTGGGACAACGTGGAGATGGCCGCTCGCCTCTCTGAGGAGATGCACGACCCATACGACGCGCAGCACCTGCCAATCCAGCACCTGCAGGTGGTCGATGACAAGACCTTCACCTTCGACGTAAAGTCATCGCAGGAAAAGAAGAGCGACGACAAGAAAAAGAAGAGCAAGGAGAAAGAGACCGTCTACTTCCGCTACGATGTGGCATCGCGCACCCTGACCCGCCTCACCGAAGACGAGAAGCCGCTCAAGCGCCTCGACTGGGGTACCGTCTCTCCGGATGGCAAGACCGTGATCTATGCCAAAGATCTGAACCTCTGGAAGATGTCGTTTGAAGACTACCAGAAGCTCCGCAAGGACGAGAAGGACAGCACCATCACCGAGATACAGCTCACCAAGGATGGTGTGGAGTACTTCGGCTACGGCATGCCACGCAACATCCTCAACACCGACACCATCTGCAACGGCAAGCGCCGCGGCGTCTATGGATTGTCTTTTGCTCCGGATTCGAAGCACTTCGCCGTGCTGCTCTCCGACAGCCGCAAGGTGAAGGATATCTGGGTAGTCAACTCGATGGCCAACCCACGTCCGACCCTCGAAACCTACAAGTACCAGATGCCAGGCGAGAAGGAGAACCCGATCGAGCACCTCTATGTCTTCGACACCGAGACAGGCGTACGCAAGGAGGTCAACACCACGGCATTCAAGGACCAGACGCTCGACATCCAGACAGCTGAGCAGAATCCGGGTAACGTGACCAAGGGTTATCGTACCTCTATCTGGACGGGCGACAGCCAGCGCTTCTACATCGCACGTACCAGCCGCGACCTGAAGCGTGTCGACATCTGTTCGTACACCCTCGGCCAGGACACCCTCGTACCGGTCATCGAGGAGCGCCTCAATACCTACATCGACTTCATCAACGTGCTCAGCCCTAACGAGGGTAAGGAGATCATCCACTGGAGCGAGCGTGACGGCTGGGGACACCTCTATCTCTATACAGAGGACGGCAAGCTCAAGAACCGCATCACCAAGGGTCCTTGGCACGTAGAGCAGATCGTGCGCCTCGACAGCAAGAACCGCGTGGTGTACTTCACGGCCAGCGGCAAGAACGAGGGTGAGAACCCTTACTATATGCACCTCTACCGCTGTAACCTCGACGGCACGGGCCTCAAGCAGCTCGATGAGAAGAACTTCTTCCATGAGCCTGTAATGACCTATAACGCAGGTTATTTCGTCGATAACTACAGCCGTTCTGATTGCGCGCCTGTCACCGAGCTTCGTGACGCTCAGGGCAATAAGATCATGACCCTTGAGAAGGCCGACCTCAGTCAGCTCATCGCTGCCGGCTATAAGTTCCCTGAGATCTTCAAGGTCAAGGCGGGTGACGGTGTGACCGACCTCTGGGGTTGCATGTACAAGCCATTCGACTTCGACAGCACCAAGGTCTACCCGATCATCGACTATGTCTATCCAGGTCCTCAGGTCGAGGCAACCTACTATCCTTGGAAGACCATGAATCCTCGCACCGACCGCTTGGCACAGGCAGGCTTCATCGTCATCTCGGTAGGTCAGCGCGGCGGCCATCCTTGGCGCAGTAAGTGGTATCACAACTTCGGTTATGGCAACATGCGCGACTATCCATTGGCCGACCATAAGTATGCCATCGAGCAGCTCGCTAACCGCCACTCTTATATTGATGTGAATCGCGTGGGTATCCACGGTCACTCGGGCGGTGGCTTCATGACCTTTGCTGCCATGTGCCAGTATCCGGATTTCTTCAAGGTAGGTGTGTCTTGCGCAGGCAACCACGACAATGCCATCTACAACCGCTGGTGGAGCGAGAAGCACCACGGCGTGCGTGAGGAGATCACGGCAGAGGGCGACACAACCTTTATCTATAAGGTGGCCAACAACCAGGAACTCGCATCGAAGCTCCAGGGCCGTCTGCTCATTGTGCATGGCGACATCGACAACAATGTGCACCCAGCCAACACCGTACGCGTGATCAACAACCTCATCCGCGCCGGCAAGCGCTTCGATATGCTCTTCCTGCCTACTCAGCGCCACGGCTTTGGCAATATGAACGAGTACTTCTACTGGCGCCTCGTTGATCACTTCAGCAAGTATCTGAAGGGGGAGTCAGAGACGACGGTGGATATACCGAAGAGGAGTGATATGAATCGATGAAACATCACATGGAGTAAATAGAGAAAAAGGAGTGAAAGATAAACTTCTAAGACTCAATTTACTCCATGCGAAATATTATATGTAGATTATGAAGAAACTATTTTTATCAGCAGCGCTGCTCACCACGGCAGCGCTGCAAGCACAGGAGACACCCCTTTGGCTGCGACAGGCAGCAATCTCTCCTGATGGATCGACCATTGCCTTCAGTTATAAAGGCGATATCTATACGGTGCCAAGCAAGGGTGGTGAGGCGCGTCAGCTGACCACCAACGAGGCATTTGACGGCAATCCTGTCTGGAGCCCGGATGGCGAGAATATCGCGTTCAACAGTGACCGTGAGGGTTCGCTTGACATCTATGTGATTTCGAGCAAAGGTGGCGCTCCGAAGCGTCTGACCAACATCCCTGGCGCAGAGAAACCGATGACCTTCCTTGACAATGGAAACGTCGTCTTCCAGGCCAATGTGCGACCATCGACCGAATCGATGCAGTTCAGCAACCGTGTCTTCACGCAGGTTTATCAGGTGGCCATCGACGGCAAGTCTCGTCCATCGATGCTCACTTCGTGGACGATGGAGGACCTCTCGATCAGCCCTGACGGACAGAAATGGCTCTTCACCGACCGCAAGGGCTACGAGGACGAGTGGCGTAAGCACCACACCTCAGTCATCACGCGCGATGTCTGGTGCTACGACAAGCAGGCAAATTCTTACACCAAGATCACCGACTTCGAGGGCGAGGATCGTAACGCCGTGTGGAGCCAGGATGGCAAGACCATCTACTACCTCAGCGAGCAGAAGGGCAACAATAACCTCTTCCGTCGCACCCTCGACCAGAAGAATGATGTGCAGCTCACCAGTTTCGACCTGCACCCTGTACGTCACCTCACCCGTGCCAACAACGGCGTGATGTGCTTCAGCCAGAACGGCGAGCTCTATACGATGACCGACGGCCAGCAGCCTCAAAAGGTCAATATCAAGGTGACGACCGATGTGCAGGAGCATGACGTGATCCGCAGCATCCGCACCAGCGGTGCCACCGATATGGCAGTTTCGCCAAATGGCAAGGAGGTAGCCTTCATCATCCGTGGCGATGTGTATGTCACCTCGACCGAGTATAAGACCACCCGTCAGATCACCGACACGCCAGAGCAGGAGCGCAACATCGACTTCGCGCCAGACGGCAAGAGCCTCGTCTACTCTGCTGAGCGCAACGGCGTATGGCAGCTGTGGCAGACAAGCATCGTCGGCAAGGAGGACAAGCAGCTCGTCTATGCCGAGGAGCTGAAGGAGGAGTGTCTGACCAACAACGACAAGACCTCTTTCCAGCCTAAGTACAGCCCTGACGGCAAGGAGATTGCCTACCTTGAAGATCGTACCGCCATCCGCGTCATCAACCTCGCTACCCGTCAGATCCGCACCGTCATGGAGGGTAAGTATCAGTACTCTTACAGCGATGGCGATCAGTACTTCTGCTGGTCACCAGACAGCCGCTGGATCCTCTCTGAGAGCATCACCATTGGCGGCTGGCACAATCGTGACGTCGTGCTCCTCAAGGCCGATGGCAGCGAGATGCATAACCTCACTGAGAGCGGCTACATCGACTCAAATCCTCATTGGGCGCTCGGTGGCAAGGCGATGATCTGGCAGAGCGACCGTGCAGGTTATCGCAGCCACGGTAGTTGGGGTACGGAGTTCGACGAGTATATCATGTTCTTCGATCTCGAAGCTTACGAGCACTTCCTCCTCAGCAAGGAAGAGGTAGCACTCCTCGACGATGAAAAGAAGGATGAAGAGAAAAAAGACGAAGCCAAGAAGGACGACAAGAAGGCTGACAAGAAAGGCAAGAAGACCGAGGATAAGAAGGATGAGGTCAAGCCTCTTACCTTCGACCTGGAGAATGCCAAGGATCGCGTCGTACGCCTCACCGTCAACTCTTCGCACCTCGGTGACGCCTTCCTCGACAAGAAGGGTGAGGTGCTCTACTACACCGCCTCGTTCGAAGGTAGCCCTGACCTCTGGAAGCATGATCTGAAGGAAGACAAGACCTCTATCGTCAAGAAGGGTATCGGCCGCTCTGACCTGATGACCGACAAGGACGAGAAATATCTCTATGTCCTCGGCCGCAACGGCATGAGCCGCATGGAAATGGGCAAGAGCGAGTCGAAGGACATTCCATTCGAGGCGATGTTCAACTACCGTCCTGCACAGGAACGTCAGTATATGTTCGACCATATCTGGCGTCAGGTCAACGAGAAGTTCTACGACCCCACCATCCGTGGCATTGACTGGGCAGGTTATCACGACGCTTATCAGCGCTTCCTTCCACACATTAATAATAATTATGACTTCCAGGATCTCCTGAGTGAGATTCTCGGCGAGCTTAACGGTTCGCATACCGGAGGCCGATACAACGTGGCTGCAGGTCCTATGGAGGTGGCTTCATTGGGTATTTTCTTCGACGAGGATTATCTCGACAATGGTCTTAAGATCAAGGAGATCATGGCAAAGAGCCCACTCACATTGACCAAGAACAACGTCACTGCTGGCTGTGTGATCACCCATATCGATGGCCAGCCTATCGGCAATGCAGGCAACGAGAACTATCTCCTCGCTGGCAAGGTCGGCAAGAAGATCGTCCTCTCTGGCAATGACCAGAATGGCAAGAGTTTCAAGGTTACTATCAAGGGTATCAGCAAGGCCGACGAGACAGCGCTGCTCTATCACCGCTGGGTAGAACGCAACCGTGCCATCGTCGAGAAGGCTACCAATGGCCGCATCGGCTATGTGCACATCAAGGGCATGGACAGCCCTAGCTTCCGCACCCTCTTCAGCGAGCTCCTCGGCAAGTACCGCAACTGTGATGCTGTGATCATCGACACCCGTCACAACGGCGGCGGCTGGCTGCATGACGACGTCATCGCTCTGCTTACTGGCAAGGAGCATACCCGCTACACGCCACGTGGACAGTACATTGCCAGCGATCCATTCAGCCGTTGGACAAAGCCTTCGTGTATGCTCGTCTGCGAGGATAACTACAGCAACGCGCATGGCACTCCTTGGCTCTATAAGGAGATGAATGTCGGCAAGCTCATCGGTACGCCTGTCCCTGGCACTATGACCGCTGTGTGGTGGGAGACACAGATCGATCCTACGATCGTCTTCGGTATTCCTCAGGTCGGTGCGATGGATCCTCGTGGCAACTACCTCGAGAACCAGCAGCTATATCCGGACATCGAGGTTTACAACACTCCAGAGGAGGTCCTGCAAGGCAAGGACGCGCAGCTGGAGGCTGCAATCAAGGAGATGATGCAATATGTTAAATAAAGGTTCTCGCGGATTCGCGAGACAACTTCCCGCAAACGAGAATGGACGCCGTGAACCCATGGCGTCCATTCCTGTTTGCGGGAATGGACATTCTGAGTCCATGACGTCCATTCCTGTTTGAAAGAACGGCCATTTTGAGTCCATGACGTCCATTCCTGTTTGAGAGAATGGACATTTTGCAGGCATGGCGTCCATTCCCTTTTGAAGGAATGGACGCCATGCATTCAGAATGTCCGTTCTGTGATTAGCAGACGATATTGACAATCTTCTTTGGTACGAAGATGAACTTCTTGATAGGCTTACCATCGATCCACTTCTGAGCGTCAGCGGTAGCGAGGACAGCGGCCTGTACCTGCTCTGCATCTGCATCGGCTGGGAGGTCGATGGTGAAGCGCATCTTACCGCCGATCTGTACGGGGTACTTCACGGTGCTCTCGACGGTGTACTTAGCCTCGTATGCAGGCCACTGAGCGTCGCAAACTGAGGTGGTGTGCCCCATCTGCTGCCAGAGCTCTTCGGCGATATGTGGAGCGAATGGAGCGATGAGTATAGTCAATGGCTCAAGGATGGCACGTGAGGTGCACTGCTGCTGTGTGAGCTCGCTGACAGCCATCATGAAGGCTGAGATGGCGGTGTTGTATGAGAACGACTCAATGTCGCCAGTCACCTTATTTATGAGCTTGTGGAGGGTCTTGAGGTTGTCAGCTGTTGGCTCAGCGTCGGTAACCTTGAGGGTAGCCTCCTCGCTCTTAGGATCCTGATAGAGCGCCCAGAACTTCTTGAGGAAGCGGAAGGCGCCGTCGATACCTGCAGTATCCCATGGCTTTGACTGCTCGATAGGACCGAGGAACATCTCGTAGAGACGGAGGGTATCGGCACCATACTTCTCACAGATATCGTCTGGGTTGACAACGTTGAACTTCGACTTAGACATCTTCTCGACAGCTGCGGTGGTGATGAACCTACCATCCCCGTTGCAAACGATCTCAGCGTCAGCGTACTCAGGACGCCAAGCCTTGAAGGCCTCTACGTCCATCTCCAGGCCGGTGACGAAGTTAACGTCGACGTGGATTGGATCGCACTGGCCGTACTGCTCAGCGATGTCAGCTGAGACGTACTTGTTAGTGCCAGAGACGCGCATGGCGAAGCGTGATGAACCCTGGATCATACCCTGATTGATGAGCTTCTTGAATGGCTCCTCGCTCTTGACAACGCCGAAGTCCTTAAGGAACTTGTTCCAGAAACGTGAGTAGATGAGGTGGCCGGTAGCATGCTCCGAACCGCCGAGGTAGAGATCCACATTGTCCCAATACTCGTTGGCCTCCTGGCTGACGAGAGCCTCGGTGTTATGAGGATCGGTGTAGCGGGTATAGTAAGCCGATGAGCCTGCGAAGCCTGGCATGGTGCAGAGTTCGAGAGGGAAGACGGTCTTGTTGTCGATGAGTGACTTCTCAACGACCTTGCCCTCTGCCTCGTTCCAAGCCCAGCAGGTAGCGTTGCCAAGTGGTGGCTCGCCGGTAGCGGTTGGCTTGAACTCGCTGACCTCAGGAAGCTCGAGTGGGAGCTTGTCGGCTGGGATCATGTATGGCATACCTTCTTTATAATATACAGGGAATGGCTCACCCCAGTAGCGCTGGCGTGAGAAGATAGCGTCACGCAGACGGTAGTTGACCTTCACGCGGCCGATCTTCTGCTCGGTGACGTACTTCTTCATGGCAGCGATAGACTCCTTGACGGTAAGGCCGTTGAGGTTGATCTTATCGTTAGCTGAGTTGGCCATGATACCTTCCTTGGCATCGAACGAGCCTTCATTGATGTCGTAGTCGCCTTCGATGAGTGGTACGATAGGGAGGTCGAAATGCTTAGCAAATGCCCAGTCGCGTGAGTCGTGAGCAGGTACGGCCATGATAGCGCCAGTACCGTAGCCCGCGAGGACGTATTCAGCAATCCAGATAGGGATATTCTCACCGGTGATAGGGTTGACAGCGTAGGCACCTGAGAAGACACCTGTCACCTCGTGGCCTGCCTGACGCTCACGCTCGGTCTTGCGCTTGCAGGCGTCGAGGTAAGCCTCTACAGCCTCCTTCTGAGCCGAGGTGGTAACCATCTGCACGTACTTGCTCTCAGGAGCGAGAACCATAAAGGTCACACCGAACATGGTATCGGCACGGGTGGTGAAGATGGTGAACTGCAAATCGTCCTGGGTAGCAGGATTATCGTTAGGAACTACCTTGAACTGAGCCTCGGTACCCTCAGAGCGGCCGATCCAGTTCTTCTGTGTCTCCTTGATAGCGTCGCTCCACTGAATGGTGTCGAGGCCATCGAGCAAGCGCTGAGCGTATGCTGAGACACGGAGACACCACTGGCGCATGAGCTTCTGCTCTACAGGGAAGCCGCCACGCTCTGACACGCCATTGACCACCTCATCGTTGGCCAATACGGTGCCAAGCTCAGGACACCAGTTCACCATGGTCTCGCCGAGGTAGGCGATACGGTAGTTCATGAGGGTCTGCTGCTTCTCAACCTCGCTCATAGCCTTCCACTCATCGGCGGTGAAGCTGAGCTCCTTGGTGCAAGCTACGTCGAGGTCCTCAGTACCCTGGAGCTCGAAACGGTCGATGAGCTTCTGGATAGGCTGAGCCGACTGGCACTTGTTGCAGTAGAAGGCGTTGAACATCTGGGTGAAGGCCCACTGTGTCCACTTATAGTAACCTGGCTCGCAGGTGCGTACTTCACGGCTCCAGTCGAAGCAGAAGCCGATGCGATCAAGCTGCTGACGGTAACGAGCGATGTTCTGCTCAGTGGTGATGGCTGGGTGCTGACCGGTCTGGATGGCGTACTGCTCGGC
>JAZRVB010000028.1:0-4386 GCA_045598885.1 Bacteroidales bacterium
GTGCATCAGAGCTGATGTTTGCCTCCGACTTCCTTCAGATTCCGCGTCGCCACGGACACCCTTGTCTTTGGCTGTAGCCTTCCCGTTATCAAGGCGGCTTGGGGACTTACACCCGTTAGAATATGCCCATGCTGGGCGAACCAAGAAAAATCGTGGTCAGAGAGTGCTCAAACCACGATTTCGCAATTTCAGTCTGTTGAATGATATTTCGATATACAAATATACACATTATTTATAATATAACAAAATATCTGGCTGAAAACTTTCGGCCAGATATCATAAAAGTCGCTCATCGTTTATCCAGATCATCGAAAAGGTGCTGCAGATAGGCCTTTCCCCATCGCTGCGCCTTACCTTCAGGATCGTGGCTCCACTTGAGTGGCACGCCGTCCTGCTCATTGTCCTGCACATAGACACAGGAATCGGTCACCAGGCCGAAGCCATCGGGGAAGTCATAGAAAGCGTATGGCCGATGATCTCTGGCCAACAGATCATGACTGAAATTAAACTCGCTATGATCTATGCCAAGCTGTGCCAGCAAGGTGGCAGCCAAGTCCGTCTGCTGGCCAATGACATCGATCGTCATTGGCTGTGCAATGGCGCCACCCAGCCACAGCATCGGGATGTGATAGCGCTGCGGATCCTGCATCTCCATCTCCGGATACAAGCTGCAATGATCAGGCAAGGCTATGACCAGCAAGTTATTCCACACACTGCTATCGGCCTTCAGACGGTCAACAAACACACCGAGACATGAATCGGCATAGGCAATGGAATTAGCATACGGATGCTCCGGGATACGATTGAAATTCGGCACGTCGAACGGCTCATGACTACTCAAGGTCAGCGCCACCTTCATCCACGGTGCAGCCGACTGCTGCTTGATTTCGTCGTAGAGGAAGTCGTACATCATTTCATCCGGCACACCCCATTTCTGGATCTGCTGCTCCAAAGGGAAATCTGCCTGGCCATAAATACGGTCAATGCCACCAGCTCGCAGAAAACCTTGCATATTGGTGAAGTTGACGTCTCCGCCATAGACAAACTCCAGATCATATCCTTCGCCACGCAGGCTCTTTGTGATGTACTGCAGATGATTACACTTGTTCTGCTCCTTCATCACCGTCGTCTTCGGCTGAGCTGGATAAGCTGCAAGGATCGATGCCACACCACGATCAGTACGCCACGAGTTGGCATAAAAACGCGTAAAGCCTACACCTTCTTTATAGAGTCGCGTAAGGTTTGGCATGACGCGCGGATCGGCCTCGTCAGGATAGAGTGACGAGAGAGCTTTACCGGTGAAGCCTTCAAGAATCAGCAACAGAATATTAGGGTGGTTTTGTGAGGCGTGTGCAGAGAGAAGTGAGGAGTTTTCTACTGCGATAAATAAGGTATCAACTCCTAACTCCTCACTCCTCACTCCTAACTCCTCACTCGCCTCCAGCTCCTCCAGCGCTTCCAAACACTCCTCGTCGCTCATAAACCGATACATCTGTCCGTAGTTCTTACGTCGTGTCACCGAATAAACGAACGAGAAAGCCGGATTGACCGACGCCTGATTGAGCATCATCTCCGAACTGAAATAAGCGCGGCCAATGTTCATGCTCGATTCAGACACTCCGCCTCGGATCGCCAGGAAACAAAGGCCTGCCATCAGCAAACCTCCTGCCGTGCAAAGGATACGCTTGGCCAATGGCTGAGGTCTCTTGGCAGCAGCCTCACGCCACAGATGGCTATAGGTTTTCGGTGCTGAAGGATAAAATCTCTGCAAAGCCTTATATACCAGCCAGACAAGCGCAGACAGAACCACGATAGCCAACACATACTGCCACCACGGTGCCTGCGCCAGCGTCTCTCCAGGAGAGTCGAGCAGGTAGATGAGTGGTGTAGCATCCAGACGGAATCCCCAATAGCCGAAGAGAACCAGATCGACCATCCAGAGCAGAAAAAGCGGAAAGCTCATCAGCGTCAGGAACCACACGCAGAAGTGGCGATACCACGCTCCTGGCACCCAGTAATGCACCAGCTTCACCACCAGCGGAAGCGCCACCACATAGCCGGCCAGCGTCAGGTCATGCGGCAAGCTGTGCCACAGCACCTGTAGCCAGTCGCCCATGCCAAACGCGCCATAGACGTTATGATGATAAAGCATGAATAGGAGTGTCTCTATCAGAAACACCCCTATCATACTCATATATATAATGATTAGCTTTCGCACTTCACCCTTTATTTCTGATCCTTAATATTTGCGCGGCACTGATTGATGTAGTTGAGCAATCGCTCCGAATCATGCTTCTTGATGATATCCGAGAGCTCGGCCAGACGCTCACAGATCAGATCGATCTGCTTAGGCGAATTAGGATTGAAGAGAATCTCGGTCAGGAGATAATCATCTTCACTCAAAAGACCTCGTGCGATGGCCATGTGCTTCTTGAAGGTAGTACCCGGTGCATCCTGAGGCTTCATGACACCCGTAAAGGCAAGCGTCGACACGAATGGGATACTCAAAGAATACGCGATCGTCTCATCATGCTCCTCGAACGTATAGTCATAAATATTGAGTTTCAACGAAGCATAGACCTCACGGAAGAAAGCCTTACCGAATGGATCCGACTCCTTGATAATGACCGTATAATTCTGGCTCAAGTCACTGAGATTCGCAAAGGTAGGGCCAAACATCGGGTGTGTCGACACAAACGGATGACCTGACGAAGCATAGAACTCTGGCAAACCCGTCTTGACCGAAGCGATGTCTGACAACATACACTTTGGATTCAAGTACGGCAATACCTGCTCAAATGCAGGCAACGTATTCTTGATGGTCACTGCATTGATGAGCAGATCAGGATCGAACTCCTTGATCTCCTCCATCGTAGTGAAACGACGGGTATTCAGACAGTAACGCAATTTCTCTGGATGGCGCGCATACACAGCTACGTCATGATCCATACACAGCGTGTCGGCCATGAACATACCCATCTTGCCGGCACCTAATATAACGATTTTCATAAGAACAGACCCTCCCCCGACCCCTCCACAAAGGAGGGGAGTAATTAGTGATAATTTACGAGGAGATTATTTTAATTTATACTCTGACCCAATTACTAACCATTCCCCTCCCTTGTGGAGGGGTCAGGGGAGGGTCTTTTTTTATTTACGACCACTTATTAATAAGTTGCATCTGATGACGTACCGACTCACCATGAATCGCCTCGAACACCTCCTTGATAAACTCCTCGCTCATACCGAGCTGTGCACCCTGCTGCGAACGCTGAGTCAGGATCTGGTCATAACGACCGGCCTGGAGGACAGGCATGTTATGCTCCTTCTTAAACGCGGCGATCTCCTTCGAGATACGCATACGCTTGGCCAGGATCTCGATGATCTTATCATCAATCTCATCAATCTGGTGACGCAGATCCGAGAGGCTCTCAGTGTGGACAGAGTCACGGATCACAAGGCTTGAGATGACCTCCTTCAGCGTCTCAGGAGTGATCTGCTGCTTAGCATCGCTCCACGCTGCATCAGGATTGCAGTGGCTCTCGATGATCAAACCGTCGAAGCCGAGGTCCATCGCCTGCTGAGAGAGTGGCTGGATGAGGTCTCGGCGACCAGCGATGTGCGATGGGTCGCAGATGATCGGGAGGTTAGGATAGCGACGGCGCAGCTCGATGGCAATATGCCACTGTGGCACGTTGCGATAGATGGTCTTGTCGGCCGAAGAGAAGCCACGATGGATGACACCGATGCGATGGATGCCAGCGCGACAGATACGCTCAATGCCACCGATCCAGAGCTCTACGTCAGGATTGACTGGGTTCTTGATCAATACAGGTACGTCCTTACCCTGCAGCGCGTCAGCGAGTTCCTGCATGGCAAAAGGATTAGCCGTCGTACGAGCGCCGATCCAAAGAATATCTACGCCAAAAGCCAGCGCAGCATCCACATGCGCCTTGGTAGCAACCTCCACGCCGACGAGCATACCCGTCTCCTGCTTCAGCTTCTGCAACCATGGCAAACCGATGACACCCACGCCCTCAAAGCCTCCTGGCTTAGTACGTGGCTTCCAGATGCCGGCACGGAAGATCTTCACTCCCTGTGCGGCCAATGCACGACCGGTAGCAAGTACCTGTTCTTCACTCTCTGCACTACAAGGACCTGCGATGACCAGTGGTCGCTTGGAGTCAAGCTGCGGAAATAATGGTGAAAATTCCATAAAAGACCCTCCCCCGACCCCTCCACAAAGGAGGGGAGTAATTAGTTATAACCCGCGGAGGAGATACGGTATTTAATTGTTTATTATTCTATTATTTTATTTTTCGTATTAGAATAAATTTCCAATACTTAATCTCTGTTTGTAACCACTCCCCTCCCTTGTGGAGGGGC
>JAZRVB010000029.1:0-2547 GCA_045598885.1 Bacteroidales bacterium
GCCGTGACCATTGAAGTCGAAGCGGATAGAAGCCACGCCCTGTGCTTCGAGCGACTTGGCAATCTCGAACATCATGCCACCGTCATTGTCCTTCGAGCCATTGAAACCGTGGCAGAGGATGACGATCGGACATTTCTGTCCTTGCTGCAGATTATCAGGGGTCTGCAGGATGGCAGCGAGTTTACCTTTAGGACCTTGCACGGATACGTTCTCGGTTTTGGCCGATACAGAAGTGGCTGTAAGGGTCAGGGCGGAGAGAGCCGCGAGAAAGAGGGTATTTTTCATTTTGTTCAGAATTTCACTGTCTTGGCAGAACCATTGTATTTCACGGTCTTGGTCGTGCCATCAGGCAAAGTAATAATAAATGTACGATTAGAAATGTAGCCAGGGAAATGACCGGCACGTTTTCCTACAGTCAAAGTGCGAGTGGCCTCACTCCACTGGAAAGGAATCTCAGTGTAGAGACGTGTCTCGTAGTTGTAGTTGTCGCCTTCGTCCTCGTAGAGTGTAAATGAAGCGTCGGCACCTGGGTAGACGCGGACGGTGAGCGTCTGCCAAGACTTCTCGCCATCATACTGCACGTCAGGCCCCATCGGGATGATGCTACCGGCACGGACAAAGAGAGGGAGCTGGTTGAGCGGTGCAGCGGCATTGATCCATTGGCCACCATTCTGCAATGTATTGGTCCAGAAATCATACCATTGGGTACCTTTTGGCAAATAAGTACGGCGCTCTGTGTTCTCACCTGGCTTTTCAGCCGGGGTAGTCACCGGACATACGAGGAGTGCAGGACCGAACATATACTCATCCTTCAGGTCAAGCACCTGAGAATCCTTGGCGAAGTCGAAGGCCAAGAGGCGCGCCATCGTATAGTTCTGCTGAGTCGTCATCGCCGCCATACTATATATATAAGGTATAAGGCTGTAGCGAAGACGGATCATATCAAGTATGGCGTCATAGAATGGCGTACCTGGCTCGCCGAAGCGCCAGATTTCGCGTGGCGTATCGGTGCCGTGGCTGCGGAGCATTGGCAGGAAAGTACCCCACTGGAACATACGAGTATAGTACTCACGATAAGCTGGATCATTGCAGCCTTCAGGGAACTCACCAACGGCGAACCAGCGATGCCAGCGGTCAGGAGCGGCGAAGAACGAACCTACATCCACACTCCAGTAAGGGCAACCGGTGGCCATGAAATTGAGACCAGCGGGGATCTGCTTGCGGAAAGATTCCCAAGAGGCGTAGGTATCTCCGTTCCAGGTGATGGTACTGTAGCGCTGCTGGCCTGCGTAAGAAGATCGAGTGAGGTTGACTACGCGCTTTTCTTTAGTGAGGAGTGAGGAGTGAGGAGTGAGGAGTTTATTTGCTGCGCGTTGATGCTCATAAATACCTCTTGCGTGATAAAGGCTATAAAGAGAACTGCGCTCGGCTCCCAAGGCCTCGGTGAGGATGTCCTTGGTACTCTCCCATCGCTGCTTGTGACTATCATGATTGTAGCCCTCTGGCATAGGCTTCCAGTCACCATCAAGTGGCTCGGAGCAGTCAGTCCACCAGGCGTCAAAGCCCTTTGAGAAGAACTCGTTATTGGCGGTTTCCCAATACTGGTCACGAGCTTCCTTCGAGAAAGCGTCATAAACCGAGTGTGGGAGCATGAAGCCCTTGGCATTGTAGTCGTCGAACTGCGGACAACCCTGCGGATTAGGCCAGATAGAGACCATCAGACGAGCGTTCATCTCATGGACAGAGTCGGCCATCGCCTTCGGATCTGGATAGAACTTCGGATCCATGTGCATGTAACCCCAACCCTGTGGCCAGTAGTTCCAGTCCTGCACAATCATATCGATAGGGACCTGACGGCGACGGTATTCTGCCAGCGTCTCAATAACCTCATGCTGCGAACAATAGCGCTCCTTCGACTGGGTATAGCCGAAGAGATAGCGTGGCATCATAGGCGCGGCGCCTGTCAGCAGACGATACTGAGCTACTACCCCGTCGAGGCTCTCACTTTTCATAAAATAGTAGTCAATCTCCTTGGCAGCATCAAGCTCCACATAACCTGGATTGCCGAGGATCGGATTGTAGTCCTCGTCATTGAAAACCATGGCGCAACCAGCATCGAACAAGAGGCCGTAGCCATTGGTTGAGTTGAGTACTGGCACCATCGCCTTCAGGTTATGCTGCGTCAGCCACTGGGTGTGGCCGCGCAGATTCATGAAGTCTTCGACGTGGCAGCCCAAGCCATACAGCGCCTCACCGTCCTGCCAGTTGAAGTAGGTGCGGTAGCGCCAGGTATAGTCGATGGTGTCGCGACGGAGGATATCCATCTCCACCTTTTGTCCGTCAGCGGTCTGCACGGTGCGCTGAGTAGACTCATCGTAGGTGATCTTCTCAGTGTAAGCCTTGCCAGAGATGCGAGGCTGCTGTGCATTCTCGGCCAACAGGACTTTTCCTGTCGCACGATCAATAAACTTCACAGCCTTCGTCTGCTTGTCAATCTCGACGATGAGGACGGGCGACTGAATGACGGTCTTATCTTCCTGCTCAATG
>JAZRVB010000030.1:0-2416 GCA_045598885.1 Bacteroidales bacterium
CATCGGGATGCTTTTCTTTTGAGCTGCCACACAAAGCGTAAAAAGGAAGATGATGCGTTTGCTTCCACTCGACAACTGGCGAATGCTCGTAGGCTGCGCATTGAACTTCTCCTTCACACGAATGTCATAGATCTTACTCTGCCCATCGGCAAGCGTTATTACCTCGGGCGAAAATTCTTCAATTCCTGGCAGAAGCTGCAAAAGCCCATCCGTTAGGATTGCATAGTTATCCTCGTCCGTGGTTTTCAGTCTATAGAGATAAGCACTCAATGTCTCACCGTCAAGCATACGGATACCTCTTTCTCCATCTACAGAAAAATAGGATTCAGGATTGTCCAACGTCTCAAGATTCGGAATCGTCATGCCGCAGATCTGTGATGCAAGGCTGTTTAGATACATATCTGTACGCAGAGCAATAGCTGACAGTGACAACTGAGAAGAAGTGACTTCAAAAGCTTTCGTGCATCTGCCCGTCGGAGAAGGAATGATCAGGCATTCTTTGTCAGAAGCTCTGTTCACCATTTGCTTGAAGCGTTGATCTGTGGGACGTTTTACCTTCAACCATTCTGAAATAATATGCCCCTCATTGTCTTCTGTTGCCCATCTGAAGGTATAACCATACAGGAATTCCAATTCCTGGTCATTTTCTGTCATCGAACCAGACAACTCAAATAGGAAGTCTTTCCTATACATGTAATTGTTAAGCGGAATGAATCGACTCCGCATCATCTGTAGCTTATCTTGTTCCGATGCAGAAAGGAAAGCCATGCCAAAGCCAATCGCCCGCAGCACATTGCTCTTGCCGTAGCCATTAGGAGCAATGAGGGCATTCAAACTGCCAACATCCAGCCTCAAACTGCTTATGTTAGAAATTCCTTCTATTGAAAAACTTTTTACTGTCATATTTGCATGGAATATTGCGTGAGAATACATATTTGCGATGCAAATTTAAGTAAATTGTTCATTCCACGCAAATATTTCTACGTTTTAAATATATTTTTTTGATATTTTATAATAGATATTGGCGTTTGAGGACATATAACGATCAATATTGGCGTTTTTACGTGCGCCGAAATAGTCTCCCACATCGTCTCGGCTTATTCTATAGCCTTGACAGCATCGATCAGCACTTCGTCATCAATCTTGCGATAACGCGTAAAGGCCCGGCTGCCCTCTACGTGTCCAGTCATCTTGCAGACGATGTTCGGATCCTTCACCTTCTTATATACGTTGCCTGCAAAGGTGCGACGTGCCATGTGACTTGATGCGATGGTATCGATGGACTTCATTACAATATCTCCTGTTTTCGAATCTCGGACAGAAACGACACGTGTGATACCACATACTTTGAAGACTCGCTTGATCTGTTCATTATATTGACTCACATATTTAAAAGGTAGAAGTCTACGTTTTTTATCTTTCTTGCGGAACTCTTCATATCGGGCAATGATCTGCTTGGCCTGTTCACACAAAGGAATGCGAGGACGCACTTGATTAGCTTTCTTGCGAGTCTTAATAGGAATGTATTCCAAGAATCCATCATTGATGTTGTCCTCTGTTAACTTCTCCAAATCTGATACGCGGCATCCGATCAGACATTGGAATACGAAAATGTCTCGTGCCTCCTGGATACCAGGAATTTCTTTGCTCAGGTCAAAGGCGGCAATGGCGTTGCGTTCTGATGTAGTGATATAAGATGAACCTTTGGCAGAGTTCGCACCTTTGTAAGCTTGATCAGTCAAACATGATGCTTCTGGAATATGCAGTTCCTCAATAGGCGTTGTGCCATCAAAGCCGATAGCTATGACTCGCTCAATCCATTCTCTGGTTATAGAGAGACCAGCCTCTTCTCCTGCGTTAATGATCTTTGAAACCTTCAAGCAGAAATCGTCAAGCTCGGCCTGTGCCTTAGTGGCCTCCTCGTAGCGAAGCATATTCAGTTTGCTGCGTTTAGGCATGACGATGCCACCCTTCTTTGCATCAAAGAGATCTGTCAACACCCATACACCCGTTTTCAGTTGTGGGCGGTTAGTACGCGATACATCCACACGCACGATAATTTGTGAGCGTCCGTCTTCGCGTACCTTAGAAGATAAAAGTTTCTTGTAGTTTTGCATATTGAACATTTTTTTTGTTTAACATGCCACAAAGGTACGCCCATTTAGCGATCCCGACAAATATTCTTCTCTTTATTTTTCCGTGTCGCAATTCGTGTCACAAATTTCCAATTTTATGCAATTTTTGCTGCAATCGTGTCACAGACTTTGTGACTCGTAAAATCGGGTAGGAGGTAAATGCTAATCATAAAAGGCATTTGCCTTCTACTTTCACATTTACCGACCTCCCACACCACCACGCATGCGGTTCCGCACGTGGCGGTTCCTTGCAGTCTCCCTTAGAGGATAGACACTTTCCG
>JAZRVB010000031.1:0-1627 GCA_045598885.1 Bacteroidales bacterium
ACAACCAGTACCAACCAACCTTGAGAAATCAGCAAATGCCATAATAGCCGACATAGGTAAAAAGAAAACAACAGTCGGTGAAGGCCAGAACTTTAACCAAACAAGTGTTCATATTATTACCAAATGCAAGAAGAAATGCAGAAAACAAACGAAAAGATTGGCTGCCGCCAAAAGGGTAGGACGGAATCCGAGAGCTATGGCGGAGCGCAGACTTACATAGGGATAGTAGATGATAATCTTGTGGAAGTGCAATTAGGCAAAGATGATTTGCTTGAACGCATCCTAAGTCCCGATAACTTGCATAGAGCCTACAAGCAAGTAGTCGGCAACAAAGGAGCGGGAGGCGTTGATAAGATGGAAACGAGCGAACTGTTGCCATACCTGAACCTCCACCTGAGTGAACTCATCGAAACGATTAAGTCGGGCAAATACAAACCGACCGCCGTAAGAAGGGTAGAGATACCTAAGGACAACGGCAAGAAGCGCCAGCTCGGCATCCCAACCGTAGTTGACCGCTTCATCCAACAGGCGATAAGCCAGGTGTTATCGGAAGAATACGAACCATTGTTCAACGACAACAGTTTCGGCTTCCGCCCCAACCGTAGCGCACAAGATGCTATAAAGCGAGTGCAACAATACGCAGAAGAAGGCTACCGCTACTGCGTGGACTTGGACTTGGAACGCTTCTTCGATACGGTCAACCACAGCAAACTCATACAAGTATTGTCGGAAACGATAAAGGACGGACGAGTAGTCTCGCTCATCCATAAATACTTGAATGCAGGTGTAATGGTAAGACATAAGTATGAGGAAACCACCGAAGGAGTCCCACAAGGCGGCCCGCTGAGTCCAATACTGAGTAATATCATCCTGAATGAACTCGACAATGAACTCGAACGCAGGGGACATCCATTTGTCCGCTATGCCGACGACTGTATAGTACTCGTTAAAAGCCTCCGTGCTACCGAACGCGTGAGAGACAGCATTGCCAATTATGTTGAAAAGAAACTGTTCTTGAAAGTCAACAAGGAAAAGACAGTGATGGGCACACTGTCAGGCAAGAAGTTTTTAGGCTATAGTTTCTACTGACTGAAAGAATGTCGATGCGGAATAACTGTGCACAAGAAGAGTAAGGAAAAGTTTCTCCGTGAACTCAAAACCATCACCAAGCGCAGTAACGGCAAAGGCTTTCTTTGGTTGAAGAAACGTCTGACGGAGTACGTCCGTGGTTGGATAGGATATTACTATTTGGCAGATATGAAAACATTTCTTCAAAGAACGGAGGAATGGTATCACAGACGCATACGGTGTTATATCTGGAAATGTTGGAAACGTGTCCGTACCCGATTCAAGAACCTTATGAAGTGTGGCATCAGCAGATGGAGGGCATGGCAGTGGGCAAATACTCGCAAGAGTTATTGGCGCATTGCACATAGTCCAGTATTATCGAAAGCCGTAACGAATGAGAGACTTGTTTTGCAAGGTTATCCCTCGCTTATGGGTATCTATACCAAATTGCATCGTAATTAGGGAACCGCCGTATGCCGAACGGCACGTACGGTGGTGTGAGAGGTCGGAAAATAATAGTAGGAAGAAAACAACCTACGTTATTTTCCTCCTACTCGAT
>JAZRVB010000032.1:0-1120 GCA_045598885.1 Bacteroidales bacterium
CCTTTGTTTTGCGAACGACATCGTTCTTTTTTTCGAGCAGTACCACTAAAGGAAAGAGGATGTTGAAGAAAGTAAACGAAATAGGGAAGAAGATCGGATTGCGATTAAATCGGAAGAAGACTCAGTTCATGAAGAACGCCCTTTGCGAAGATGCAGAAATGTAATTGGAAGGCACCTCTATCATGGAGACGTCTTCTTACGTGTATCTTGGACGTTCGATGAACATGGAGAACAACTTGAGGGAAGAACTTAACAGGAGAAGAAGAGCAGCCTGGGCCGCCTTCGGGCCTCTGAAGGAAGCCACCGACCAACTGACGGACCCGGAGCTTCGTGCCCACCTGTTCGACTCAACCGTTCTCCCAGCGCTCTGCTACGCAGCTGAGACTTGGGCCGACACTGTACACACGTTGAAAGCTTTACGGACCACCCACAAAGCGCTCGAGCGCAGTCTTCTGAAAATGACCCGACGCAAGCAACATCTAGTCGGACTTCGCAGCACGGATATGAGAAGAATGTCCCGTCTTCGTGACCCAGCGGAATACGTCGCGAAAGCCAAACACCGATGGGCCGGTCACATAATGAGAAGAACGGACGATAGATGGACACTAAGAACATCTGAGTGGATTCCTCGCGAAGCCAAACGTCCTCGAGGAAGACCACCGACGAGATGGGCAGACGTGTTCGTGGAACGGATGGACCAGCTGAGAAATCAGCTGGATACGATTCTTGCCCCTGGAACTCGTGGACGCAGCCACCGACGACGACCAAGAAGATCGTGGATGTCCGAAGCGAGGGACAGGGATCAATGGCGACTTCTGAATTGGGGCCCGCACGTTACGTGAGGACGGGCCATCTAAGTATCTAAGTAAGTAATGCTTAATATTTAATTGCTTGTCGCGCGCTATGGCAGTTTAGTGGGGTAGATTGCGTCGCATGTAAGAAGCCGGCGAGCTCAGGCTACTCGGGTAAAATCTAGGTACTTAGGGCCCACCGAGCATCCACATAGGGCGTTGATGCCCTTGAACCTTGCTTGCGGATGTTCAATTAGAGCGATTAACATATCTGCATACAATCACTAAGATGCTTACTTCATTTATGCTATATGATAACTAAAACAGCA
>JAZRVB010000033.1:0-38766 GCA_045598885.1 Bacteroidales bacterium
TGTTTATTCTAAGGTATTATGTTATTAATAGTGTAGTATAAATAATTAGGTGTTTTTTAATTTTGCAAGCCCGGAGATGTGATATCTCTGGGCTTGATTTTTGGCACCAAAGATCAGACGGACGTTGACCTGGAGCAAGAATGGACGTTATGAATGCGGGGCGGACGTTCCTGAATGCAGGAATGGATGCCGTGAATGCGGGACGTCCATTCCCGCCCTCAGGACAGTCCGACCTGGTACTCAGTCGGACAATTTTGCTTCCGGGATAGTCCGACTGAGTACCAAGTCGGACTGTCCCGGATCTCGGCATATCTGTCACGGTACCGTGACAGATATGCCGAGACGAAGGCTTCCGTTCTCTTCTGGATTGAGCGCACATTGCTTGGCATACTTGCATTCCCGGAGTAACTGTTGTGCCCACCATACACGAAACGCTGCCTGATAGCTGTCCAGACCGAAGGTTTCTGTCGCATCCCAGTCAGAAAAGCGAGCGGTCACCTTGATTCGGTCATTATCAACGACATACAGATACATGGCATAGTGTTCTCGGATCACTTCATTCGATCCTGTATAGGCGATGAGAGGCGCTGATTGCTGGATGATATAGTTCATAGCCTCTACCAGGAGCGCATGTTGTGGAGTATTCTTTTTCTCCAAAGAAGCCTGATAATCACGATCTCTGTCTTCCAATGTGGCGTAATACAGAGCCAGCATCTGCTTGTCATTCCTTACACTGCGAGGAATCCTATCTTTGTAATCCATTTTCTTCGCAAGCTCTTCTTCCTTCCCGAGTGCAGCGGCAAGTACGATCTTAGAATAGGTCTCATTCAGATGATCTGAGATGTATTTTGTATGTCGCTGCTCAATGCTGAATGGAGCTTTCCCCGCAATGATTAACGACAGTTCTTTGCTCCACTCCTGCATCTCAAGCTTATGCTGCTCGAGTTCCTTCAAATACACTTCTTCGAGAGATGAGAAAGCCGAGCGGATTCCTTCCTGCCATTGCTCACGTGGATAGCATGGCATGGAGATCATCTCCTCTGGCGAATAGTCCCTCACGATGCCGATCCTAACCTTGTCATTCGCGTGCAGGATGATGTTGAGCTGCCTGCTCGAGCCCAGATGGCGGACCTTGGTCTCTGCATCCTGCATGATGACGGGGATCATGGCTTTGCAATACTGACAGTCGAGCTCAAACTGAGGCGTCTTTCGCCAGGCCTTGACTTTCTCCCTTTCGGCATATCGGCTATAGAGCTGCTCATCCAGTTCCGCCAGACAGGACAATGAGAAGATTCCGCTCCTGCGATATCTCTTCCGAGTAATCCTCTCCATTAGGCCGATGCTTTTGGCAATCCTGGCATAGGCAACGAAATGAAACTCATTGAGTTTCGATCGATAAGTCAGGACAAAGGAACGGGCCTTGATACGAATGATCCCTGACCGCTGGCTGTACTGACAATCTATGAGACCCGGATGCTCTGTCATCTGCCATTCCTCCAGAAAAGACTCCACGCTCCTATCACGCTTCTTCAGCATCCTATGCATCACCTGAAAAGACTCCAAGTTTGGTATCGGATACAGTATATGCTCCAGCTCTGGTGCATCGCCCATGAGGTACTTCCACACATAATCCGTGCGGCGGTCATAATAGGATATCTGCAGGATACTTTCTATTTCTTCGCGGCTGTATTGTATCATATCAATGCCTAAACGAAATAAGACCAGAAAAGAATGTTTTGACTATCTTTCCTGGCCTTTACTTTAAAATCAGCTTTATTTCTCGCGCATGAAGATATTTATCGGTGTACCCGAGAAGTCCCAGCGCTCGCGGATCTTGTTCTCCAAGTAGCGGCGGTAGGGTTCCTTGACCCACTGAGGGAGATTGCAGAAGAAGGCGAAAGAAGGGACGTTTGGTGCAGAGACGATAACTTCTGGATTCTTTTCGTCGGTGGTGGTAGTGGTGGCCTTAAGCTGGGTCACGTACTTGATCTTGACGAACTTACCCTTGTTGTTTGGTGGTGGATAAGCACCGATGACTTCCTGCATGTACTCGTTGAGCTCAGAGGTCTTGACGACCTTCTTGCGGTTCTCATACACCTTGACAGCGGTCTCGATGACCTTGTAGATACGCTGCTTGGTGACGGCTGAGGCGAAGATGATAGGGAAGTCGACGAATGGAGCGAAGCGTGAACGGATAGCATCCTCCATGCAGCGGACAGAATCCTTCGACTTGTCGGCCATGATGTCCCACTTGTTGACGCAGACGACGAGACCCTTGCGGTTCTTCTCAATGAGCGAGAAGATGTTCATGTCCTGCGCCTCAATGCCACGGGTAGCATCGATCATGAGGATGCAGACATCGGCGTTCTCGATGGCGCGGATAGAGCGGAGCACTGAGTAATATTCGATGTCCTCAGAGACCTTGTTCTTCTTGCGAATACCCGCAGTATCAACGAGATAGAAGTTGAAACCGAACTTATCGTACTTGGTGTAGATAGAGTCGCGAGTAGTACCGGCAATATCGGTGACAATGTGGCGCTCCTCTCCCATGAAGGCGTTGAGCAACGAAGACTTACCTGCATTAGGACGGCCTACGATGGCGAACTTTGGAAGATCCTCGAGATCATCGCTGTCGTCTTTGGTGAAACGAGAGATAACCTCATCGAGCAAATCACCTGTACCTGAACCATTGGCAGAAGAGATAATGAATGGATCTCCGAGGCCGAGGCTGTAGAACTCTGCTGCATAAGCGTGCTGGTCATAGTTGTCGGCCTTGTTGGCAACTACGATGACTTCCTTGCCTGACTTGCGGAGAATACGAGCCACCTGATCATCGAGATCGGTTACGCCATTCATGATGTCGACGAGGAAGAGGATGACGTCAGCCTCCTCAATAGCGATTTCTACCTGCTTGTTGATTTCGTCTTCAAAGATGTCTTCTGAGTTGACAACCCAGCCACCAGTATCGACGAGTGAAAATTCACGACCTCCCCAGAGGACATGGCCATACTGACGGTCACGGGTGGTGCCAGCGGTCTCGCTGACGATGGCCGTACGGGTCTCCGTAAGGCGGTTGAAAAGTGTAGACTTACCTACGTTAGGACGGCCTACGATAGCTACTAAATTTCCCATGATTAAATGTAGAATTTAAAATGTAAAATGTAAAATTATTACCTTCAGCCTAGTTTCTGTTGGTGGGGTTTCCGGCGTTGTTGACCATCACGGCCAATACTACCAGCTCCACAAACAATGGGTAAGGTATCCGAAGATAAATGAAAATTAAAAATGTAAAATGTAAAATTGAATGAAAATTTTACGTTTTGACGGGCGCAAAGATAGTTAGTTTAAATCATTGCACAAAATATTTTGCTGATTTTCTGCAAGTTTTGCCAGTTATCAAGGCTGGAATGCCATGTCCACATAATTATCAAGACGCTGGCAGACGTGCGATGAGAAGCGCTGGCCACTCTCGATGAGAGGCAGCCAGACAGACCATGAAGAGAGTTTATCGGACGTAATACCATCGCGCACCAGACCATAGACGAAGCCTGCGTTGAAGTTATCGCCAGCGCCGATGGTACTCAGGACGTTGTCGAGTCGCTGCGTAGGAATCTGCGCCTCGTAGAAAGCGGGAGAAAAGACGCGGATAGGACCTGCGCCATCGGTGCAGATGAAGTTCTGGCAATGCTGACGGATGTGCTTGTCGTAGACTTCGCGAGGATCGGTGGTGCCATAGAGATAGCCGAAATCTTCGGCTGAACCACGGACAACGGTGGCCAGACGCATGTTCTCCACAAGATTATCCATCACCTGCGGGATGTCGGCTATGTGGCTCTTGCGGAAGTTGATGTCATAATAGAGGAAAGCGCCAGCATCGTGTGCAGCATGCAGCAGGCGACTGGTCTTCTCACGGATCACTGGATTGATGGCAAAGAAAGATCCGAAAACGACGACATCCTGTGAGTGAGGAGTAAGGAGTGAGGAGTGAGGAGTGAGCTTCGCGCTAGCGTGATCCTTATAGAAGGTGTATTGCGCATTGTTATTCTCATCGAGGAAAGCCAATGAAATATGGCTCTTCGTTCCTTGATTGACGGTCACCAAATCGGTATTGACATGATTCTGACGCATGAAATCCATGGTCAGCTGACCGATATGATCATCGCCGACTTCGGTGATGAACTTCACTTCAGCCTGTTTCTCCTCAGCAGCACCGAGCGTACGCCCTAAAGAGATGATGGCATTGAAAGCCGAACCTCCTGGCACGGCTTTCTGTGGCTGGTTATTCTTGAAGATGATATCGTAGACGGTTTCGCCTAAGCCAAAAATATTCCTCATATACAAAACTAATCACTCCCCTCCCTTGTGGAGGGGTCGGGGGAGGGTCTTATTCTAAATTATATCCGAAATTTGTCAGATCACGCATATTGTTGCGCCAGTCCTTCTCGACCTTGATGAAGGTCTTGAGCATGACCTGCTTGCCAAAGAAAGTCTCGATGTCCTTGCGTGCCAAGGTGCCAAGCTTGCGAAGCATAGAGCCTTGCTTGCCGATGAGGATACCCTTCTGACTGTCACGCTCACAGAAGATGATGGCAGAGATATCGATGAGCTTGTCGCTCTCCTTGAAGCTCTCCACAGCCACCTCGCAAGAGTAAGGAATCTCCTTGTCGTAGAGCTGAAGGATCTTCTCGCGGATAATCTCCGTGACGAAGAAACGCGCTGGCTTATCGGTAAGCTGATCCTTATCGAAATATGGAGGACACTCTGGGAGGAGGTCTTTAATCTTACTCAGAAGGATATCTGTACCAAAGCCATGAAGCGCTGAGATTGGGATGATCTCGGCCTGTGGGAGGCGCTGGTGCCACTCCTCGACTTTCTGGACGAGCTCGGCCTGGGTGATGAGATCCATCTTATTGAGCACCACGATGATCTTTGGAGCCATCGGTCCCTGATCCTCAGCCATCCTCTGCACCTTCTGCAGGAAGACCTCATTCTTCTCAGGACTCTCGATGGTGTCGGTCAAATAGAGCAGAATGTCAGCATCCTGCAACGCACCGGTCGAGAACGCCAGCATCGACTCATGGAGCTTTGACACTGGTTTGAGGACACCTGGAGTATCGCTGTAGACAATCTGCATGTCCTCGGTATTGACGATACCCATGATGCGATGGCGGGTGGTCTGCGCCTTGTTGGTGATAATACTGATACGCTCACCGACGAGAGAGTTCATCAGTGTAGACTTGCCGACGTTAGGGTTGCCGACGATATTTACGAAGCCAGATTTATGCATTTTCTTTACAGTTTTACGGTTTCAATCCAGAGGTCAGCCATACGGCGATGACCTGCTGGAGTAGGATGAATGCCATCCCAGATCCAATAGGAATTGTTGCCATTCTGATTGCTTTCGCGAAGCTGCGAGAAGAGATGGTCAAAAGGAACCAAGGTAGCATTAAACTCCTTGGCAAGAGCGCGGACGGTGACAGCCAGCTGCTGTACCAGCTCCTCACGCTCATCGTAGTTAGAAGCCTCTCCTACCCAGCCAGCCTTGGCAACGAAAGGCGTGCAGAGGACGAGTCGGACACCAGGGAGAGAGTCGCAGGTCTGACGGAGGAGATTGCGATAGCGGACCTCCCAGTCCTTGACATCGAACGGCTTAGAGATCTTACCTACCTGCTCGTCTTTCGCTTTTTCTTCGAGATAATAATGGATATCATTCGTACCCACGAGGATGCTGACCACGTTAGGCTTGAGGTCGAGACAATCCTGCTGCCAGCGGTCAGCGAGCTGCTGGAGGGTATGACCGCTGATGCCACGGTTCCAGAAAGTCATATCGTCAATGGCACACTCACTCTGGTAGTGGCTGGCACAGAGCATCATATAGCTATGGCCGTAGATGTGGTTCTTGTCCCACTCGCTGCGCTCTGAGGACGGACGGTTGTCGCCTCCCGAATTACCCCAGCCACCATCGGTAATGCTATCGCCAATGAAGAGGACTCGCTTGCGAGGCAGCTGTGTGAGTCGGAGCCACTGGCTGAGCTCGGCCTTATATTGCTCATGATAAGGGAAATCCGTCTTCCACGACCAGCCGTGACCTCCGATCGGATAGAGGTGCATCGAGGCAGGAACACCGTGAGCTACGAGTGCATTATAGTAGACGATGCTGTTCTGCACGGGTACAAGGCCGTCGTCTGACGAAGCGAGGATGAAGGCCGGTGGCGTATTCTCCGTGACGCGCTTATCGAGGCTATAGGCTTCGAGGAGTTTCTTGGAAGGTTTCTTGCCAAGGAGGTTCTGCACCGAGAAGGCGTGAGTGATGGCAGGGTCGGTAGAGATGACCGGATAGAAGAGAATCTGGAAATCAGGACGCTCCGCAGGCTCCTGATACATCGTGCAGAGAGAGGCAGCGAGATGTCCGCCAGCCGAACAGCCTTGGATGCCGACCTTCTGATAGTTTCCCCACTCAGCTGATCTGTCTCGCAGGATGTGCATGGCTCGACGTGCGTCATCGAGCGGCACCTCACGATGATCCTCGCGTGGCAGACGGTACTTCAGGACGGCGAAGGTGATACCCTGCGCGTTGTACCACTCGGCCCACTTCTTGCCTTCGTGCATGTACCACACATCGTAGTAGGAACCTCCTGGAGTGGCCATGACAGCCACACCCTCGCAGTGTTTCGGAAGCCAAACCCAGAGCTCTGGAACAGAGACATTGGTCACATGGTCGCCATAATCGAGTTCAGGGCCAGTAGCACCGTTATCTGTCGGTGCGCCATCGGGCCAGAGCGGTACGACCAGGTCGGGAGTCTGCGCCTGCATTGCTCCTGAAAGAAAGAGACAAATGAAGAGTGAAAAGAGAATACGATGCATGAAATTACTCATTATATATTTAAATAACGCGGCAAATATCGTTACTTTTTTCGAGAATCCATAAAAAAAAGAGCCAATTTTTGGAAAAAAGCAGTATTTACCTTACCTTTGTGGCAAAAATATCCCCTAAAGATGAAAAGATTTTTACTACTTTTATTGACTCTTGTCCTGATTTCAGGGACAACCGATCTCTTGAGCAGCCTCCTGCAGGCTGCACCACGCTACCAGAAGCGTGAAGTGATGATTACGATGCGCGATGGCGTAAAGCTCTACACTGCCATCTACGAACCTATCGACTCAGTACCTTGTCCTCAGGGCCATCCGATCATGATGACCCGTACCTGCTACAGCGCAGGCCCTTACGGCATGGAAGGCGAGGCTGTGCAGCGCAAGATCGCCAAGCCAGGCGCTCAGGTCTATATGGACAATGGCTACATCTTCGTCTATCAGGACGTCCGTGGCAAGAATATGAGCGAAGGCGAGTTTGTCGATGTCCGTCCATTCGTGGAGGGCAAGAAGACTCCTAAGTTCCGCAAGGACGGTACCGTCATTGTCAACAAGAAAGCTCCGGTCGATGAGGCTTCGGATACCTACGAGACCTGCGAGTGGCTCGTCAAGAATACCAACAGCAACGGCTGCATCGGTACGCAGGGTATCTCTTATCCAGGCTTCTACACCACAATGACCGCTCTCTCTGGCCACCCAGCGCTCAAGGCTGCATCGCCTCAGGCTCCTGTCACTGACTGGTGGCGCGGCGATGACGTGCATCACAATGGTGCATTTGCTTTGGTCGATATGTTCTCTTTCCAGTTCGGCTTCGAGTACGGCATGAAGAAGGAGGCTTATACCGATCCTGACTATCGCAAGAACCTCAAGTCTGGTGCCAACATCATGCACACCGACCTCTATGACAGCTACCAGCGCGTCGGTACGATTGCTGACTTCAGCAAGCTCCTCGGCGATAGCGTCACTGGCTGGAATGACGTCATCAACCATCCTGACCTCGACACTTTCTGGGAGGCTATGAACCCAACTGCTGGCCATTGTCATGACGTGAAGCCTGCTGTGATGGTCGTAGGTGGTCTGTTCGATGCAGAGGACTGCTACGGTGCTTTCCAGACCTATCGCGCTATCCACGCTCAGTCGCCTGAGACTCATCTGAGCCTCGTGGAGGGTCCTTGGGCTCACGGCCTCTGGAACCGTGGTCAGACACCTTGGTTCGGCAATTTCTACTTCGGCAACGAGATCACCTCTGAGTGGTATATTGAGAATATCGAGTATCCTTTCTTCAGCTACTACCTCGAAGGCAAGGGTCAGGAGCCATTCACTGGTGTCAAGATCTTCGATACTGGTGCACTCAAGTGGCATGACTACAGCCATGAGCAGTGGGCAGATCGTAACAACTATGTCAACACTCCTTGGTACCTCGTGCCAGAGAATGGCAAGTCGCTCAGCTATGTAAGTGACCCTATGCACCCAGTGCCATATACCTCAGTACCAGGCGCTCGCCGCACTACTACCTATATGCTCGATGACCAGCGCTTCGCTTATCGTCGTCCAGACGTTCTCACCATCGATGGCGAGGTACTCACCGAGCCATTGACTCTCTGCGGACCTGTAGACGTTGAGCTCAACGTAAGTCTCTCTACCACCGACGCTGACTTTGTTGTGAAGCTCATCGATGTTTTCCCTGATGATTTCGCTTATGCTGACAGCCTCTTTACCGACAAGCCAGCAGTCACCTCTGGCCGCAATGGCAATGGCCGCTACCTCATGGCAGGCTGCCAGATGATGGTACGCTGGGAGATCATGCGTGGTAAGTATCGCAACACCGCTGGCGTGGCTGATATTAACAACACAGATGTTAACGTCGATCCTGTGCCATTCAAACCAGGTGAGGTTACACCAGTAAAATTCCGCCTCAACGACGTGCAGCACACCTTCCTGCCAGGTCACCGTGTAATGGTACAGGTACAGAGCTCTATGTATCCTTTGTTCGATGTCAATCCTCAGCAGTTCTTAGATATCTATCACTGCACAAAGGATGATTTCGTACCATGTACCGTCACACTGCATCCAGGCTCTAAGCTGATGCTGCCAGTAGTGAAGTAATATTTAGTTAGGAGTGAGGAATTAGGAGTGAGGAATTGTTACCTCGCTGCGTAATATTTTACGGAGCAAATAACTCCTAACTCCTCCCTCCTAACTCCTAACTTTTCTTAATTATGCTCGAAAAAGAAGAACGCGAGCGCATCATTGCGCTTATCAACCGTGAGGTTGTCCCGGCTATCGGATGTACTGAACCGATGGCAGTGTCTCTCTGTGTGGCCAAAGCCACCGAAACCTTAGGCTCTGTGCCAGCACGTATCAAAGTACTGCTGAGTGCCAATATACTGAAGAATGCCATGGGTGTCGGCATCCCTGGCACTGGTATGATCGGATTGCCTATTGCCGTCGCCTTAGGAGCTTTGATCGGTAAGAGCGAGTACGGACTTGAAGTGCTCCGCGAGGTAAGTGATGAAGCTGTAGAAGCCGGAAAGAAATACCTCGAAAGAGATAATATCTCCATCGGCTTGAAGCGTGATATCACCGAAAAGCTTTACATCGAGGTCATCTGCACGGCCGAGGACGGTTCTTCTTCGATGGCAATCATTGCTCACGAGCATACTCATTTTATATATGTATTGAAGACTTCTCCTGAGGGTCGCAGCACCATATTGCTCGATGATCCGATCGTCGCCGAAGAAAGAAAGAAGGAAAAAGCGCTGAAACTCAGCCTCCATCTGGTCTATGAGTTTGCCACTACAACTCCTATTGAGGAACTTACCTTCATTAATGAAGCGCGTCGCCTCAATGAGAATGCTGCCAACGAAGCGCTCAAGGGCAACTATGGCCACTCGCTCGGTAAGACCCTGCAGCGACCATTGGGCATCGGCATCATGGGCAATACCATCTTCAGTCACATCCTCTCGGCCACCTCTTCTGCCTGTGATGCTCGTATGGCTGGCGCCATGGTGCCAGTGATGAGCAATTCGGGTTCTGGCAATCAGGGTATCTCCTGCACCATGCCAGTCGTCGTGTTTGCCGAAGAGAATCACAACACCGATGAGGAGCTCACCAGAGCGCTGATCCTCAGTCACCTCACCGCTATCTATATCAAGCAGTCCCTGGGTCGCCTCAGCGCGCTCTGCGGCTGTGTAGTAGCTTCGACAGGATCGAGCTGCGGTATCACCTACCTGATGGGAGGCAACTATGAGCAGATCACCTACTCAGTGAAGAATATGATTGCCAACCTGGCTGGTATGGTGTGCGATGGAGCCAAGCCATCCTGCGCTTTAAAAGTCTCTTCTGGTGTCGCCACAGCAGTTCTCTCTGCCATGCTGGCTATCCAGAACCGCTCAGTGACCAGCTACGAAGGCCTCATCGAGGACGATGTCGACCGCTGTATCCGCAACCTTACTCGTGTGGGTGGTAATGGTATGAACGAGACGGATAAGACTGTGCTGGATATTATGACACATAAACAATAGGACCCTCCCCAACCCTCCCTCATAGGGAGGGAGTATGATTATTAGTTCTTGGGTCTCATTTTTAAATATAAAACAATAAAAATATGGAAAATACAGAAGTAATTTTAAACTCCCTCCCTACGAGGGAGGGTCGAGGAGAGTCCCTTAAATGTCTTATCATCGGTAGCGGCCCAGCCGGCTACACCGCTGCCATTTACGCTTCTCGCTCTGGTTTGAATCCTGTCGTTTACGAGGGTCCAATCAGTGGCGGACAGTTGACACAAACTACAGAAATAGAGAATTTCCCAGGTTATCCTGACGGTACTACCGGTCCTGAATTGATGGAGGATCTCCGTCGTCAGGCTGAACGTCTCGGTGCTGAGGTACGCTTCGGTATTGTCGATAAGGTCGAGTTCAGCACCACGGGAGGATTGCATAAAGTACATGTTGACGATGACACAGAGCTCGAGGCTCAGACCATCATCATCTCTACAGGTGCTTCGGCTAAGTATCTCGGCTTGGCTGACGAACAGAAATATGCGGGTATGGGTGTCTCTGCCTGTGCTACCTGCGATGGTTTCTTCTATCGCAAGAAGGTGGTTGCCGTTGTTGGTGGTGGCGATACAGCTTGCGAGGAGGCTCAGTATCTCTCACATTTGGCCAAGAAGGTTTATCTCATCGTCCGTCGCAACGTGCTTCGTGCCAGCGAGGCAATGCAGCAGAAGGTCAAGGAGTGCGAGAATATCGAGATCCTGTGGGAGACTCAGACCGTCGGACTCTTTGGCGAAGGTGGTGTAGAAGGTGCTCACCTTGTCCGTGGCAAGGGTACCGACCATGAGGAAATGCTCGACATTGCTATCGACGGCTTCTTCCTCGCCATTGGTCATCATCCTAACACCGAAGTCTTCCTTCCTAAGACCGACGCTGACGGCACTCAGCACCCAGGCGTAGAGGTCGACGAGCATGGCTACATCAAGGTGCAGCACCCAACCACCGCCACCAACATCCCTGGTGTCTTCGCGGCTGGTGACGTGGCTGACCCTATCTACCGTCAGGCCATCTCTGCTGCCGGCTCTGGCTGTCATGCAGCTATGGATGCAGAGAAGTATCTTAACAAATAATACACTACACATACATGCATCGAATCAGTCTTTCCGTTCTTTTATTTAACCTCGCTGTCCTGTCGACACACGCTATCGCATCAGATTATGATGAGTTTAAGCCTGTTGGATGGGGAAGCGTGGAGTCTGTCACCACCGGCAGTGAAGACGAAAATCAGGTGACTGTCACCACATTTGACGAACTCAAAGCAGCCTTCAAAGGAACAGACAAGAAGACCATCTTCATCAGTGGCGAACTGAAGGTCGATGGTCAGGTCTCTTTCGACAAGGTGCAGAATAAAACCATCTATGGCCTGCCTGGCTCAGCGCTGGTCAATGATGTCCACAGCGAGACGGTCAGTAAGTCAGGTATCATGATGATCAAGAACAGCAGTAACATCATACTGCGCAATCTGACTTTCAAAGGTGCCGGAGCCTACGATATGGACGGAAACGACAATCTGACGCTCCAGAACTGCCAGCATGTATGGGTCGACCACTGTGACTTCCAGGATGGCGTAGACGGAAACTTTGACATAAATAATGGCTCTGACTATATCTCAGTCACCTGGTGTCGTTTCCGCTATCTCATCGCTCCTTGGGCAGGCGGTAGTGGAGGTTCTAATACTCACTGCTACAGCAACTTGGTGGGTGGTAGTGACAGCAATGCAAGCAAGGACGAAGGCCATCTCAACATCACTTATGCCAACTGTTGGTGGGATGAAGGATGCATCGAGCGTATGCCTCGCGTCCGTTTCGGTAAGGTACACATTCTCAATTGTCTCTATACAAGTTCTAAGACCAACTATTGTGTAGGTGGCGGCTATCGCTCTAATCTCTATATTGAGAATAGCGCCTTCGTCAAGGTCAAGAATCCTTGGAAGAACTATGCTACAAGTGGCAAATACACAGACTATAACGTCACGCTGAAAGGCAACCTCGGTGACGGCACCAAGGGTACTGAAGATAAGCAGGACAAGAAGGGTGACATCAGCTATTTCATCCCATCCGATCACTATACTTACACAGCATACGACGCCTCTTTGGTACAAGAAACCGTGAGCAATGAGAAGACAGGCGCAGGTGCTACGCTCAAAGAGAATCAGCTCAATGCTACTTCGATCACCAACATCCGACAGGATATCTCAGACGACGATGTAGTTTATGACCTGATGGGAAAGAGAGTATACAACATCGATAAGTCCGGCATTTATATCCGAAATGGTCGCAAGATGATCATGAGATGAAAAAATAAAAAAAGCATCCCTTCCACAGTACCGTAGAAAGGATGCTTTTTTTATATTACTTTGCAAAACGATTTCCGAAATGAACACTACCGCCATCTAAGACATCTGTAGAATCTGCAGCTGCGCGAGTTGGAGCGTAATAGTAGTCATCATAGTAGTAATAACCCCAGCCATTGTGGTAGTAGTCACCATAATCGTTCCAGTAAGGATTCCAATCATAGTAATCAGAATACTTCTCAAGCTGGAAGCGCTCTGAACCATTGCTGAAATAACCAGAGAATGTATAGCGAGTCATGCGATAATCACGGATGATGGTATCGTACTCAGAATCATGGCAGTACTCCAGATAGATATTCTGATTGCGTACTTCCCAATGGAAAGAATGATAGACCTTCTTATAAGGACCTCTCTTATAATAATCTACCTGATAGCCATAACCATGAGTAGCATAGTCATAATCCGGATAGAATGAGATATCTGTATCATAGCTATCGTAAGTGGTCACATACTTTCCATTGCGGTCGTAGTAATCATAGTACATACCAAAATTACCGTACCAATCACCTGAGAGAGTAATTGAAGTATCAACATCTTCATCGTAACAAGATGTAAAGGTCAAGGTGGTCATAACCATGGCGGTCAACATACCGAAAAATCTCTTCATTGTCATAGTCATAGAGTTTTTAAGTGCTTCTGTCTTTAAGACCATAAGAAGTAATAATGGTTTAAAATAATAGATATTTAGAAAATATTTGTTTAAGTATATTTGAAAAACGAAATATGATAAATATTATTCCGTTTGTTTATCTCGACAAACTAATAAGAGTCGATGAAATAGCAGGGCAGGGAATAATAAAACAAAAACTTATAAAAAAGAATTAGACTGAGTATGAGAAAAGCTCATACTCAGTCTGAATTCTTATCATTAATTTCGGTACATTTCATTATATTCATCGACTGTGCCGCTGAAAGAATCAATATACTTGCCACCGACGTAAGAATTCCTTATAATGTAAGTGGTAGTTCTTGTTCCTGAGTTTATCTTAACGCCACTAAACGATGAAATGATTGAATTAATAAAAGTGACATGAAGAATATTTTGATAACAAATCATCTCTATCTGACAATCTTCCACAACCAAATTGTTCACATTGGTTAACGCATCAAAGAGGGAAGGACTGCTAAGCACTCCTCCTTCAATTTTTGGTGTTCCGATAGTACAGTTACGCATGGTAACCGTGCCGGTAACAGTTGTGGCACGATATGGAACATAATTTTGTGTGGCATTCTCCACCAGCACTTCACCATAAGTACCATCCAATTCTATCGCACCATTCCTACTTGTGACATTATCTGCATCTGCCATCAGTTTTATATAGTTATTGCCCTCGGCTACCACGTTTTTGATTCCACTCTTTGCAGTAACATTAAGAATCTGTTCGTTACCTTTCAAAGTAAGTTTATTGAGCTGAGCATCATTGACGGTCAAGTTACGCAACTGAGGGAATTTGCTTACATTCAATGATTCCGACGAACTCTTAGGAGTAATATTCAGTCCATAGGTGTATAGTTTATCAAGTGCACCTTCGATACCATAAGTTCCGATATTCCATTTCACACCTTCCCATTGCAGATTATTGGTTTCAAGCCAGTTTTCATCTGCGAACTGTGCACTTTCATGTAAGGTAGTGAGCTGTGCCAAATCGCCAGGAACACCTATTCTAACGCAGTCCTTGAGATATTCATTCAGGAAACTATCCATATCTGCACCTTCGGTAAACGCATCAAGAAGTTCTGATTCTACATGTGGACATACTGCATAACAATAACCTTCCTTGAGACCTTCTGCATGGAAGGTAAATTCACACTCTGGTGTCTGATCCCAGTTTTCATCAACACCTGTGTAAGGAGTCTTGTCTGTGGTGAGCACCTTCTCATAGGATACCTTTGAAGAGTAATTCTTTTCAGAAGATACCTTGTACAGATCGAAGGCAAGTTGAGTGTCCTTATCCATCATCTCCTTGGTGACAGAAACAGTAATGTCAGCATCATACGTGTCACCGACTGCACGGGTCACAGTGGTCTTCTTGGCCTTCAGTTTAGAGAATAATGGCAGCAAATTAAGTTCCTTCTCAGCAAATTTTTTCTCTACCAATTCCTTTTCTATCTTAGCAACTGTAAACAATTCAACACCATAGTTTATACCGAAAGCAGCAGCAGCAGTTATCTTAGCCTCTCGAATCTTGTCAATACTAAGATCCAGATTACCCTCTACGGTACCTCCTAATTTAGGCTCCAGATAGAATCGCAGTTTTTTCAAGCCGAACAGACAGGAACTTAACTCTACTCCTAAGCCAGCAAAAGCCTCTCCATGCACACAGAAACCCATGCCGCCATTTTTGGGGGTACTAATGGAGTAGAAGCTTTTATCATTACCCTCACTTGGAAGATAATCTGCACTGGCCTTACCTTCATTATAATCCACTAAAAAAGTTCCGGAAGCTTTGGTACCGAATTTGTATGTAAGAGACACTTCTCCATCAACATCTATAATAAAGTTGGGCATTATATCTTCTGTCAAGATAGGTATTCCTGCTGCCACCACAGCTGGAATCTTGATAGGTTTTGGTAATAGTCCTTTCTTTATCAGTGGTTCATCATCATCATCATCATCTGGTTTCAATACCAGTTTCATAACATTCTTGGTAACAAGTGTTGGCGTAAGCTCTACATGGAAATAGTTGGGCAACATTTTGTTGCGCACAATAGATCCATTCATCTTCATTTTAAGAGTTGCAGTACCAGTAATCAAGTCATCTAAGATGGAATAATCCCAATCCAGATTCTTGTTCCAATCCAAATTATATGCGGAACGAGTTGCAGGGACTTCTACAGGAACCTCTATATCCTGATCAATCTTCAGGCAAATCTCATCGAAAGCTTCATCGAGATAAGCCACTTCTGTCTGATATACATATCCACCATCAGGAGCCATAGTTGCAGAGGTAACACGACCCAATACGCCCATAGGCAGATTGTCCTGGTATGGCGAGAAGAGAATCTGACCAACCTCGAAAGGTTTAGCCGTAGCATTCTTGGCGAAAACTACCTCTCCTTCTTCCTGTCCATAGCTTACCTTAGATGCTATTTCTGGAGTAATCTCATAAACCTCACTAGAAAGTTTGTAAGCAGCTCCAGTATATCCATTGATAATAGGCATGCTTATCATTCGAGCACGCGTTACCTCTACATTTTTGATATGGTTAGTAAAATATGGATTAGTTGTATCAGCGCCATACAACTCAACCTGAATCTGAGGATAAATACCAACGGGCAATGGTATGTAAAAAGTGGTATAGCCACCATCAGGCTCATAGTTACTTATACTATACGACACAGTATAACCCTCATTTTCTTTAATTTGATAGACTGCTTCGTCAGCCTTGACATTATCTACAGTAGCTTGACCAGTAATGGCTACAGGGTAGTCACCCACTGAGGTAACTACAAATTTTTGTGCATCACTTGGAAGTTGATCAATAGTGATACTCAGCAGACCTCCCAACTGTCTGAACTGAAAGTTGTTGGTACTAGTCAAGACACCAACCATTGGAGCATAGCTCTCTCCAGTAAATACATAGGAATCAGGAAGTGTGAAAGTCAAACTGCTACCACTTACCGACACATTTTTATCATATGGATAGTAAGCCCATTCCAAAGATTCTTCTTTTGACATATCACCTATGAATGCACCACCAGCACCTGTATTCTGGAATGGGACATTAGCATGTTCTGAACCAAAAACACCAATTACATCACTGGCAGTCCAAGAAACCTCTCCCAATTCACGATCTACAATACTGCGGGTAGCTTCTGGATTATTGTTTTCTATTGATGCTGTTATGGTACGGTTTCCGAAGTAGGAATTATCTCCAAGTTCTTCTGTACTACATCCTGCAAATAGTAGGGCAGATGTCAATCCCAAAAGATATTTGATATTTTTCATAAATTTCTTGTCTTATTCCCAAACTCCTTCAATGGGAGTGAAAGGTTCGTTAGCACCATTCGTTTCAAAATCACTACATGCATATCCGGTTTCAATTGAGACGGATAGAGCAATAACCTCTGGAGATTCATAAGCTCGAGAGTAATCTTTTGTAATTGACAAACTACTCATGTCTATATAGTTATTACCGCAGGCTCCTAAACGATATAATAATTATCATTCTACAATAAAAAGCGTGGAACCCTCATTGTTGCTTGTTCCACTCTTATGAGGCCTTCGAACTTGCCTTTTCTGTCGAAACAAGCAACGAAGATCCCACACTGTATGACTAAATACACACATTACTTCCATTCTACACGAACAGAAGAACCTGCCTCAAAATGAAGCATAGCAAGTAATGTGGATATAAAAATAATCATACCCATGAACATCTATCGCTGCAAGATTCTCTGACAGAAAGTTGAAGTGTTCGAAGTTTCAAAAGAGTCAAGAATCAAGCGCTAATAAACGCTTTACTAATATGTCTGTCTTACCTAATTTATAGTTAAGACGCTGCAAATATAAAGAATAATTCTATAACTTGTACACTTTACATCGAAAAATGTTTATATTCTACACATTATATATATTATAGGAAGTAAAAAACATACAAATTGAGAAAGATTTTTGTAAAAATATAAAGAATATTGGCAGAACAGACAAAACTAGATAGCATACAGAAGGTAATTAACTACAGATAAGTGTTTTTGATTCAGTATATGAAACGAACTCCCCTTAGTAAAAACCTATCAGGGTTAAGATAAAATCTTTAAATTTCAAAAAACACTCCATCACTCCATTCTGTATCTAATTCTCTGATTATCATATAGCATTTTCTATGGAGTGTTAGTGGAGTGTTCTGGAGTGTTTGGTTCAACACTCCATAAATGGTAATGGCTGAGAATCAGCACTTCCCATTGTTAGGATGGAGAGATGGAATGTTTGGTGAAAATTCTGTAAAAGAAGGGAGCGAGTGAATGCAAGAAGTATATTCACGCCTTTAGGATAGTCCGACCTGGTACTCAGTCAGACTATTCTAAATGATGGCATCCCTTTCACGGTACCGTGACAAGGATGTCATCGTCTCGGCATCCTACATCGAGTACAAAAAATATCCAGAACTGCAATAGTTAAACTATCAACAGTTCCGGATAATATATTCAGATGTCTATTTGATTCTGTATTAGCACTTGCAATCACCCCAAGTGAGGTAGATAGCACCCCAGGTGAAGCCAGAGCCGAAGGCGGCGAGCATCAGGCGGTCACCCTTCTTGAGTTTACCCTCAAGAGCTGCCTCGTGGAGAGCGATAGGAATAGATGCTGAAGAAGTATTGCCTACATGATCGATGTTGCAGATCACCTTCTCCTCAGGAGCGTTGCAGTGCTCACGGACAGCATCGATGATACGCTTGTTAGCCTGGTGAGTGCAGATCCAGTCAATATCATCCATGGTGAGGTTGCCCTCCTCCATTACCTCGCTCACAGCGCTGGTCATGAAGGTAACAGCCTGCTTGAAGACGAACTTACCATCCTGAAGGATGTAGTGAAGACCCTCGTCAACCAACTCATGAGTAGGTATATTAGCCGAACAACCACCGCGACGGATCAGATGCTCATGACCATAGCCATCAGCGTGGATCTTAGCGATGTTGACACCAAAGCCTTCTTCGCTTGGCTCAATGAGAGCTGCAGCACCACCATCGCCGAAGAGAGCGCAGGTGGTACGATCTTTATAATTGACAAATGAGGTAAGATTCTCTGCCGAGCAGATAATAATCTTCTTATACATACCAGCCTTGATGTAAGCCTGAGCCTGCTGCAGACAGTAAAGGAAACCTGTACAAGCTGAGAGTACATCATAGCACATGGCATTGCGAATATCCAGTGCATCGGCAATGACACAAGCGGTAGAAGGGAAGATGTAATCTGGCATAGAAGTAGCACAGATCAAGCACTCAACCTCCTCAGGCTTGGTGCCGGTCTTCTCAAGCACATCCTTGACAGCAGGAATAGCCAGACGGCTCGATCCTGTTGGCTCGTTGCGGAGCACGTGACGTGACTTGATACCGGTACGGGTGGTAATCCACTCGTCATTGGTATCGACCATCGTAGCAATCTCATCATTGGTCAGCACATACTCAGGGAGATAGTGACTGAGACCAGTAATAGCTGCGGTAATCATAGTTTCTTTCGAAAAATTACGAATTACAAATTACTAAAAAAAGAATTACAAATTACGAATTACTAATTACAAATGACTTGTAAAAAAGCAAATTACGAATTACGAATCACGGCCCGAAGGTAGTAATTTGTAATTCGTAATCTGTAAATTCTCTAGCCGTAGAGATTAGAGAGCTGCCTCCTTCTCGATAGCCAACTTGCCACGGTAGTAACCACACTCAGGGCAAACGGTGTGTGCGAGGTGCCAGCCTCCACAGTTAGGGCATACTACGACTGCAGGAACCACAGCCTTGTCATGCGTACGGCGCTTGGCAGTACGGGTGTTTGATTGTCTTCTTTTAGGATGTGCCATTGTTTTATGTTATTAAATTAATCCTTCTTTTTTTGTCCGGCCAAAGCCGCCAATGCACTCCAGCGTGGATCAATAGGTCCGTCGCTCTCAGCATCAGGATTAATCGTATCGGCACCTGAAAAAGAATCATCATCGTCTTCAAACGAATCCGAACTTACCAGATGTTCGCTAAGCTTGCTTGCCATACCTGTATTGCAGCGTCCGAAAGGATGCACATGCTTGATAGGTATAGCCAATTCTACAAATTCATACATGAACCATGAAACGTTGATGACACCCTGTTCTTCAGGAATAATCACTACATCATCGCCATCATCCTTAAACTCTTTGCCCATCCTGACTATCAGATGGCCATTGGTCTTGATTGGCTGGTCCATTTCTTCCAGACAACGATCGCATAACACGATTACCTTTCCTTCTAACTCGAAGTGAAGTTCGGATTGCTTGAGATTCTTTACAATCCTTATTCTAGCGGTGACGTTACCTTTCTGAATTGCTTCCTCACCAATGGCTTCGAAAAACTCATTGCCGAGGTGGTATTCTACAACGCTCTCGCCGATTTCCATCGTCTTGAGCTGTATGTTATAAGAATCGAATTTGCCCATATTTTAGCGTAATCGATACGTTAATCGGCTGCAAAGTTAATAATTATTTTTATATAATGTGTCCTTTGCTTGTCAAGTTTCTATAAAATAATCAAAAATATGTCGATTTTGTTCTTTGGAGATTACTATTTTAGCAGCTTTTTTATAAAAAAGAGTGTTTATAAGTCAAAAAATAGACTGTTGATAACTATTTTTTCAGACTGCAATGTACTTGCTAAATCTCTATTCTGAAAGTCGTACCAACTCCTACTACAGAATTCTTGATAAAGATACTACCATGATGATATTCCTCAACAATACGCTTCACCAAGGCCAGACCTAAACCCCATCCACGCAGTTTGGTCGTATATCCTGTCTTAAAAACTGACTTGAATTTATTCTTTGGTATTCCTTTACCATTATCCTCTACCTCGATGATTCCATCGGCATAAAGTCTAACAAAAACATGTGTCGGCTGAGCATCAATAGCATTTTTACAAAGGTTTTCGATGACCCAGGAGAAGAGTGGCGCCGAAGTCTTTCGGATCACTGGCTGATCTGGTACCTGAGCATCAATACGTATGTGGCTCGAAGCTCTTTTCTGCATATAGTCACATACGCTGAGTATGATTTCTCTGATATCTGTCTCTTCAAGCTTAGGTTCTGAGCCGATCTTTGAGAATCTGTCAGCCACCATACGTAGTCGCTGAATGTCCTTATCCATCTCATCAATGGTCTCATTCTCTTCGTCCGTCTCACTTTTCAACAGTTCCATCCACCCCATCAAAGACTGGATAGGTGTACCTAACTGATGAGCTGTCTCTCGACTCAATCCTACCCATACTCTATTCTGCTCAGCACTACGACGCCCTGACAAAATATAATAGAGCAGAAAGACTAAGACCAGAATAACCAGGATCTGTACATAAGGATAATAATGCAACAATTGTAGTCGTATTGATTCATCATAATACAGTCGCTGAGATAATTCTGGTGCTACATTGACGTCAAAAAAACGTTTTTGTTCGGTGAGTATTTTAATTTTATGTGCAATGAAAGCTGCTGTATCAGCAGGAATATCCAGATTGATGCTACCTAATAGATTTCCTTCATCATCAGTATAAAAGACAGGGATGGTAGTATTCCCCTCCATAATCTTGAGCTCCAGAGAAACATCCGCATCTTCTTCGGCCAACAACAGCTGGCTGTAAGCATTAGCCCATATCTCTACCTTGGTTCGCTCTTCATTGCTCAACCAGTGTACCAACTGATTTGAAAAGAAGATGAATACTCCAATCAGCAGAATAGATAAGACCAAAAAGATGCTTTGCAGTATGTTTTTCAGTCTTTCACTCATATATAATATATATAATGTATAATTGTAAGTGACAGTAGTATCAATTATACATTAAAAATTACACCTTCATCACATAGAGTTTATCACTCGGACGGATCTTCTCCTTCACAGGAATAGTGAATCTCTCACCCTTGTGAATAGTCTCCACAACCTTATAATCTACCTGTATTTCATCGAGCACCAGCTCTACAACACCCGTAGTAGGACCAATAATAAGGATTTTATCACCCTTATGAAGTTCCTCAGCCTCACACTGGAAGTCTCCAATACCGATCTTACTGAACCAACCCACGGTCTTGGCAGCATAGACCTTATGCTCCTTAGCTAATGAACCATAGTTAGCACTCCACTCACCCAGTCGCTGACCCAGATAATAGCCATTCCAGAATCCGCGATTGAAGACGTGACTCAACTTCTCATCCCAAACTTCACAAAGCTGATTCCATTTTTCCATCTTCTGCTGCTGTTCTTCTTGGGTCGATGCATCAAAATCAGCCTTGTGCATACCCAGATTCTCCACAGCTTCAGCAGCTTGTTTATAACATTCTACGACGGTTTTGACGTATTCAGGACCTCTGGCACGTCCCTCAATCTTATAAACCTCCACACCTGCATCCATCATCTTATTCATGAAATGGATAGTTTTCAGGTCTTTAGGCGACATGATATACTTATTGTCTATCTCCAGCTGTATATCATGATCGAGGTCATCCAGTCGATACTTTGGCTCCTTATATTTATCTTCATTGATTTCAACAGCAGAATATCCATGGCGACAAACCTGTGCACAAGCACCACGATTGGCTGAGCGATTATACTCGTGCAAACTCATATAGCACTTTCCGCTCACCGCCATGCATAAAGCTCCATGCGCAAACATCTCGATACGGATCAGCTCCCCACCAGGACCCTTAATTCCTTCTCTGATGATAGCTTCATGAATCTCACGGACCTGATCCATATTCAACTCACGAGCCAGCACCACCACATCAGCAAACTGTGCATAGAAGCGCAATGCTTCTACATTGCTGATATTGAGCTGTGTACTCAGATGCACCTCAATGCGTGGCACTCCTCCTCTATCCAAGCCACGCGCATAGCTCATAGCAGCCACGTCGCTGGCAATGATAGCCGAAATACCCGCCTCGCTGGCAGCATCAATGATCTGTCGCATCTTCTCCAGATCCTCACCATAGATAATAGTGTTGACCGTCAGATATGACTTCATCTCATGCTCACGACAGATATCAGCTATCTTCTTGAGATCTTCAATCGTAAAGTTATTAGCCGATGCAGAGCGCATATTCAGGCCTTGAATGCCAAAATACACACTCCCTGCACCCGCTTGTATGGCAGCTGCTAAAGACTCATAGCAGCCGACAGGAGCCATTATTTCTATCATTTGCTCAACTCTAACATTCTATCAATTGGCAACTTAGCACGCTCGATAATAGAAGGATCAACTTCTATTTCTGGTGTCTCAAGGAGGAGACAATCATAGAGCTTCTCCAATGTATTGAGACGCATATAAGCACACTCATTGCAAGAGCAACCTACTGAACCCTCAGATACCTCTGGAGGTACTGGAATGAAGGTCTTCTCAGGTGCCTGCTTCATCATCTCGTGCAGGATACCACTCTCAGTAGCTACGATAAACTCCTGACACTCATCAGCTACAGCATACTTGAGGAGCACGGCTGTAGAACCAATCTTATCGGCAAGGAGCGCTACTGGACGCTTGCACTCAGGATGTACGAGCACCTTAGCATTAGGATGCTCAGCCTTGAGTTTCAGTATTGCTTCGGTTGAGAAGCGCTCATGCACATGGCAAGCACCATCCCAGAGGAGCATGTTACGACCAGTCACCACATTGATATAATTACCGAGGTTACGATCCGGAGCAAAGATGATCTTCTCATCCTCTGGCAGAGAATTGACTATCTTCAATGCATTGCCCGAAGTCACCACAATATCAGTGTAGTACTTGACCGCAGCTGTAGTATTGACGTATGAGAGGACGGTATAGCCAGGATGTGCCTTGACAAAAGCACCGAAATCCTCCGCTGGACAAGAGTCAGCCAACGAGCAGCCAGCCTCCAGATCAGGTACGAGCACCTTTTTCTCCGGACACAAGATCTTACAGGTCTCACCCATGAAGTGCACACCACACATCACGATGATGTCTGCTGTAGATTTGGCAGCCTGCTGAGCCAGTGCCAGTGAGTCACCCACGAAGTCAGCGATGTCCTGAATCTCACCGATGGTGTAATAGTGTGCCAGGATCACAGCGTTCTTCTCTTCCTTCAGCGCCTTGATGGCGGCGATCAGTTCCTTCTTATCCATAGTTGTCAACGTTTTCAACTTTTATTTATAAGATTATATATTCTTTGTTTGAAAAAAAATTTTTTAATCAAAACCTAAAAACTACTAATGATAATAGGTTGTTGATTAGGTGGATAACTTGGAGGTGAAAAGTTATCAAAAGTTATCCTATTTTATCATCCGAGTATTCAACTTATCAAATACTACTCTTTAGACGTTTTTCAGCTGAAAAGTAAAAAGATAAATAGTAGAAAAATTGATTGTCAACAATTCAACCAAACGCTTTTCGGGTGCAAAGTTAATAATTTTTTCGGAAAACACCACTTGATAACCCTACTTTTTTGAGTGAAAAAGATTTTTATATTTTGTGTACAATTTTTTTGGCAGTTCCAATTATCTTATTAAGCCAGACATTTTTAAGACTTCCAAATTTTATGGACATTTTTTTTCAAAATTTTTCAAAGGTTTATTATGATGAGTTTTCAACATTATACACAGTTTACCAACATCAGAAAAAGAATGGATGTCTTGCATGTAGGACGTCCGTTACTGCATCAAGGATAGTCCGACCTGGTACTCAGTCGGACTATCTTTAATCAAGGCATCCTCCCCACGGTACCGTGGAGAAGATGCCTTGACCTTAAAAGCTGACATCGCGTACGTGTTGTCAGCTTCAAGAATCTATAAAGTCAACACAAGTAAACAGGTGTTGACTTCCTGCATTCAGTAAGGTATCTCGCGAATCACTGTGATACAATTTTACACATTATATATTATTTAGGGGTTGAAATTTGTAATTGCATCAAATTTTTTGTATCTTTGCACCCGTAAAATCAACTTTTACCAGATATGAAGAAGCTCACTATGCTTGAGATGGGTCGTATGAATGCTGATGAATTTAAGTCAGCTGTCAAGATGCCACTCATTATTATATTAGATAATGTGCGATCATTGAACAATATAGGTTCAGTGTTCCGCACCAGTGATGCTTTTCGTGTAGAGGCTATCTATCTTTGTGGCATTTCGGCTACTCCACCTTCACCTGAGATTCATAAGACAGCGCTGGGTGCTGAGGATTCTGTCGACTGGAAGTATTTTGAAGATACGCACGAAGCTGTCCACACATTGCAGCAGCAAGGCTATCAGGTGATGGCTATCGAGCAATGCCAGGGATCGACGATGCTCAATGAGTGGCAACCTGATTTTCAGTCAGAAAGCATTACTGGCTATGCTGTAGTCATGGGCAATGAGGTCAAGGGTGTGCAGCAGACAGTGGTGGATATGTGCGATGGTTGCATTGAGATTCCTCAGTATGGCACCAAGCACTCGCTCAATGTATCGGTCACCACAGGCCTGGTCATCTGGGATTTCTTCAAGGCTTTTGACAAATATAAGTCATTTTAATAATTCTACATTTTACATTTTAAATTTTACATTTAGTAATGAAGGCCGCAGATCCGAAAGATACACCTATGCTCAAGCAGTACTTCGAACTCAAGAAGAAGTACCATGATGCTATCATCCTCTATCGCGTAGGTGACTTTTATGAGACATTCTGTGATGATGCTAAGGAGGCGCATGATATCTTGGGTATCACGCTGACAGCTCGTGCAGGTAATCCTCTGGCAGGCTTTCCTTATCATGCCCTTGATACTTATCTCCCTCGACTGGTCAGAGCAGGTAAGCGTGTGGCTATCTGCGAGCAGCTCGAGGATCCTAAGTTGACCAAGAAACTCGTAAAGCGTGGTATTACTGAGCTCATCACTCCAGGTCTTACCATGGGTGATAATGTGCTCAATGCACGTGAGAATAACTTCTTGGCAGCTATTTCATTTAGAGAAGTAACTAAAAACTCCCTCCCTATGAGGGAGGGCCGGGGAGGGTCCGTCGGTATTGCTCTTCTCGACATTTCAACAGGCGAATTCCTCTGTACAGAAGGCACTTACGATTATGTTGACAAACTTATCAACAACTATGCACCCAAGGAAATACTCTTCCTCAAAGGCATGAAGTCTTTCTATCAGGAGCATTTCACCTCACAGCCTTACTGTTATGAACTGGAGGATTTTTATTTCAGTTATGATAATGCGCGCCGTCAGCTGCTCTCTTTATTCAATACACAGAACCTGAAGGGTTTTGGCATTGAGGAGATGCTGCTGGCTACGATGTCAGCTGGTGCTATCTTGCGCTATCTTGAAGCTACTCAGCATAATAATATCCGTCACATCACGTCTATCCGTCGCATAGACAATGAGGCTTATATGCGATTGGATAAGTTTACCGTCCGTTCGCTGGAGCTGGTTTCTTCTATGAATGAAGGTGGACGCTCGTTGCTCAATGTCATTGATGACACGACGACTCCGATGGGTGGACGACTGCTCCATCGCTGGATGCTCTTTCCATTGATTCATGCGGAGAGTATCAAAAACCGACTCAATGTAGTAGAGTATTTCTTCCGCGATCCTGACCTGGCTGAGGTGGTTGATGAGAGCCTGCGCCGACTGGGAGATATGGAGCGAATCATCGGTAAAGTCGCCGTGGGTCGTGCTAATCCAAGAGAGATTGTGCAGCTACGCGTGGCACTCGAAGCTTTGCGTAACATCAAAGAGGCTTGCATGTCTGCTGACCAGCCACAGCTCCGTAGCATCGGTGAACAGATCAACACTTGCGATACGATAGCTCAGCGCATCTATCATGACATCGAACCTGAGCCACCTATCCAATTTGGTAAGGGTCAGGTGATCCGCTCAAATGTGGATGCTGAGCTCGATGACTTGCGCAGTATTGCTTATGGTGGCAAGGAATATCTGCTCAACTTGCAGCAGCGACTCTCGCAGGAGCATGAGATTCCTTCGCTCAAAGTAGCCTTCAATAATGTCTTCGGTTATTATATAGAGGTACGCAATACTTATAAAGATCGTGTGCCAGAGGCTTGGATCCGTAAGCAGACACTGGTGGGTGCTGAGCGTTATATCACGCAGGAACTGAAGGAATATGAAGAAAAGATCATGACTGCTGAGGAACGCATAGGCTCTCTCGAGTTGAAGCTCTATAATGATCTCATTAAGGCGCTTGAGGAGTATATCCCTGTCATCCAGCTCAACGCGCAGCTGATGGCTCGTCTCGACTGTCTCTTAGCATTCAGTCGCATTGCCGCTCGTTATCATTACGTCCGTCCGGATGTTGATGACTCATTGGTCATTGATATCCGTCAGGGTCGTCATCCAGTCATTGAGCGTCAGATGCCAGTGGGAGAACAGTATGTTCCAAACGACGTCAAATTATCGTCAGCAGAAGGTAATTCAGAAAACTCCCTTCCTATGAGGGAGGGTGGGGAGAGTCCTTCCCCTCAGATCATGATGATCACCGGTCCCAATATGGCTGGTAAGTCCGCTCTTCTCCGCCAGACAGCGCTCATTGTGTTGTTGGCTCACATCGGTTGTTTCGTCCCAGCTGAGGCTGCTCACATCGGTATTGTCGATAAGATCTTTACGCGTGTAGGTGCTTCTGATAATATCTCGTTGGGTGAATCTACCTTCATGGTCGAGATGACCGAAGCTTCTAATATTCTCAATAACCTCTCGCCTCGCTCCCTGATTCTGTTCGATGAGTTGGGTCGTGGCACCTCTACTTACGACGGTATTTCTATCGCCTGGGCCATCGTTGAGCATATCCATGAGCGTGCCGAGGGTCACCCTAAAATGCTCTTTGCGACTCATTATCATGAGCTCAATGAGATGGAAAAAACTTTCCATCGCATCAAGAACTACAATGTCTCTGTGCGCGAAGAGAAAGGCAAGGTGCTCTTCCTGCGCAAACTCAAGGAAGGTGGCTCGGAGCACTCATTCGGTATTCATGTGGCCAAGTTGGCTGGTATGTTGCCAGAAGTAGTAAAACGTGCTGATGAGGTTTTGCAGCAGCTCGAAAAGAACCAGGCCACCTCGGCGCAGCCACACGAACCTATCACTTCAAAGATTCAAAAGACTGCAGCAGCTGACTATCAGCTCAGCATTTTCCAGCTCGATGACCCTGTCCTCAGTGAGGTTCGTAACGAGATCATTGGCCTTGATGTCAACAATATGACCCCTATGGAGGCACTCAATAAATTGGCTGAGATCAAGAAGATCTGCGGTGTGAAATAAAAGTAAATCTTATGACTTTTGAAGAAATAATTGATCAGCAGGGTCATCTTGTCTATACCAACACTGGCAATAGTATGATGCCTTTACTTCGTCAGCATCAGGATCTATTGGTAATCAAACCAAAACCTGAAGGTAGACTGAAAAGACTGGATGTACCGCTCTACAAAAGAGATAATGGTCAGTATATCCTGCATCGTATATTATGGGTACGAAAAGATGATTATGTGATTTGTGGTGATAATCAATGGCATCCTGAACGAGGAATAACTGACAAACATATTATTGGTATTCTCGATGCTGTGATACGCAACGGAAAAACCATACCTCTTCGCTCTACTGCTGAACATCCGGATGTGAGTTGGAAATATAAGTTTTACATGCATCTGTGGTGTGACTTATACTTGTTTAGGGCTCCTATTGTTTTTATCATTGGAAAAATAAAAAGAATCTTCTATAAAAATAAAAAATGAAACTGAAGTACGAATTTGCTGTCAATCAGGTATGTGGTGTCTGGTGTGCAGTACCTGTGGGTAAGAGTGCAGATAAGTATCATGGCGTGATCAGCCTCAATGATTCGGCTGCTGAAATGATGAAAATGCTTAGCGAAGAGATCAGTGAGGAAGAACTCGTGCAGAAGATGCTGGCAGAATATGATGTCCCTGAGCAGGATCTACGCGAGGATGTCAAGGCTTTCATTGCCAATCTACAAGCCGAAAATGTACTCTGCTAATGGCTGTAGGTACTTATAAACTGGCCGATGTACCCGTTCAGATCACCTCTCTCTATGACGAGGTGCAGACGATGTGTGACTCTTATAGAACCGATGAAGAGCCACAGTTGTTTATAGCTACTACCGAAGCAGATATCCTTGCAGAAAGTGAGAAAAGTGATGCTGAACGTAAGCAGGAAGGCTTACCAGAGTATCATTATCCTGCTCCGTACCTTGAAACATTGGCTGTATATCGTCAGTTAGCCACTCAGTTATTATCTCATGATGTCTTGCTGATTCATGGCTCGGTCATTGCTGTCGATGGTGAAGCCTACCTTTTCACAGCACTGAGTGGTACAGGAAAAAGTACACACGTCCGTCTGTGGCGCCAGCTTTTCGGAGAGCGTGCGGTGATGGTCAATGACGACAAGCCGCTGATCAGAGTGAGAAGTGAGGAATTAGTAGTTAGGAGTATTGTTTATGGCACTCCTTGGGATGGCAAGCATCATCTGTCAAACAATATTTCTGTTCCTCTCAAGGCTATCATCCACCTGCAGCGTGGCGCAGAGAACCACATCGAGCAGATCACACCAGCTGAGATGTTGCCTACTTTGCTGCAACAGACTTTCCGACCTTCTACAGCAACAGGATCTATGCAGGTTTTGTCATTGCTCGATGCTTTGAGCAAGCAGGTGAAGTTCTATAGTTTGCATTGTAATATGGAGCCAGAGGCGGCGCAGATAGCTTATGAGGGAATGACTCAGGTAGTTGAAATCAAATAAATACTAATAGGATTAAAGGCTTTGTTTATGATAGCATCCAGCGAATTAATCATCAATCCGGATGGCAGTTGTTTCCATCTGCATCTTAAGCCAGAGCAACTGGCTGACAAGGTAGTCATGTGTGGCGACCCGGGTCGTGTAGATATGATTGCTTCTTTCTTTGACAGCAAGGAGTGTGAGGTTTCTTCGCGTGAATTTCATACGATTACAGGAACTTATCAGGGTAAGCGCATCACAGCTCTGAGTCATGGCATTGGTCCTGATAATATCGATATTGTGATGAACGAGCTTGATGCGCTGAAGAATATAGATTTCGAGACGCGTGAAGTGAAGTCGAAGCATTGTGCGCTGGATATTGTTCGCATCGGTACTTGTGGCGGTTTACAGCCTTTCGTCCCTTGCGGATCATACATACTCAGTCGCAAATCTATCGGTTTTGATGGTGTACTCAACTGGTACGCTGATCGTGATAAGGTCTCTGATCTTGCCTTTGAAAGAGCTTTAGTTTCAGCCATCCAGTATCCTGAGAAAGCTGCTGCGCCTTATGTGGTGAGTGCTGATGAGTCACTCTGTGAACGTCTTGCCAGTCAAGGTGGTTTGGTAGATGGTGTCACCATCTCTGCCGTCGGTTTCTATGGTCCTCAGGGCCGTGAGCTCCGTCTTCCTATCGCCTCTCCAGGCATCAATCAGCGCATAGAAGCCTTCAGTTATCAAGGCCAGCAGATCACCAACTATGAGATGGAATCTGCGCCCCTCGCCGGTTTTGCCCGCCTCCTTGGCCATCACGCCACTACTGTCTGTCTCGTCGTTGCTAATCGTGTGGCAGGAAATAGTAATGCGGAATATAAGGGTGCTATGCCAGAGCTGATTAAGCTGGTGCTCGATAGAATTTAGTGTACGAATCCTAGAGTTTTGTCGAAGACATTTATAATGGTGAAGGTTGCATCTTCTGTTGGTATGAAGTAATACGTAGCTGTTTCCTTTAGATAAATATTCTTCTGTGTAAATAAAGAATCATTACCTTTTTCATAGCAAATATCGATAAAAGTAAAATATTCACTTTCTTTAGAAGTTACCAGACGATAAGGCACATTTTCAGTAAGTGCTATAGAATAAAGTTTACCAGCGGAGACATTGATTTCCTCACCTACTGAGATCGGAGTCGCATCACTTATATTAACTGGAGTAATGATAATAGTACCATTAACTTCAGAGTTGTTTTGTTCAAACTTCAAATAATTAGTGTTATCTGCCCGCAAGTAGTTTAAGCCTGAAAGACCATTCTTTGCATAACCTTTTTCTAACACAACATTGTAATAACCATTTTCAGAAACAGTAAAGCTATATACACCATTTGTTACATTGTTAGCAGCAGCTATAGTTAGAGGAGAGGGCGTTACTTCTGAAATAGTTATATCATCGTCACCATAAAAATAAATTAACCACCTGCCTGAGGTCATACCAATTGCAGTAGTTCCACCTCTGGTATAGGTCTTACTATTTGTCATTTCAAAATTATTTTCACCTTTCGCTGATATAAAATCATAACATCCATCAGCAGGAATATTCAATAAATATATTGTGCCAGTAGTTACTTTGTTAGGAGTATTAAGAGTCAATGTAGGGTATATATTTTTAAAGATGTTAATCTCGGTATTTCCATTAATGTCAACAGAATATGGGTTACCAGCTTCGAGATAATAGCTGAAATCGCCATTTATGCTGTAAGTTTTTAATCCTACTAATGCCGAAAAGCCATCAAGAGTATAAAAACCGGTTTCTTTGGGAGCAAAATAGTAACCAGGAGCACTTCCATCAATGTCAGTATTTTTGCCCTCTACGAGTTCTACATACCCTTCCATGCCAGTAGGCGTAGAGGCAACAGACTGTTCTTCGCAACTGGTTATCATGCTAAAAAACATCAAAGCCAGGAAGCCGAATATAATCAATTTTTTCATATTTCTAGACCTCTTTAGAGGCTTATGAAATCATATCAGGATTATAAATCCATACAGAATAGCCTTGTGGCCAAGAATGAAGACGAAGACCAAACTTATGAAATATAACACCACGTTTTAAACATTTCCATCCTGGTCTATTGTATAATAACTTGCCACTTTCCTGATCAAACCAATAATAGAACTTAACAGGATGAGTTAGTTCAGCTTCCAGTTTTTCAACAAAATTCTTGAAAGCCCATGGCATAAATGACCTTGCTAAAGACAAGATGTTATATTGATTATAATCTATAGCAAATGCGTCTCCTGCCAGTATCGATGCATTCTGATAACCTTTCTTTTGTATCCATCGCTGCCCGTAAGCTGCGACTTCTTTATTATGCTCAATGCCGACAAGTTTGCCTTTGAATCCTGTAGAAAGCAAGTATGCTATCACTCGTCCCTTGGCACATCCAATGTCAATAAATCTGTCATCGTCATTGAAAGTTTCATTCTCAAAAAACTTTTTCAATGAATGATAATGAGTAGAAACGCTCGATGTACTACCTTTACTCTGACGCCAAGGAGTGGGTACGCTCTTTACCAGCGAGCATCCACAAATACGATAGTCATAAAAGTAATCGTATGTATTAAACACCACGCTTCCAATTTTTCCTTTGACTTTAATAACAAAAGTTTTGAAATTCATAAGCTTCTTTATTATTTAAAATTGTGTAGCAAAGATAGTGTGTTTTACTTTATCTTGACCAAGAATAATAAAAAATCATGTTATAATTTTGGTTTTATTGCAGATTTATGGTATCTTTGCAGCAATCATTTAACACTTTGAACTATGCATCACATTATCAGTTTTATTCTTCGTATTGCTTATGCAGCTTGTTTTGGTTATATTTTAATGCTGCATACTGATGATATCATCAATTATATTCCACAGTTGCTGGGTGGTTTGCTCATGCTTGAATGTGTAGCACAGTTGCTTGAGTTGTTCTATCTGAAGGCAAAGACTGAGGTCAATACACTCTTCTTTATTGTTCCTGTGACTATACTGGTGTATGGTTTGTTTCTGATCTTTGGCTGCTCGCTGCATGTCGATCCTAATGCTGCCATCCGTGAGGTCTTCAGTCCTTCAGCTGGTTGGAGTATGTTGACGATGTGGATGAAGATAGGTGGCTTCTGTTGCATGGCATTCGTTATCTCGGAGATAGTGATCTCTATAGCATTCTTCAAGCCTATCTATCGTCCTGCTAAATTTGCTGAAGAGATGGCACAGAAGAAGGAAGCTCTGAAAGCGCTGGAAGCTGAGAGAGCACGTATGGAAGCCCTTGCTGCACAGAAGGAAAAGGAGCTTGCTGCCGAGAAAAAGGATGCGGAGAAGTCTGCTGATTATTCCTCAGCTGCCAATACAACCGAAATTAAGTAATATTTGAATAATAACTTACAATAAATCAGTTGTTTATATTAATTTGTGATTGATATTTGATTTATTGCTTACTATTAAAATAATATCACCATCCTTGATGCTTATTATCAGCATAAGGATGGTGATATATTGTAAGATTATTCTGTTTCACGTGGAACACTTTCCTTGAAATATTCTACAAGTTTCAATGCTTTGGCAGGACCAACGATGGTGCGGAGCTCTTCTTCCGTTGCTTGTTGTAGACGCTTCACACTCTTGAATGTCTTGAGTAATTCTTGTTTGGTCTTTGGGCCGATGCCTGGAATGTCATCGAGCGCAGAGTGTGTCTGTGATTTACTTCGCTTCTGACGATGGAAGGTGATGGCGAAGCGATGGACTTCGTCCTGAATGCGTTCGAGCAGATGGAAGAGGCTGGTGCCTTGCTTGACATCAACGGCTGCTGGAGGATCGCCAAAGAGCATCTGGCGCGTGCGGTGATGATTGTCTTTGACCAGGCCGCCTATAGGGATGTCGAGCTTCTGACGGATCTCGGCCATGTGCTGCTCGCTGATTTCTCCATGCAAATGCTGCATGACGTATTGTTCCAGTAGATCAGCTAAGCCTTGGCGGATGACGCCCATCTGTCCTACTCCACCATCCGCGAGGATCAGGTCTGGCATTTCGCGACACTCGTCAATGAGTCGCTTGTAGCGGCGCATGACTACTTCGTGCATCGAGGCGTAATCATCTGGTCCTGCCACGCTGCGGATATTGAACTTACGATATTCCTTCTTCTCAGGCTTGCCATTCATGAAGACAACGCAACTGGCTACTGGGTCGGAGCCAGAGATGTTGGAGTTATCGAAAGACTCAATGTGTCGAGGGAGATTGGGCAGATTGAGCTGCTTCTGTATCTCCGATAACAGGCGTGTCTGTCTTTGCTCTGGATTGAGTTTCTCCTGCTGCTTGATCTGGTCGATACGGTATTGCTTACAGTTCTTCTCTGCTAACTCCAGGAGCTTGCGCTTATCGCCACGCTGAGGAATAAAAGCGACACAATTATCTGGGACGATACTTGGTTCGAAAGGAACGATGAGTTCGGTTGTTTTGATAGTGTCCTGTTTCTTTTCCCGTGAAACAGCTTCCTCTTCATCAAGCTTTCTTTCATCGTCCGATTCGAAACGCTCTCTAAGTTCCATAATACCTAACGCTAGCAAGTCTTCCTTAGGCTCGTCAATCTGCTTTTTATACTCGATGGTATAGGAAGAGATAATAGCACCTTGCACGATATGAAAATAGGAAACAATGGCAGAGCTGTCTTCTTCGTCGTATGCAAAGACATCCACGTCGCTGATGGTCGAAGGGACGATGTTAGAACGTGTGCGATAGTTCTCGATCAACTGCATGCGGTTCTTGATTTTCTCCGCTGCTTCGAAGTCCCACAGTTCTGCTTTCTTTTGCATTTCCTGCTTGAGATGCGCCATCAATTCAGCCGTGTGTCCGCGCAGAATTTGCTTGATTTCGCTGATTCCTTCCTCATACGTTTCACGTGAAACCTTGCCAACACAAGGGCCAAGACACTTCTCAATATGATATTTCAGACAGACTTTATAGCCTTTCTCGATCATCTGATCCTGCAGGTTGAGGCTACAGGTACGGGTGTGATAGAGCTGCTGAAAGAGTTCAATGAGCGTCTTTGCCACCAGGACATTGGTGTAAGGACCGAAGTAAGCAGAACCATCCTTGACCAGATTGCGGGTCAGAAAGACGCGTGGAAAGGCCTCATTGCGCACACAGATCCAGGGATAAGTCTTACCATCTTTGAGCAGGACATTATACTTTGGCTGGTGCATCTTGATCATGCGATTCTCAAGATTGAGCGCATCATTCTCTGTATTTACGACGATATATTTGAGGTCGTAGATCTGGCGTACGAGGTTGGCGGTGCGGCGTGACTCGTGTTCTTTGGTAAAATAACTCGTCACGCGACGCTTCAGATTCTTAGCCTTACCCACATAAATAATGGTGCCCTCGGCGTCAAAATAACGATAGACGCCGGGGCAGTCAGGCATCAGATTAACGATGCCCATGAGATAATCGTAGCGTGGATTGTCTTTGGCTTGGATCATTTCTTAAATGTAAAATGTAAAATTTAAAATGTAAAATTATTACCTGGTCACGTAGAATTATTGTCGTTTCACGTGGAGCATTACAAACAATTCTACATTTTACATTTTAAATTTTACATTTGATTTTACTCTCCTTCGTAAACAATCGGACAGTATACTTCGCAATCCTCAGGGAACTTCTCACGACCCTTCAGGTCTACAAGTTCGATGATGCAGTTGACGTAAACCTTCTTTACGCCGAGCTTCTTGCAAAGATCGTATGCAGCCTTCATGGTGCCGCCAGTAGCCATGAGATCATCATGGATCAGGACAATGTCGTCAGGACAAAGAGCATCCTTATGGATCTCAATCTTGTCCACGCCATATTCTAGTGCATACTCCTGTGAGATGGTTTCTGCTGGCAACTTACCTGGCTTGCGTACGGTAACAAAACCTGCGCCGATGTTGTTAGCAATGATTGGACCGAGGATAAATCCGCGGCTCTCAATACCTAATACTTTCGTGATACCAAGGCCTGTGTAGTGTCCGGTAAGACCGTTAGCTAACTCGCGGATACACTCGTGACTCTTGAGCACGGTGGTGATGTCGCGGAACTGGATGTCTGGCTTTGGGAAGTCAGGGATGGTGCGAAGATTCGCTTTGATAAGATCAGTGTTCATAATAATGGACCCTCCCCCGACCCCTCCACAAGGGAGGGGAGTAATTAGTACTTTTATAGGAGGTTTTTCTAGTAGTTTGTATTTTATATGTAAAGAATTACTATCTATTCCCCTCCCTTGCGGAGGGGCCAGGGGAGGGTCTATCTCCCCATTAATACCAGCAAGATATTCACATCTGCCGGCGACACTCCCGGTATTCTACTCGCCTGCCCTATCGTCTCAGGACGGATGCGCGAGAGTTTCTGACGCGCCTCGATGGTGAGTTGCTGGAGTTGGTTATAGTCGATACTCTTCGGAAGCTTGATTGCCTCTAGTCGCGTCAGTTTCTCTGCTGCTGCTTTCTCGCGCTCGATGTAGCCAGCATACTTGATGCGAATCTCGGCTGCTTCTATGATTTCCTCTTTCATAGCAAGCATATCGGTAATGTGTATGAGGCTATCTGCTGGAATATCTGCATAATAGATATCTGACATCTCGTGTGCAAGTTCGTTGATATAACTTGCCAATATTTTCAAGTTCAGTTCCGGACGATTAACCAAAGCAATAAGTTTGCAGCCTTCTTTCAAATCTGCGCTGTGCATCTCTCGGAGCGATTCATTGAATGATGGTTTCACGTGGAACGTTTCGCAGAACTTGATCAGTTTCTCTATCTGCTGTTTTTTCAGACAGGTTAATTGATAGCGATATTCATCGGCCAACCCCAGGGCGTATGCTTTTGGCGTAAGGCGCATATCTGCATCATCCTGACGGAGTAGAATGCGATACTCAGCGCGAGAGGTGAACATACGGTAAGGTTCATCAACACCCTTGGTGACGAGATCGTCAATCAGGACACCAATATAAGCTTCGTCTCTGCCCAGTGTGAAAGGCTCCTTGCCTTGTACTTTAAGCGCAGCATTGGCTCCGGCAATGAGTCCTTGACCCGCAGCCTCCTCGTAGCCTGTGGTGCCATTGACCTGACCGGCAAAGTAAAGACCTTCGCAAAGTTTGGTCTCAAGAGTATGTCTTAATTGGGTAGGATCGAAGAAATCGTACTCAATAGCATAGCCAGGACGATAGGCTTTGACATTGCGAAGAGCTGGTATCTGGTGCAATGCCTCCATTTGTATGTCTATCGGCAATGAAGAAGAGAATCCGTTGAGGTAATACTCCTGAGTATCAGTACCTTCCGGCTCTAAAAAGAGCAGATGATGGTCTTTGTCCGCAAAAGTCACGATCTTTGTCTCGATACTTGGACAGTAACGAGGTCCGATGGATTGAATCTGACCATTATATAGAGGAGAATCAGGCAGGCCGCGACGGAGAATCTCGTGGACGGACTCGTTGGTGGAGATGGTCCAGCAAGGGAGACAAGCCCCCATCCCCTTACCCTTCCCCCCTATAGGGTGAAGGGAGTAGTCACTCTTCTTGTCTGGTAGCTGGTTGTAATCACTCCCTTCACCCTGTAGGGGGGAAGGGCTGGGGATGGGGGCCGGCAGATACGAAAATCTTCCCGTCTCATCGCCATCCTGACGCTCAGCCAGCGAGAAGTCAATGGTTCGTCCATCAAGACGTACCGGAGTACCGGTCTTCATTCTTCCCGTTTCAAATCCACAGGATTTGAGCTGTTCTGTCAATCCATAGCTGGCAGGCTCAGCCACACGTCCTCCTTCAATCATAGTTCGGCCAATGTGCATCAGGCCATTGAGGAAAGTTCCTGCGGTCAGTACAACGGCTTTGGCTGTGAAAGTCACATCCATCTGGGTCTTGACACCAGTAATGCGGAGAGTATTTTCTTCTGATATAGAATGTGTTAACCCCTCTCCTACCCTATTGGTATCTATTCCCCTCCCTTGGGAGGGGTCAGGGGAGGGTCCTTCAATTATAAACTCCGTCACCGTATCCTGCCAGATATCCAGATTCGGAGTGTTCTCCAATACGCGTCTCCACTCCCAGATAAACTTACCACGGTCGGCCTGCGCACGTGGACTCCACATGGCAGGACCCTTGGAGCGATTGAGCATGCGGAACTGGATGGAACAGGCGTCGATCACCTCTCCCATCTTGCCGCCAAGCGCGTCAATCTCTCGGACGATCTGACCTTTGGCAATACCTCCCACGGCAGGATTGCAGGACATCTGTCCGATCTTATTCATATCCATCGTGATCAGGCAGGTCTTAGCACCGAGTCGCGCAGAAGCATGAGCTGCCTCGCAGCCGGCGTGGCCACCACCGATCACTATGACATCGTAGTCGAATTGCATTTGATGTAATGATAAAATTATAAAATGATAAAATTATAAAATTGTTTGTTTCTGACGTGAAGCATCACTATCAATTCTATCATTCTTTCATTTTATAATTCTATAATTTTATAATTTCCAAAGCCTCATTCTCGTGCTGCTCCATCACCTCTCTTTCTCCAGGACCCTTGTCATTGATACCACAAAGATGCAGGATGCCGTGGATGATGACGCGATGCAGCTCGCGCTCATAAGGCTGGTCGAACTGTTCAGCATTGGTGCGGACGGTATCGAGCGAGATGAAGAGGTCGCCACTGATCTTGTCACCCACGGTGTAGTCGAAGGTGATGATGTCAGTGTAGTAGTCGTGCTGCAGATACTGGCGGTTGACCTCGAGGATCTTCTCATCATCGCAGAAGATATACGAGATCTCTCCTACCCTCTTGTTGTGCATTTGTGCCACTTGCTTGACCCAGTTGCGGATCTCCGTCTTTTTGATCTCAGGCATCTGAGCGGCACCTTCGGTAAAAAATGAAATTGCCATATAATAAATATAATGTACGCGTAAGTGAAATAGATTTTTCCCACGGCAAAGTTACGCAATTATTTTTGAATGAGGGATGAAATTTTCTAAAATTGGCGATGTAAACAATAAAAAAATAACAATTTCATTACTATTCTCTATTTTTTTCATCTTTTTTTTGCTTTGAATAAAAAAACAAATTATATTTGCACAGCGAAATGTGGTGTTCTTACTACCATGTCGAAAAACAGCAACCGGCACCACGTAACCGCCTGAAAACACCTATCAGAAAATAATATCAACTTATATAAAGAAAAACATTATGTCACAAAACGTAGGACATATCTCACAGGTCATCGGTCCTGTTGTGGACGTTTCGTTCGCAGCTGAAACCGGATTGCCTGCCATCAACGAAGCCCTTACGGTACAACGCCCTGACGGACGCGACTTGATCATCGAGGTGCAGCAGCACATCGGTGAGAACTCTGTTCGTTGCGTTGCTATGGACTCGACCGATGGTTTGCGTCGTGGCCTGGAGGTAAAGGCAACAGGTGCTCCAATCACCATGCCTGTCGGCGACCAGGTTAAGGGTCGTCTGTTGAATGTCGTCGGTGAGACCGTCGATGGTATGAAGACCCTTTCGAAGGAAGGCTCCTTCCCTATCCACCGCGAGCCACCAAAG
>JAZRVB010000034.1:0-24888 GCA_045598885.1 Bacteroidales bacterium
GCCAAATCTTTATCAAGCATTACCTGAACACCTCTAATTGTATAGATAGCTCGTTCGATAGTTTCATTTGGCTTGAAATCACAATTTGTGACTTCAAACGCATCTTGGTCTTTTATGTCTATTTGTTTCTTAGCCATATTACATATTATTTCTTGCTCCCCGTCGGAGAGACCCCATACTGGTCACGATAGCACTTGGCAAAGTAACTTGGAGACGAGAAGCCGACCTCGTAGGCAATTTCAGCGACTGAGAGCTGAGAACTCTCAAGCAGACGCTTGGCTTTCTGCAGACGGAGGTTACGAACCAGCTCGACCGGAGAGACATCGGTCAGGGACTTGCACTTGCGATACAGCTGCACACGGCTCATGTGCATCTCGCTACAGAGGTCATTGATGCTGAGATCGCTATTGGTCATGTTGTTGCTGATGAAATTCTGCAGACGCGTCACAAAAATAGTATCGACAGAACTAAACTCTGCCTGTTTCATCTGCTCCTGCGTATTCTCCTGCCCTGCGTCAATATGACGACGGCTAAGGAGGAGGTTGCTGATACGCGCCATGAGCACCTCATTACTGAACGGCTTGGTCATATAGGCATCCGCGCCGCTCTTATAACCCTCGATGCGCTGATCATCAAGGGCGTATGCAGAGAGCATCAGCACAGGAATATGGCTGGTGACCTCGTCCTGCTTCAGCTTGGAGCAACACTCCAGACCGTCCATGACCGGCATCAGCACATCGCAGATGATGAGGTCTGGGATGTTCTGTCGCGCCTCAATGAGACCCTCCTCGCCATTGCTGGCAGTAAGGACGATATAGTGCGAACCCAAGAGGAGCGACAGGTACTGGCGTATATCAGCATTATCGTCGATGACCAGGATGGTCTTACGGTTGATATCATCCAGGGCATCAGGAACAGATGCAACATTGCGGAGGCGCGTGTCACAGAACTCAGCATTGCGCATAGACTGATTGACCGCATCCTGCGCTAACTGATCAAGCTTATCGACATCATAAGTATCGGACTTCATGACCGTGAGCACCTGCGAGGTAAGACTGAGCAGCTGATCCGTATTCTTCTGCATAATGGTAAGCAGCTCGACCTGGCGGTCAGACAAGCCCCCCTCCTGCTGGAGCTGGTGCAGCGGATTGGCAATGAGGGTGAGCGGGGTACGCAAACTGTGACTGACGTTGGCAAAGAACGAAAGCTTATTCTTATCCGCCTGATCGACCCTCTCGCGCAGTCGCATCTGCGCATTACGCATGTAATAATACACGATGAAGAGCGTGACGCTCAGGACGAGGATCAGTCCGCAGGCGATAAGCAGCACATTGAGCAGGCGATTACGGCGCCAATAGTCTCCCAACTCACCATTCATCTCCTCGATCTTCTTATTATAGGAATCCTGGAACTGGCGGTGCATATCGATGTACGAGACATTATGTGCATCGATCAGGAAGGTATTGAGCTGAGTATGGCGGGCATACGAATGTCCCATCAGGATATCGAGCGCCACGTCAAAAGCCTCCACTGCGCCCGAAGGATTGGTGCACGTAGCCGACAACTGGCCATTGAGGACATAATCAAGCCCCACACCCGTCAGGGCATCGGTGCCGACAATAGGCGGGATGGGGTCCATGTTCAGCTTCTGACAGGCCTCATACGCCGCCTTTGCCATCACGTCATTCTGTGCCGCGATCAGGTCAATATCAGGGTAAAGGCGGAGAAGGCTATCGACGGCACGGAGCGCCCGATCATGCTCCCAATACGCAATGGCGCTGCCCGCAATCTTAATGTCAGGATATTTCTGCAGGACGGACAACAGGCCGCGATGACGCTCCTGTGCCGTAGAGGACTGGGCTGAACCCTGAATCTCGAGGATTCGGCCCTTACCCGCGAGTTGCGTTGCGACGAAGGTGCCAACATTCGCACCGATGTCGAAATTGTCACACGACACCGAGGCGGTATATTTAGGACTGTGGATCGTACGGTCGACCAGAATGACCGGGATGCCACTGTCATAGAATTTCTCAATGATGGGGACGAGCGCATCGGCATCGTTGGGCGAGACGATGAGCAGGTCAAGGTTCTGAAGATAGAGCTGCTCGAGGTTCTCGATCTGCTCCTCTGTCTTCATACTGGCATCAGAGAAGATCAGTTCCACCTCAGGATGGGAATTGGCCTCGCGCTTGAGGTCGGTGTTCATCTGAGCATGCCAGTCATCAGTGCCACACTGTGACACGCCGATGCGATAGGTATGCTCCTCACAGGAAGCAAGGAATAGCAGGGATAATAATATGAATAATAGTCGGCGCACTTTGGGATATTTAGAATGTAATGTTTCGAACTACTCGAACGACAGGTAAGGCAGGAGGCGCTGGATGTCTTCGGCGGTCAGCGAAGTAAGCATCTGCAACTCAGCAGCCTGACGGAAACCCTTATGACGCACGCGGTATTGAGTAATCTCAACAGCCTGCTCGTGCGAGAGGTACGGATGGTATTGCAACTGAGAAATGGTTGCCGTATTGATCGGCAGACGGGCGATGCGCTCTGCATTGGCTGTAAACCACAGCGAGCACCACTCGTCAAGATAGTCCTGCGCAGCCTCCCAGGTAAGGAAGTCGCGCAACTGATCGGCACTGTAGAAACCGCCATAGCGCTGTCGCTGCTTCAGGATGACAGACGCGGTGCGGGCAGCAATGCCGGGAATACGGATGAGCGTGAGGCTGTCGATGGTGTTGAGGTCAAAGAGGTGTGGCTCAGTAAACTTGCGCGGACGGTCTTCCGTAGGTTGATGACTGTCTGTATTATTATAATAATGTACGCGAGAAGATGAGGTCTGAGCTGTATCTCTATCCCTGGAAGATCTGGATGATGACGGGCGGCGGTAACCAGAACCAGTATGCCTCGGACGGGAGCCCGCACGCGGAGAGGCATAGAAGTCGTTGCCGAGCTGCAGGCGGGTAGTATCGCCCATCAGCGCCTCGACCTGCGCCTCAAGAATGGCAATGCGCTCGTCCTGCTGATGCATAGCGACCAGCAGACGGGCGACACTCACCAATGATAAAAGTACAACGAGGGCCATAAGTCCTCGTTGTACGTATGGGGGAAGTTTCATTGCTTATTCTTCCTTCTTGGCAGCCTTCTTGGCTGGAGCCTTCTTTGCTGGCTTCTCGGCAGCGTCAGCCTTCTTGGCAGCTGGCTTCTTGGCAGCAGCCTTCTTGGCAGGAGCCTCAGCCTTCTTAGCCTCAGCCTTAGCGAGCTTGTCCTGGAGCTTCTCGATGAGCTTACCCTGCTCATTGATCTGCTTGAGGAGTGGGTTGAGCTCCTCGTTCTCTACCTCCTCAGGGAACTCCTGCTTCAGACGGATCTGAATGTCGCTGACGATATTCATGTAGTTGGTGAATGCGTCGAACGATGAGTCGTATGGAGAGAATGGAACGTATGCGCCCATCTTGGTAGACATGAACTTGAAGTGATCAGCCGAGAGGAGGTATGCGAAGTCCTGACGGAGGATCTCGTTCTGTGACATGTGCAGACGCTCTGAGATAGAGTAGATAGCACGGAGAGCCTCGTTCTGGAGGTCGTTGCCCATCCAAGCGCTGACGTCCTTATCGAAGCCATCCCAAGAGATTGGGTGGCCCACGCAAGCGGTGTCAACTGAAGGAATGTTCTCCCAAACCTCAGCTGGAGTAGCGAAGCGGATATCCTTCTCAGCAGCAAATACTGGCAGAGCCTTAAGGAAGTCGAAGATACCGCTCTCTGCCTTGAACATACCACCGATAACGTCCATGTTCATAGCGATGAGGTAAACCTTCTCGTCAGCTGGAGCATTAGCGATGCGGTCAATGTACTGACCAGCGTCGAGTCCATAGCCGAAGTTGAGGCAGATATCCTCAGAGAGCTGGGTGTTGCGGAACATCAAGCTAACGTCATGGTTAGCAGCGGTGTTGTAGACATAGTTAGGAGACTTCCAGCCAAGTACATGCTTGGTACCCTCAGTGACGATGCCACGGAAGCCCATAGCAGCGATCTCAGCACCGATCTCGTCATTGTAAATAAAGCCCGTGTTAACGAAGGTCTTAGCCTCGTACTGGAAGGTATCGTTGATGATCTTCTTCTGGAGCTCAGCCTGGATCTTGAAGTCCTCAGCGTCCATGAGAGCAGAGAGTGAGTGTGAGTAGGTCTCGCAGCAAAGCTCGCAGCAACCGGTAGCGACGAGGTCACGTACACAGTCGAGGAACTCTGGGCAATACATCTCAAACTGCTCCATAGCGACACCTGAGATAGAGAGAGCCACCTTGAACTGCTTGTCAGAAGCCTCGATCATCTGCAGCATGGTCTTAGCTGCTGGGATGTAGCTCTGGTAAGCGAGGCGCTTGAGGATCTCCTCATTAGCGTAATCATCATAGTAGTAATGATCAGCGCCGATATCATAGAAACGATACTTCTTCAGACGAAATGGCTGATGAATCTCGAAAAGTAAGCAAACTGTTTTCATATTGATGCCCCCATCCCCGACCCTTCCCCCTGAAGCGGGGAAGGGAGTGGTTTGTTATGCCACTGAGGGGTTAGCCGAGGGGGTAACGGTTTTTTATTTTGTTATTATTCTTGTTTTTTTCCCGCTAATCCTATTATAATAGGACTCATAAGCGAGTATAGTAGGACTCATAAGCGAGTATTCAAAGAAAGTTACTATCTACTCCCTTCCCCACTTCAGGGGGAAGGGCCGGGGATGGGGGCCAAGCCTTACTTATCCTCCCAACCGAGCACCTTCTTATAAGCTGCGACTACGCGTTCGCCAACCTTCTCCCAAGTGATCTGGTTGACCTCGTCACGACCCTTCTCCTTCATGAACTTATGGAGCTCAGGATAGGTGATGAGTGCATACATAGCATCAGCCATGCCGTCAATATCCCAGTAGTCATACTTGAAGCAGTAGTCCATGATAGCACCGCAACCTGACTGCTTAGAGATAATCGTTGGCACACCACACTGCATAGCCTCCAGAGGCGAGATACCGAATGGCTCAGAGACCGAAGGCATGACGTAGACGTCTGATACCTTAAACATCTCATATACCTGCTTGCCACGGAGGAAGCCGGTGAAGTGGAAGCGGTCAGACAAGCCCTTTTGTGCTACGAGATGGATCATCGACTCCATCAAGTCACCGCTACCTGCCATGACGACACGAGCGTTAGGAGCCTTGGCCAGACACTTGGCAGCAGCCTCGACGAAGAACTCACAACCCTTCTGAGCGGTGATACGACCCAGGTAGGTGATAACCTTCTCGTCAGTACCGCGCTTAGCCTCCATGTCGAGGACTTCCTGCGACATTGGCTCAACAGCATTGTACATAGCCACACACTTGTTTGGATCCTGGTGGTAGAAGTTGATGACGATCTGGCGGGTCAACTCAGACACACACTGGATCTGGTCAGCATGATTCATACCATCGAGCTCGATGAGGTAGGTAGGGTCATTAGGGTCAACGACACCACGACAGCGGTCATACTCCGTAGCGTGTACGTGGATGACCAATGGTTTGCCAGTCACCTGCTTAGCGTGGATGCCAGCAGGGAAGGTGAGCCAGTCATGAGCGTGGATGACGTCAAAGCCACCCTTATCCATCTGAGTACGTGCGATGACGCCAGCTACGATAGAATAGTTATTGATCTCCTCAAGAAGGTTCTTTGGATACTTACCAGAGAACTCGATGCAACCCAGGTCGTTGGTTCCCATGTGAGAGAAGTCAGCGTAGATGTGGTCGCGCATATCAAAGTATTCCTGTGGATCCTTCATGCAGTATCCGCAGCGCTGCTGTACGGTTTCCCAGTTCACGTCCTTCCAGACGACAGGAGTGTTGGTGGCGCTGATGATGTGGCAGTATTCGGTTGTCTCATCACCCTGTGGGCGTGGCAAGACAAGGTCGATCTTGCACTCACCAGTGTTATGAACGCCACGTACGATACCGAAGGTCGCTGGCGCCAGTCCACCTAATGCGTGAGGCGGGAACTCCCAAGAAAAATAGAGAGCTTTCATGCTATTATTGTTTTGTTTTTGTCTATAAATTAATTAATGTGTTACCTCACGAAAATTTCACACCCTGCTCAGCTTCGGTAGCCATGGTGAGGGCGCGGATGATCTCGGCCTGGTTGATTGAGAGAGACTGAGCGCCGTGGCCACGGAATGGTGGGTTAGCGTCATAGACCTCAGCCACAGTACCGATACAGTGACGGTTCATCTCCTCCTCGTAAGCGTAGAGGCGGCGGCGGATAAATGCGATGCCCGAACGCGAGAAGACTGAGAGGTAAGCACGTGCATAGACACCCAGCAGCCAAGGCCAGCAGGCACCATTGTGGTACGATGCGTTGCGCTGGCTTGCATTGCCCCAGTACTCTGGGCGATAGAGACCTGCGGTTGGGGTGAGCGAGCGGATGCCCTTAGGGGTGAGCAGCTCACGGGTCACCATATCGAGGGCAGCCTTGCGCTCTGACTTGGTGAGTGGGGTATAGTGGATACCGATAGCCCAAAGCTGGTTCGGACGCACATCAGCACACTTGAAGCCATCGTCGAGCAAGTAGTCATAGAGGTAGCCCGATGGGGTGATGAACATCTTACCGAAGTTAGCCTCGTACTTCTCAGCCAGGAGGTCAAGCTCCTCGATCTTAGCCTTGTTCTGCTCAGCCTTGACAGAGAGCAGGTCGATGGTGGTCTTCAATGCATTGTACCAAAGGCCGTTGAACTCTACGATATAGCCTGAGCGGTAAGTGATAGGACGACCGAACTCGGTAGCGTTCATCCAAGTGATAGCCTGACCCTGAGCGTCAGCATAGACGAGACCATTCTCGCGGAGCTCCAGGCTCGACTTACCCTCCATCACATACTGCATGACCTCCTCCATGAAGGCGCCATACTTCTCAGCAGCCTTCTCATAGCCCGCATAGTGTGCATACTGCTGCACAGCCCATGAAGCCCAGAGTGGGATGTCAGGATAGTTGATCTCCTGGATCACCTTATCCATGCTGCCATCCTTCATATAGTTGCGCAGAGCCTCAATGCCGCTGGCCATGATCTTGTGGAACTCCTCCTCGTTGCCGAGGTTGAGGGTCGAACCGGTGACAGCGATAAACTGGTCGCGTGCACGAACCTTGAACCAAGGATAACCAGCGATGATGTATACCTTACCATCACGCTCGATGATATTGCTGGTAGCCGAGATCTTGAGGCAGTTGAAGAAGTTGTCACGAGTGCTGCGGATCTTCAGCTCACGGGTGAAGAGAGCCTTCAGTCCGTTAGGCTTCACAGGGGTGATACCGCCCGAGAAGATTACGCTCTCGCCCTTCTTGATGTTGAACTCGAAGTAGCCAGGCATGTAGAGATCCTCCTTGTAGCCGTAGCCACGGACCTGCTCACGAGGATACTCCACTGCGATGTTCCAGTCAGGCTGTCCATGCCATGAGTTTTCCTTAGAGAGCTGCATGTAGAGGGTCGGATAGCCGGCATAGAGGCACGAGCCGATACCATTCTCCACGGTCTCTGTGTTCATGTTGACCTGATTGTTGCGCTGGGTCAGCTCATTGACATTGCGGAATGCCAGCTGAGGACGGAGGCGCAGAGTGGTCTCACTGTGTGCGTCGACCAGGGTGTAGCGGATGATGACGCGCGACTCGTTGTGCACCAGGAGGCTCTCACGGGTCAGGATCACACCACCTACGCGATAGGTGTTGGTCGAGATTAATTCACAATTGAACTCACGGATGTACTTGTGACCACGAGGGGCGAAAGTATCGCCAGCATACTTGTGGATGCCCAGATTGAAGGCAGCACCGTGCTGGATGACAGTTTCGTCGAGCGAAGAAAGAAGCACATGATTGTCATCGTCGAGTTCTGGGACAGGGGTCACCAGCAAGCCGTGATACTTGCGGGTATTGCAACCTGTCACTGAAGTACTCGAATAGGCTCCACTACGGTTGGTGCGGAGATACTCGATGTCAAGAGATTGCTGCAAGTTGGTGAGCAGCGTCTTGTCAAACTTCAAATAGCTCATAAAGATTAGATTTATCGGAGTGTTTATACAATTTTTTAAGGTCGAAAATCATGTAGTCATGATATGTCGTTGCAAAAGTATGTTTTTTTTGTGAAAATAAAAAATTTATTGTACAAAAAGTGCACTTTTTTTTAGCAAAATTGCAATTTTTATGTTTTTAAACATTAAAAAAAGACCATTAACGACGAAAAGTCGCTCTTAAATGCTCAACTTTACAATAAAATGCGTACTTTTGCACAGATTTTATAGAAATGAGCAGCAACACAAGATCCGAACTGATAGAAGTGGCACGTCAGCTCTTCGCCACTCGGGGCTTTGACAGTACGACGATGAACGAAATCGCCGCGCAGTCAGGCAAGGGGCGCCGTACGCTCTATACCTATTTCAAATCAAAGTCTGAGATCTTCATGGCAGTGATCAATAGTGAAATGAACAAGATCATCGACGTCATCGAGGAGATCCCGCCCCTCAATCTCCCGGCCGATGAGAAGCTCAAGCGCTACATCCTCTGCCGCCTCGATCAGGTCAAGGATACAGTCATCCGCAATGGTTCACTCAAGGCCGAGTTCTTCCGCGACATCATCCAGCTCGAGCATGCCCGCCGCCGCCTCGATGTGCGCGAGCTCTCCATCCTCCGCAGCATCCTGCAGCAGGGTATCGAAGAGGGCACTTTCGTCATCGACAACGCCTCGGTCGTAGCCGTCACCATCCACTACGCGCTGCGTGGCCTCGACCTCCCGAACATCCGCGGCCAGTTCACCGCCCTGGGTGTACCTACGGCACGTGTCCGCGAGTCCATCTTCAAGATGGTATTCTATGGCATTGTGCGAGGGAGGAGGTAGGAGATTTAAGGAAGTTATAGAGAAGTCATAGGGAAGTTAAAAGGAAGTTATAAGGACGATAGCATCAGTTGTGTCTTATCTTCTTTTAATTCCAATCTTTATTGCATTACAACAACCGAACAAACGTCCTTATAACTTCCTTTAACTCCCTTATAACTTCCTTATAACTTCTAAAAAAACAAAACAATACATTTTAAATAAATAAATTTATGAAACTTCTCGAAGGAAAAGTAGCGCTCATCACCGGCGCTGCACGCGGCATTGGCAATGCCATCGCCCACAAGTTTGCCCAGGAGGGCGCTAACGTAGCATTCACCGACCTCGCATTCAATGACGAGCACGTTGCCAACATCAACCGTGCCGCTGAGGAGATCGCTACCACCTACGGTGTCAAGTGCGTAGGCTACGTCTCAGACGCTTCTAACTTCACCCAGACCGAAGAGGTCGTTGCTAAGATCAAGGAGGAGTTTGGCAAGATCGACATCCTCGTCAACAACGCAGGTATCACCAAGGACGGTCTCATGCTCCGTATGTCTGAGGCTCAGTGGGATGCAGTCATCAACGTCAACCTCAAGTCAGCCTTCAACTTCATCCACGCCGTTACCCCTATCATGATGCGTCAGAAGGGCGGTTCGATCATCAACATGTCATCGGTAGTAGGTGTTCACGGCAACGCTGGCCAGTGCAACTACTCAGCTTCTAAGGCAGGAATGATCGGCCTCGCCAAGTCTATCGCTCAGGAGATGGGTCCTAAGGGCATCCGTGCCAACGCCGTGGCTCCAGGCTTCATCGAGACCGTCATGACCGCACAGCTTCCTGAGGACGTACGCAAGGGTTGGATGGCTAAGATCCCTCTCCGTCGCGGCGGCCAGGTTGAGGACATCGCCAACGTCTGCGTATTCCTCGGCTCAGATATGTCAAGCTACGTTACCGGTCAGGTCATCCAGATCGATGGCGGCATGAACATGTAATCCGCAGCTTTACCAATGATAAAAAGTCAACTAAGACGAGATCAAACATCCGTTTTGGTTGACTTTTATCATTGGTAAAATTGTTAGCTTCCAGAGTGGGGATCAGAACCCCTTAGTATTAATTATTGTCCCCTTTAAGGGTATTAATAACAATACTAGGGGATGAAGCCCCCACTCCTGTAAAAAACCTTAATTATGACCTCGGTCATGGTTTTATTTTTTCGCAAAGCCATAAATACGTACCAGGCTATGGCTTAAGATTTCTTGAACGAGAAGAGAGGAATGAGGGGAAAGAAAATGAAAGGTTTTTTCCTTCTGAATAAATAATTTTTACATTTATGTAAAGAGCCGAACAATAAAACCAGAAAAATCGCGTTTAATATAAAATATTAATCTATAAATCATTTTCCTGTCTTGGAAACCAAGAAGTATTACTGGGAGCAGATTGGCGCGTCAGCCGAGCTCTCTCTCTTCATAGCAGAACCAGCAGACGGAGCTGACACCTGCGACGAGATGCACGTGATGCTCCACATCGAGCCACGTAGCGAGCTCTTCGACGGTCAGGTCAGCCGCGCCTATCAGGCAGAGAAGCTGCTGATCGGCCTGCCAGAACTGCAAGGGGCTCGCGCCATCTTCAAGCGCTACTTCCTGAGCGACGCTACCAACCAGATGCCTGTGCTTGAGGCGCGTCGCCACAGCAAGGGATTCGCAGATCCGATCTATGCTGATGACATTGCCGTCTCTGCCATCCAGCAGCCACCGCTCGACGGATCGAAGATCGCCATCTGGATCTACTTCCAGCGCGGCTCGAAACTCTCGAATGTGCATGACGTCATCGTGGCTGAGCACAATGGTTATCGCCACCTGTATAAGTGGGGACTCTGTGAACCATCGGGCGATTCGTATTATCAGACCAAGACCCTGCTCGAGGACTATGAGCATGACCTCAAGCGATTCGGGGCTACTCTGGAACAGAACTGCATACGCACCTGGTTCTTTGTCCGCGACGTAGATACTCAGTATGCGGGATTGGTCAAGGCGCGCAAGGAGAACTTCGAGGAGCAGGGCCTCAACGAGCATACCCACTACATCGCGTCGACCGGCATTGGCGGCAATCCTGCCAACCCTCGCGCCATCGTACAGCTGGGCACTTACGCCCTCACCGGCTTCGCCCCTAAGCAGCAGTACTACCTCTATGCCAAGACGCACCTCAACCCGACCATCGAATATGGTGTGACCTTCGAGCGTGGTACGGTGGTAGAGTTCGGTGACCGTGCACAGGTCTATATCTCGGGCACAGCGTCGATCAATAACAAGGGCGAGGTGATGCACATCGGCGACATTGTGCGCCAGACAGAGCGTATGTGGGAGAATGTGGGCGAGCTGCTCAAGGAGGGCAACGCTTCGTTTGACGACGTGATGCAGATCATCGTCTATCTGCGCGACTTGTGTGACTATCCGATTGTCAAGGAGATGTTTGACCGACGATTCCCAGACATACCGCGCGTCATCACGCTGGCTCCGGTGTGCCGTCCGACCTGGCTCATCGAGATGGAGTGCATTGCTACTCCGCGGCGCAAGAATCCGGAATACAGAGATTTTTAAGAGAAAAAATATTATTCAACAAATAAAACCAAAGAATTATGAAGACTATCGAACGCCTCGTTGCTGAGAAGTTAATGGCTATCAAGGCCGTAAAGTTGCAGCCAAACAATCCTTTCACCTGGGCTTCAGGCTGGCACTCACCTATCTACTGCGATAACCGCAAGACCCTGGCTTTCCCAGATATCCGCACCATCATCAAGACTGGCTTGGTCAATACCATCCAGCGCACTTACGGTGATAAGGTCGACGCTATCGCAGGTGTGGCTACTGGCGCTATTGCACAGGGAGCTCTTGTAGCTGACGCTCTCGGCAAGCCATTCGTCTATGTACGTTCGGCTCCAAAGGATCACGGCATGGGCAACCTCATCGAGGGCCAGATCGAGGAAGGCTGGAATGTAGTCGTCGTTGAGGACCTCATCTCTACCGGTATGTCTTCGCTCAAGGCTGTAGCTGCTCTCCGCCAGGCCAACGTCAATGTACTCGGCATGGTGGCTATCTTCACCTATCAGTTCCCACAGGCTGCTCAGGCATTTGAGGAGGCTCAGGTAGAGCTCACCACTCTCTCTAACTACACCGAGCTCGTGGCTGAGGCTGCTGAGCTCAACTACATCAAGGAGGAGGACATCGAGGTGCTGAAGCAGTGGAGAGCAAATCCTTCAGAGTGGGGAAAGTAAAAGAAAGGAAAAATGTCAAGATATACAAGCGACGTAAAAATCATCAACGCAGCTCAGGCGCAGGTCTGGGCTCGCATCAGCGACTTCAGCATCTATCAGCAGTTGAAGGAGCAGATGACTCCTGAGCAGAAAGAGGCTATCAAGGCGAAGATCAACGAGATGGGTGAAGGCAAGGTGCAGATGAGCAACTTTGTCTTCTCGCAGGATGCAGTTGACTTCAAGGTCTCAGGTATGGATATGCGTATCTATATCGTAGAGCGCGAGGAGCCGATGAAGTGTGTGAAGTTCAAGGCCGACAAGGCTCCTATCGACATGACGCTCTGGATCCAGCTCCTGCCCAAGGCACCCTACGAGACCAAGTGTAAGGTGACGGTGGAGGTAGACATCCCTTTCTTCCTCAAGCCAATCGTGGGCAAGAAGCTCGATGGTGTGGCTGACCAGATTGCGGAGTTTTTGACTAAGATACCGTATTAAGCCCCCATCCCCAACCCTTCCCCCTGAAGTGGGGAAGGGAGTGGTTACCTTTAGGGTTAGACGGATAATATAAAATATTAAAGACACGCTTACCCCCTGCGTCCCGAATACTATTCACTCCCTTCCCCACTTCAGGGGGAAGGGTAAGGGGATGGGGGCCCGATTATGAAACTCTGGGAAAAATCCGTACAGGTAGATAAGGATATTGAGCGCTACACCATCGGCCGTGACCGTGAGATGGATCTGTATCTGGCGCCATTTGACGTGCTGGGTTCGATGGCTCACATCACCATGCTCGAGACCATCGGCCTGCTTGAGAAGAGCGAGCTGGAGGTATTGCTCAAGGAGATGAAGAGCATCTATCAGGATGCTTGCGCTGGCAAGTTCGAGATTGAGGAAGGTATTGAGGACGTGCACTCACAGGTGGAGCTGCTGCTGACTCGCCGCCTCGGTGACATCGGCAAGAAGATCCACTCTGGACGCAGCCGTAATGACCAGGTGCTCATCGACCTCAAGCTTTATATGCGTCACGAGATCAAGGAGGTGGTGGCCGAGGCCATAAAGCTCTTCGAGATGCTACAGAAGCAGAGCGAGGCGTATAAGAACGTGCTGATGCCTGGCTACACGCACTTGCAGGTGGCCATGCCATCGTCATTCGGACTCTGGTTCGGCGCTTACGCAGAGAGCCTTGTGGACGACTTGCAGGTATTGCAGGCAGCGTATAAGGTGGTGAACCGCAATCCGCTGGGCAGCGCGGCTGGCTATGGCTCGTCGTTCCCATTGAACCGCCAGATGACCACCGATCTGCTGGGCTTCGACTCGATGGCATACAACGTAGTTTATGCGCAGATGGGCCGTGGCAAGACCGAGCGCGTGGTGGCTGAGGCATTGGGCGGCATTGCTGCAACGTTGGCCAAGTTAGCGTTCGATGCTTGCATGTATTCGAGCCAGAACTTCGGCTTCATCAAGCTGCATGATGCGTTTACGACTGGTTCGAGCATCATGCCACACAAGAAGAATCCGGATGTCTTCGAGCTCACCCGTGCTAAGTGCAACAAGATCCAGGCTGTGCCTGAGCAGGTGATGTTTATCTGCAATAACCTGCCAAGTGGCTACTTCCGCGACTTGCAGATCATCAAGGAAGTCTTCCTGCCAACCTTCGACGAACTGAAGGACATCCTGCGCATGGTGACTCTGATGATGGAGCATATCACGGTCAATGACCACATTCTCGAGGACACACGCTATGACCTGATGTTCTCTGTGGAGGAGGTCAACCGCCTGGCAACCGAGGGAATGCCATTCCGCGATGCTTATAAGAAGGTAGGTCTCGACATTGAGGCTGGTAAGTTCACACCGGTCAAGGAAGTGCACCATACACATGAGGGTTCGGTGGGCAATCTCTGCACCGAGCAGATCAAGGCGCTGATGGATGAGGTGCTCTCTGGCTTCCACTTCGAGAAGGTGGACGAGGCCGTCGAGAAACTGGTAAAATAACTCTATGCGAGGAATGGACAGACAGACACGATGGAGAAGGTTAGCCGCATGCTGTGGCTTGCTCGTCGTGTGCTGTCTTTCATTCCTCGCTTGCAGTGACGATGAACTGTCGGAGAGCCCTGTTCCCGCTCTCCGCGTCAACTATTCGTGCAACATCACCACGATCAATGCAGCGCTGCAACAGAACGACGTGCCGCACCTCGACTGCCAGCCGGGGTACGTGCTCATCAATGCACATCTTAACGTCAGTGAGGTGATTGGCAAAGGAGGGCTGCTGCTCTTTCACAGCGCATTCGAAGACACTTATTATGCGTTTGACCTGGCTTGTCCTTATTGCTACAAGCACGGCAATCAGGTGGTGGAGATCGAGATGAAAGACACTTTCGCGGCCAGCTGTCCGAAGTGTCAGTCAGAATTCAGTGGCGTGCAGTATGGTTCGCCAGCCGCCTCAGCAGGACCTGCCAATCAGGAGAACCTGCCCCTGCGTCACTATCATGCCAAGCGCGTCAACTACAACACGCTGGTGGTAACTCCTTAAAATCCCACGTTCATGCATCGTCAGCTTTTCCTTGGTCTTATCTTCTGTCTGGTATGGGCGTTGAGCTCGTGCCATGAGGAGTTATTGACCGACAGGAATGCACAGCCGACGATAGACCTGCAAGGGAAAGACTGCTATGATTTCGGCACACTGCTCACGGGCCAGACGTCAGCCACTCAGCGACTGATGGTCTACAACCGACAAAAAGGTACGCTGGAGCTGCAGAGCATCGTGCTGCGAGGGGGCGCAGAGAGTCCTTTTAAGATCAATGTGGATGGCATGGCGGGAACGGCTTTCGAGCGTCCTGAGCTGTTGCACATCGGGAAAGGCGACTCGCTCTATGTACTAATGGAGATTGCTGCGCCATTGCAGCAGGAAGAGCGCGAGAAGACCTTCGAAGACTATCTCGACATCACCTGCAACGGGCATACGACCAGCATCCTGCTCAAGGCATTGGCCATGAATGTGGAGCAGCTGCGTGACTCGACCTTGACCACCGACCTGCGCTGGGATGCACAAGGAAGGGACAAGCAGATCTTTGGCACGCTGACAATTCCTGCGGGTATCACCCTCACGATTGCGGACTCCACGACCCTATTTATGCACGACAAGGCTGCCATCGAGGTGCAGGGACGATTGATCATCGAAGGCTCGGCTGCACATCCTGTGACGCTGATCGGAGATCGTACAGACAAGATGTTCGACAATCTCTATTACCGCGACATGGGTGGCCAGTGGGGTGGCATACGATTCCTCAGCGGAAGCGAGGGCAACCGCATGGAGCATGCATTATTAAAAGGTATGACGGACGGCGTGAGACTGCATCAAGACGTGGTGAAGACGAAGGACCTCTCCTCTGAGTTTCTGCCGGAAGAAGGCCAGCAGCTGCTGATCCGCAACTCGACGCTGATGAATGCGGACAGCGCGCTTGTCTATGCGGTGAACAGCAACATGATCGTGGAGAACTCGCTGCTGATGAATAGTGGCGGACCACTACTCGAACTGCGTGGAGGCTGCTATGACGTGACACATTGCACGCTGGCTAATTATGCTTTCTGGACGGTGATACGTGGCGCGGACCTACTGCTTGCCAACTTCGCACAAGAGACTTCAAAGCCTATTGAGCACTGTCCGCTCCATCGCTGCCAGCTTACCAACACCTTGGTTTATGGTCGCTCTGGCAAGGATCCCAACGTTGACCTTCGCTATCGCCCCTATACCTCTCCAGAGGGTATTGTGGCTGACAGCATCTTCACCTACAAGTTCGATCATTGCCTGCTGCATGCCAGCGGAGGCTCGGACGATGAGGATTTCATCGAAACTCTCTGGACAGACGACCCACTCTACCAGCTGGTGGATATGCCAAACTATATCTGCGACCCGCACCTGCAGGAAGAATCTCCAGCGCGCGGCAAGGGAACACCTAAGACGCTCAAGAGATTGCCGCTGGATCTGGATGGCAAGGCGCGTGGAGAGAAGCCATGCATAGGTTGCTACGAATAGTTTTCGCGCAGCCGAAATTCTTTCATTCTTTAATTTTTAATTTTTTCATTTCAATAATACTATGCTGAAACCAACATTCGCAAAAGAAGTCTATATGGAGCGTCGCGCACGCCTCCAGAAAACCATGGGCAGCGGCTTGCTGCTCTTCCTGGGCAACACCATCGCCTCTTATAACTATCCTGACAATAACTATATGTTCCGTCAGGACAGTACTTTCCTCTATCTCTTTGGTCTTGATTATGAGGACCTCGCTGCCGTAATTGATGTGGACAACAACCGCACCATCATCTTTGGCGACGAACTCACCATCGACGATATTATCTGGACAGGCGTGCAGCCAACTCTCGCTGAGAAGAGCGAGGCAGTGGGCGTGACCGAGACCCGTCCGATGGCAGAACTGCAGAAATACATTGACCAGGCGCTGGCTCAGCAGCAGAAGGTTCACTTCGTGCCACCTTATCGTGGACATACTATTATGTGGTTCCGTGAGTTGCTCGGCAAGGAGGCGCAGCCATCGCTCGACCTGATCTATGCTTTGGCCGACATGCGCAACCACAAGGCTCCAGAAGAGATTGCTGAGATTGCCAAGGCCATTGACATTACTGTGGATATGCACGAGACAGCCATCCGCATGGTTCATCCGGGCGTCACTGAGAAGGACATTGCTGCAGCTGTCTGCGAGGTGGCTCAGCGCAAGGGTTACTACCTCTCCTTCCCTACCATCGCTACCAACCACGGCGAGACATTGCACAACCACGGCTATATCCACACGCTGCAGGAGGGTGACATGCTCCTGCTCGATGCAGGTGCTGAGACCGAGATGCACTATGCGGGTGACTGCACCACCACCATGCCTGTGGGACGCGACTTCGATGAGCGCCAGAAGGCTGTGCACAGCATCCTGCTCGACACTTATCAGAAGGCTGGACAGATGATCCGTCCGGGTATCACCTACCGCGAGTGTCACGTAGCAGCATGGGCAAATATTGCAGAAGGTTTGAAGGGTTTAGGTCTCATGAAGGGTGACGCGATGGAGGCTGCCGAGGCTGGCGCAGTAGCTATGTTCATGCCTCACGGCTTGGGTCACATGATGGGTATGGACGTGCATGACATGGAGAATTATGGCGAGGTTCACGTCGGTTATCCACGTGGTCAGGAGAAGGATCCACGCTTCGGTTTCCGCTCTCTCCGTCTCGGTCGTACGCTCGAGCCAGGCTTTGTCTTCACCGTCGAGCCAGGTATCTATTTTATCCCTGACCTCATCGACCAGTGGCATGCAGCTGGTAAGTTCACTGATTTCATCAACTACGAGGCACTTGAGAGCTGGAAGAACTTCGGTGGTTGCCGCAACGAGGAGGACTACCTCATCACTCCAGATGGAGCAACGCTCATTGGCCGTCATAAGCCTGGCACTATCCAGGAGATGCTGGCTTGCAGAGGATAAATTATTTGTACTCTTCCTTGCGCTTTGGATTCATCGGGAACCATCCCTTGAGGACACGCTCGCGCTGCTCGAAGATCTCGAGGATGCTCCAGAGGCAGCTGCAGCCGATGACTCCTAAGATGGTGCTGACCACCTGGTTGTCTACAAACAGCGACGCGCAGATAAAAGCAATGCCAGCCAGGAGAAACCACCACCAGCAACGTGTACCGAAGTAATATTCTGCCTTGATGACGATGGGGTGAAAGAGTCCGATAGTAAGGAAGGTGATGACGGCAATAATAAGTCCGATAAAATTCATATATATATAAAATAGGTAGCAGCGGTGTTTCCATCGCTGCTATTTTTTTATTTAGCTTAAGTGAGTACCGGCGCTCGGCAGGTCAATAGCATCTGCCTGGGTGATGACCACTTCCTTGACGCCGTTGCTGATTGCCTCAAATGAGTTCTCCAATTTTGGCAGCATGCCACCACTGACCACACCATCGGCTACCAGCTGAGGGAACTCAGCCGCGGTGATCGAAGGGATAACGCTCTCATCATCGTCAGGATTCATCAGCACGCCCTTCTTCTCGAAGCAGTACATCAAGGTCACCTCGAAGTGCTTGCTCAAAGCCTTAGCCACCTCGCCAGCGATGGTGTCAGCGTTTGTATTGAGCAACGAACCCTTGGTATCATGACCGATAGGAGACATGACTGGGACGACACCCTTGGCAATCAGGTCGCTCAGCAAGTCTGCATTGACCGTGTCAATATCACCGACGAAACCGTAATCAACTTCCTGTGTCGTACCGTCCTCCATCTTGACTTTTTTCAAAGGACGCTTGTGCGAAACAATGACGTTCATGTCCGCACCTGTGAGGCCTAAGGCGTTAACGCCACGTGCCTGCAACTGAGCCACGATATTCTTATTGACCAAGCCGGCATAGACCATGGTCACAACCTTCAGGGTCTCAGCGTCCGTCACACGACGGCCACCAATCATTGTCTGTGCAATACCCAGCTGCTCAGCCACTTTGGTAGCACTACGGCCACCGCCATGCACCAAGACCTTCAGACCTTCGATGCGAGCAAACTTATCGAGCAGATTATTCAGTGAAGCCTCGTTTTCAACGATGGCGCCACCGACTTTTACAACGGTTAATTTCATTAGTGCCATTCTTTAATGCGCTGCTCATCTTCCAGTTTACAGATCAGCAATACGCCATTGTGTTCTGATACTATCACGTCCTTTAAGCCCTGGATGACCACCTGCTTGCCCTGTGGCATACGCACCATACAGCCCTCTGATTCAATCATCTTTACACCATCACCGATCACGGCGTTGCGGTCATCGTCCTGTGGCGTGAGCGTGTGGAGGCTACCCCAGGTTCCGAGGTCACTCCAACCAAATTCGGCTGGCATGACGTAAGCCAGCTGTGTCTTCTCCATCACTGCATAGTCGATAGAGATCTTTGGGCAAGAAGCGTAGAGCTGATCGACCATCGCCTGCTCACGGATAGTGAAGAAGGTTGGTGCAATCTTATCCATGACAGCTGCGATTTCTGGCTGGTACTGACGCAATTCGCTGACGATGGTCTTGACCTGCCAGATGAACATACCTGAGTTCCAAGTGAAAAGACCCGTCGAAAGATACTGCTTAGCTGTCTCCAGATCAGGCTTCTCTCGGAACGAAGACAACTTATAGATTGGAGAGAGCAATGCAGCCATGGCCGACACGCGGCGAGCACCCTTCTTGCCAGAGTGTACCTCCAGCTGAGCCTCCTCCTGCTTCTCGCCCTGCTCGATGTAGCCATAACCTGTCTCAGGACGTGTCGGCTGCATACCGAGTGTCAGGATGCGGTCACCACCTTGCACGAAGTCGAGGCCCTGAGCCACAACGCGCATAAACTCACGAGGATTGGTCACAATATGATCCGAAGCTGCTACGACAATCGAAGCGGTAGGATCCTCCGCCTGAATCTTCCAGCTCACGTAAGCCACACAAGGTGCCGTGTTGCGCATACAAGGCTCCAAGAGGATGTGCTGAGGATTGATACCCTCGAGCTGTTCCTGTACGAGCTGAGCGAAGTTCTTGCTGGTGACTACCCAGACGTGCTCAATATCGATAAGGCCACCGAAGCGGTCAAAAGTCTGCTGAATCATGGTGCGTCCCGTTCCCATAATATCGAGGAACTGCTTAGGACACTGAGGTGTTGACATAGGCCAGAAGCGGCTTCCGATGCCACCGGCCATGATGACGAGATGATTTGCCATAGTACTTTCTTTTTTTTTGCACGATTACTCTCGCACATTATTTTATAGATGTGCAGCGTGCTCTTTATGAGTGCAAAGGTAATAATTTCTCCTCTTTATCGCAAATTTTTGTCCCAAAAACAGGACAAATTTGTATTATATTGCAAATGTTTTAGTTGTTTGGCATTTTTTCATGTCATTTCTTTGCATATTCACAATATTTGTATTATATTTGCACCGATATAATTCGACCTTTTTAATAACTAATTTCAATATTATTAATTTTAATTATTTTTTGCGTATGAAGAAATTTTTACTCTCTGCAGCAATGATCCTTTCTATGGCTTTCTCTGCAAATGCTGAAACCGTATTGGATCTTGAAAAGTCTTCATTTTGGAATGGAGGTTCTCGCGAAGGAAACGTTGTCACTTTCAATGTTGCTTGGGACGGCCTTGCATGGTGGATTGGTAGTCAGACCGGCATCGTCAAGATTGTAGCTGAATTTGAGGAGGCTACCCCAATGACAACTCAGTTCCTTGTTCAGTTCAATGACATTAAGGATGATGCTTCTAATCAGGCACCTGCTGGTTCTACTAAGCTTGAGATTGAACTTACTGAGGGTGACATCAAGCAGTTTGCTATTCAGAATGCAGAGCCAGGTGTCATCAAGGTTAAATCTGTAACCATGTACACTGCTGCAGACCTTGCAGAGCCAACTCCTGGTACAGACAATCAGGAGCTTGTTCTTACCCTTGCAGAGGCAAAGGCAAACCCTTGGGATAATCAGGTTGTCATCAACTTCCCTAAGCCACTCGAAGCAGGCAAGAGCTATACCCTCACCATGGACGTAAAGGGTAGCGTAGCTCTTGAGCCAAAGGAGGGCCAGTATGGTCCTGAGGCTATTCAGCCAGTTGCTCAGGATGCAAACAGCGCAAACAAGGATGAGTGGGGCGGCCCTGCTGATCTCCAGTATCTCAGCCATTTCACCGCTACTGCTGAATGGGTAGAAAAGGTTAAGGATTGTAGTGGCAATGCTATCGTAACTGATGGCAAGTTCCCATATTCTCGCCTTATGCTCAACCTTGGCAATTATGCAGGTACCCTTTATATCGACAATCTTCGTGCTATTGATGAGGCTGGTGCTGAGTACTTCTGCATTACCTTCGATACACCAGAAGAGCAGAAGCTTGTTGAGAATTGCTGGATGAACGTTCCTAAGTCATTCGCTGCTACAGGCATTATGTCTGTTGCTTCTGAGGCAGCTGACGCTGTTGCTTACGACCTCTTCGGCAACGCTGGCGCTACTAAGGGCTTCATGGTTAAGAATGGCAAGAAGGTTTACGTTAAGTAATCTCTAACAAACTTAATTCAAAAAATATGAGCAGTACTTTCGGGTACTGCTCTTTTTTTTGTGGCATATCTTCCACAGTACCATGGAAAGGATGCGGAGATCACGGCATCTTTATCACGGTACCGTGGAAGGGATGTGAGCATCCAGGATTTCAACGTTACGTACAGAACGTTGAAATTTTACATCATGGCATATCTGTCACGGTACCGTGATAACGATGCCTCGATGCAGGAAAGGACTACAAGAATCCGCGAGAACACTTCTAACATAAAAGATGGGTAATTGTAATCTCGGAATGAACAAACTGAGGAAAATGAGGGTAAAGTAGCATTTTTTCGAAAAAAGATTTGGACACAATATATATAATATGTATATTTGCATCGTGAAAATGAGAAGAGGGAAGTGAAAACAATCACTTCTCCCTTCTTTTTTATATCATTTGATTCTTTGAAAGAGACACATATAAATATATGATCCAAAAACAAACCATTATCGATCTGGTAGATCAGTTCCTGCAGGTGACTGATTCAGAGAGTTTCCTGATTGACGTGACCGTGAGCCGCGATAATCAGATTGTGATCACCCTTGACAACGATGAGACCATCGACATTGACGAGTGTGCTGCACTGAGCCGCTACATCGACGAGCGTATGGATCGCGAGGTGGAGGATTTCGAACTCGAGGTCGGCTCTGCCGGTCTGACCTCTCCGCTGAAGACCTTGCGCCAGTATGCTAAGTTTGAAGGCGAGGAGATGGAGGTACTGATGCGTGACGGACGCAAGCTCAAGGGTATCTTGGGTGAAGCTGATGAAGAAGGCTTCGAGCTGACCTGGACGACTCGCGAAAAGGTCATCGATCCTACGACGGGTAAGGAGAAGAAAAAGAAGGAGGACGTGGAGCATCGGGAGAAGCTGTTGCACAAGGACGTAAATAGAGTATATTACAACTTCTAAGCCCCCATCCCCGGCCCTTCACCCCTTGCAGGGGGAAGGGAGTGGTTAGTATCGGTAACTTGAAATAAGTTACAATTGAAAAAATAACGAAAAATAATTAATAACTAAATAAATTTATGCCCAAAATACATTCTACTCCCTTCCCCCTGTAAGGGGTGAAGGGCGGGGATGGGGGCCTTACTATTATGGCAAGACAGAAAGAGGAAGTAATCTCTATGGTTGAGACCTTCCAGGAATTCAAGGATTTGAAGAACATTGACCGTTCTACAATGATTAGCGTATTGGAGGATTCTTTCCGTTCGGTACTCGCTAAGATGTTTGACACTGATGAGAACTTCGACATCATCATCAACCCAGACAAGGGCGACTTCGAGATCTGGAAGAACCGCACCGTAGTGGCTGACGATGAATTGCAGAACGAGAATACCGAGGTCAGCCTCAGCGAGGCTCGCAAGACCGTCGAGGACATCGAGGTCGGTGAAGACTTTACCGAGGAGGTTCACTTCGAGAAGTTCGGCCGCCGCGCCATCCTGAACCTGCGTCAGACCTTGGCGTCAAAGATCCTTGAGCTCCAGAAGGACGTACTCTACAACAAGTATAAGGACTTGATCGGCCGCATCACCAGCGCTGAGGTCTACCAGTCCTGGAAGCGTGAGATGCTGATGGTCGATGAGGAAGGCAATGAGCTCTCTCTGCCTCGCAATGAGCAGATTAGCTCAGACAACTTCCGCAAGGGCGATCAGGTACGTGCCGTCGTCCTTCGCGTTGACAATGCTAACAACAATCCAAAGATCATCCTTTCGCGTACCGCTCCTATCTTCCTCCAGCGTCTGCTCGAGGCTGAGATTCCTGAAATCGCAGAGGGTACGATCCGCATCGTCAAGATCGTCCGTCTCCCTGGCGAGCGTGCTAAGGTGGCTGTCGAGAGCCTCGATGACCGCGTGGATCCAGTAGGCGCTTGCGTAGGTGTCAAGGGTGCTCGTATCAACGGTATCGTCCGTGAGCTCCGTGGTGAGAACCTCGACGTGATCCCATACACCTCTAACCCATCGCTCTTCATCCAGCGCGCCCTCTCTCCTGCTTCTATCTCGCAGATCCATGTCAACGAGGAGGAGAAGACCGCAGAGGTATTTATGCGTCCTGAGGAGGTTTCACTTGCTATCGGCCGTAACGGTGCCAACATCAAGCTGGCTTGCCTCCTGACTGGTTACCAGATCGATGTATATCGTGAGGGTGACGGTGACGATATTTTCCTCGATGACTTCAGCGACGCTATCGAGCCATGGATCATCCAGGCGCTCAAGGGCATCGGCCTTGCTACTGCTAAGTCTGTACTCGACGCAGATCCTCAGCTCATCGCTGATAAGGCAGACCTCGAGGAGGAGACCGTGGCAGAGATTCGTGAGATCCTTTCTAAGGAGTTCGATGAGACTTCAGAGGAGGGTGAGTCAGAAGAGCAATAATTCAAACCAGTAAAAACAAAAGCACATGAGATTAAGCAAAATAGCAAAAGATTTCAATGTAGGTATCCAGACGCTTGTAGAGTTTCTCGAGAAGAAGTCTGGATCAGCTGAGAGTTGGGGTCCGATGAGCAATGTCCCGGACGACCTCTATGACCTTATGAGCCGTGAGTTCAATAAGGATAAGAGCATGAAGATGGCCAGCGAGCGTGAGCGCCAGGAACGCTTGCAGACTCGTGACAAGATCAAGAAGGAGACTCAGCAGATCAATGCTGTCAACAATCCTAAGAATGCTCCTATGGCTCACACCTCTGGTGATGATCTGGCAGCACAGCAGCAGGGTCCTAAGGTACTTGGTCATATTGACCTTGATGCACTTAAGAAGAAGCCAGCAGCTCCTGCCAAGGCCGAGCAGAAACCACAGCAGCAACAGCAGAAACCTGCTCAGCCTCAGCAGCAGAAGCAGCAGAAACCTCAGCAGCAGCAGAAGCCTCAGCAGGCTCCAGCTGCCGAGACCAAGAAGCCTAACCAGTCAATCTGGGGCGAGCGTAGCAAGGATCGCATCAACGACGAACCATTGCCAGAGGAGGCTCGCAACGGTGAGGTCTACCGCGTGAAGGTTGATGCTCAGCCACAGCTCAACGTGGTCGGTACCATCGACCTCAATGCACTCAATCAGTCAACTCGTCCTAAGAAAAAGTCGAAGGAGGAGAAGAAGAAGGAGCGCGAGCAGAAGGGTCGCAACAACAATGAGGACGGTCGCAGTGGTGGCCGCCACCGTGGCGCTCAGAAGGTCGACATCAACGAGGAGATCTCTCGCGGCAAGGGTCGCGACCAGAAGAACGAGAGCCGTCGTAACAGCAATGAGGACGGTCGTGGCAAGAAAGCTGGCAAGGACAAGAAGAAAGGTCACAACAACTATAAGCAGGAGGTCAGCGAGGCTGATGTACAGCAGCAGGTTAAGGACACACTGGCACGTCTGACCAACAAGCCAGACAAGAAGGCTGTCAAGTATCGTAAGGATAAGCGTAATGCCGCAGCTCAGGCAGCAGCCGAGGCTGAGGAGGCAGAAGCAGCACAGAGCAAGATCCTGAAGCTGACCGAGTTCGTTACCGCTAACGACCTCGCTACGATGATGAACGTGTCGGTCATCCAGGTCATCTCTACCTGTATGTCGCTCGGCATGATGGTATCTATCAACCAGCGTCTTGAGGCTGAGACCATCGACCTCGTAGCTTCGGAGTTTGGTTTCGAGACCGAGTATGTAAGCGAGGAGGTTGAGGCAGTTCTCGAA
>JAZRVB010000035.1:0-1298 GCA_045598885.1 Bacteroidales bacterium
GGGATGTTGTTGTACTTTGCGAAATAGGTATTCTTACGAACTTCCTTCAGCTTATTGGCAGAGTTTTGTTTTCTATTAGCCATTTTTCTTGAATTATTTTAGTAAGACCCTATTATTTACCATTACCATGGTGACCACGGAAAGTACGAGTCATAGAGAACTCGCCGAGCTTGTGACCAACCATATTCTCAGTTACATAAACTGGAACGAACTTGTTTCCGTTGTGAACAGCGATAGTGTGACCTACGAAATCAGGAGAGATCATAGAAGCACGAGACCAAGTCTTAACAACTGCCTTCTTGCCAGACTCATTCATGGCAAGGATCTTCTTCTCGAGCTTTACGCTAATAAACGGGCCTTTTTTTAAGGAACGACTCATATTATTATATTAAATAATGTGTTACTTCAAAATTACTTCTTATTAGCTCTCTCGATGATATACTTAAAAGACTGCTTCTTAGGTGCACGTGTCTTCAGACCCTTAGCGTAGAGACCCTTACGTGAACGTGGGTGACCACCAGACTGACGACCTTCACCACCACCCATTGGGTGATCAACTGGGTTCATTACAACACCACGGTTGTGTGGACGACGACCTAACCAGCGAGAGCGACCTGCCTTACCACTCTTCTCGAGTGCGTGGTCTGAGTTACCTACTGAACCAACGGTAGCCTTGCAAGTAGCAAGAATCTTACGGGTTTCACCTGAAGGCAACTTGATGATAGCATAATCACCCTCCTTTGAAGTAAGCTGAGCGAAATTACCAGCAGAACGAACGAGTGCAGCACCCTGACCTGGGCGAAGCTCGATGTTGTGGATTACAGTACCTACTGGAATGTCCTTAAGAGGAAGGCTGTTGCCAACCTCTGGAAGTGCCTCGCTTCCTGACATCACCTGTGCACCTACCTTAAGACCGTTAGGAGCAAGGATGTAGCGCTTCTCGCCGTCTACATAGTAGAGAAGAGCGATACGAGAGGTACGGTTTGGATCGTACTCAATAGACTTAACTACTGCAGGTACGCCGTCCTTGTTGCGCTTGAAGTCGATGATACGGTAAGACTGCTTGTGACCACCACCGATGTAACGCATGGTGAGACGGCCCTGGTTGTTACGACCGCCAGTCTTTGACTTACCGACAGTAAGAGACTTTTCAGGGGCCTTAGCTGTGATCTCCTCGAAAGTGCTAATAGCCTTGTGTCTCTGGCCCGGAGTTGTGGGCTTAAATTTACGAACTGCCATTTTTGTTTTAGCATTTTCGGCCGTCTTGTTCACAATTTCTGAATCGCTGAGTTACTACC
>JAZRVB010000036.1:0-8660 GCA_045598885.1 Bacteroidales bacterium
AGTTTCGACAACTTTGTCGTCAATCTCTTTAGTGCGATCGCGGCATACTGCTTCTTCCCCAAGAAACCTTCTATCAACCTTGTTCGTGTATATGACAATCAGCTTACAATCTATTGATTGATTTCGTCGAACTCACGTTATTTTATGGTCTATTCGTTCGCAAAATACAGCGAAAACGCCACAAAGATAAACATTATTATAATATAGAGAACTATTTTGTCAGTTTTTTTTCTACTTTTGGGTATTTTTTTTATCTTTGCATCGTCCAAACATAGTTCTTTTTATTCCGGCAAATTCTATATTCGATATGAAAAAGTACCTCTTCCTGTTACTGTCTCTTCTTGTGATAGTACCCCTTCAGGCTCAGGTGATACTCTATGGTCTTGTCTCTGACGATGTGTCTGGCAGCGCGATTCCCGATGCACAGATCCATATCCCTGGCACCAATCTCTCTACGCTCACCAATGCAGACGGACGCTTCACGCTGCGACTGGATTCTGTGCCAGCTCGGCTCGAAACCTCTGCCGTCGGTTATCGTAACGCGTTGGTTCGAAAGGCTCGCATCGAGGAATCATTGCGATATGAAACCGGTCACCGCAACCGCGAGCTCAAGATCATGCTGCATCCTACGGCCACGATGCTAAAGGATGTCTTTGTCTATTCGCCTGATAACATTCTGCAGGCCGCCATCGAGAAGATAAAGTCCAACTATCGTCAGTCGCCTGAGACATACGCTGCTTTCTATCGTGAGACCATCCGCAAGCGCAAGACTTATGTTGGCGTCAGCGAGGCAGTTGTCAATCTATATAAGCGATCGTACGATGAGAATAATATAGATCTCGATCAGGTGCATGTGCTCAAAGGACGTGCTCTGGTGAGCCAGCGTCTTCGCGATACGCTCTCAGTGCATGTGCAGGGTGGACCGACAGAGGCGCTCTTCCTCGATATGGTCAAGAACCGTGACTTCCTGCTCAATGAGGAGGTGCTACAGTTCTATAAACTCGAGATTGAGACGCCACAGACCATCAATGACCGTCCTCAGTACGTCATCTCGTTCCGTCCTTCGATCACTTTGCCCGAAGAGCCTCTCTACAATGGACTTATCTACATTGATCATGCAACACTGTCGTTCACTCGCATTGAGCTGAATCTGGATGTCTCTGACAGCTACAAGGCCACGAAGGTCATGCTGGCTCGTAAGCCACTCGGCATGCGCTTCCGTCCAAGAGGGTTGCAGACCATCGTCAACTATTATTATGACGGCCAGCACTCTGATATCGCTTATATTCGAACCACTTACAACTTCGATTGCGACTGGAAGAAACGTGGCATTGCAGTGAAGTATGAAGCTGTCTCAGAGATGCTCATTACTGACCATCACGCCACGAACGAGCAGCCTCGCCGTCGCGATTCCTTCCATCGTACCGATGTCTTGGGCAAGAAGGTCTCTGACTTCGAAGATCCAGACTTCTGGGCAGAATACAACATTCTCCAGCCTTCGGAAAGTCTGGAGAATGCAGTTAAGAAGTTAAAGAAAATCAATACAAAAGAGAATAAGAAAAGGTAGATGCTTATCTTTTCTTCTCATAGAATTCCTTCAGCAGCTTGAAGCAGTGATTGTCAATGATTTCTTCCAGTTTACGATCAGGATTGTTACGGATGTAGCAATCGTGGTCGAAGATCATCATGTCGCCACCTTCTGCGGTGTAAGGTTTCCAGGCAGGGAGGTCAGCAATGTTTGGATCACCGGTGTGAGCAAACTGAGCCCATGACTTGCTCATACGCTCAGCCAAAAGCTGGTCTTCTGCGGTAGGTGATGGGAGTTCGTTGGCTGAGTGATGGAGCGTATTGAAGCAGAACTTCAGTTCATGGCCGTGGACAGAGCCCTGATTGACCGGAGACTTCCACGTGAACATATACATATATATAGGTGTCTGGCGATGTGACGAGACATAGTCAGCTGTGATGATGGTCTTCGGACGGAAGAGGTGATCGATGGAGAGCAGGTCCTGTGGCTTGTAGTTTGGCCACGCTTCGCCAAAGGCCTGGATGTAAGCCTCTGTGTCCTCACCAAAGGTCGGTTGCAAAGCAGTGCGAGCCTCGTCGAGCGTCATTGGCTGGTCATAGGTGAGGCGCTGCAACTCGTTGAAGGTCGTTCCGATGATGATTGGCTTGTTGTCTGCAAACTCAGCGAAGCCTGGCTGGAATGGCTGCTGCATGAGCACCTCGCCATCAGGCGTAGGACCGAATCCCCACATCATCGGTGTGCCAGGACGTCGTGTGCCGATGCTCTTGCCCATGGCACGCTGGCCGGCTGCATAGAGCTCGCGGTAAGGGATGTCGTTGATTTTCTCGATATGCTCAGCATCGATGCCGAGCTCGTCCAGCACGGCCTTGCCGAGTGTCTCAGTCATCTCCTTGTTGTTGACGTTGAGGATGGTGCCGCTGAGGATGATGGCCTTGTGAAAAAGATCTTTAGCTTCTGGCATGCAGAGGAGCGTACCTACCTTGCCGCCACCACCTGACTCTCCGAAGACGGTGATATTGCTGGCGTCACCACCGAAGAGATGGATGTTCTTGTGGATCCATTTGAGTGCAGCCACGACGTCCATCATTCCCACGTTGCCAGAGTACTTATACTTAGGCGATACGGCCGAAAGGTCGAGGAAGCCGAGGATGTTGAGGCGATGGTTGATACTGACTACGACGACGTCTTCCTTGGCCAATCCCATGCCAGGGTTCCATGCTGAGGTGCCTGAGTCGAAGCCACCACCATGCAGCCAGAGCATGACGGGCTTCTTGGCAGTCTTATCCGTTGTCCATACGTTGAGGACACAACAATCCTCGCTCATCTCCGATATCGGACGCTCCTCCATGCCCTGCATGGTCATCGGTCCCCAGTGGTCGCACACCATGACGGTGTCCCACGGAGTGACGGGTAGTGGTGGCATGAATCGCTCCACACGAGCGTAAGGAATACCCAGGAAGGCTTCGGTACCTTCCTGTTGGAAGCCTTGTACGAGACCAGCATCGGTACGTACGACAGGCGATTCTTCGTGCGAATCCTTTTGCACCACACAAGAAGGCAACGCCAAGAGGAAGGCCAAGGTAATGAATTTGAGGTGATGTTTCATATTTTATATAAGTATGATGTCCCAGTTGAGTCGCAGTTCCTCATCCAGTCGCTGGAGGATGCTGAGACGTTCTTCGGGTTTGATATTGCGCAATACGAAGCATCCTTCGCTCAGCATCTTGTGACCAGTAAGCAGCTTGCGTGGCTGATCGAACCCGACGAAGAGGGGAGTGGTCTTACGCTTCAATCCGAGCGCCAGCACCTCCTTGAAATCCAGTTCGCGCAGAGCGGTGTAGAAGGTGTTCTCGTTGGTCTTCTCCTGGATGATGCGACCATCTGGCAGGTTGATGCGGATCCTTCGCTTCGGCGCTGACTGATAGCGTATCAGGTCTTCCTCGCTCATCTTCGCCAGCTTACGGTAGTGGCGCGATTTCTCCTCTGCCTTGATCTTGTCGGCCAAGGTGACGAGCAGCTGAGGCGGAACGTCGGTATCGAGCTTCTGTAGCACGCGATAGGTGGTGCGGAGGTCTTTCAATGTAGGTTTCATGCAGCTAGGCCTTTAGGCGTGACTGGTCTTGATCGTAGCAGCGTAGGCGCTGTTGCAGAGACCGAGGATGGCAGAGATGACGAAGAGCGTCTCAATGCCAAGGACGTTCCAGATCCAGCCACCGAGCAGTGCGATGAAGATCGTGATGAGGTGGTTGACCGAGATGCCTGTCGAGATGGTGGCTCGCATCTCTTCCTTGCTGTCTGAGATGTCTTGCACATAGACGTTCGACGCCATCGATGCCAGCGAGATGACGCTGTCGAGCACATAATTGACGCAGCAGACGATGAAGGCGACCTCCATGCTGAAAAGATGGTGTGCGAAGCCATAGAAGAAGCACACGATGACGAGGATCAGCGTGTCGGCAATCATCACGGTCTTGTATCCGATGCGATCAATGATCTTGCCGACCATCGGTGCCAGCGTGAAGCAGGCGATGGCCGAGATAGCGAAGAGGAGGCTGATGACACCTGCGTCGGCTCCATAGAACAGGATCAGCACGTAAGGACCGAACGTGAAAAAGACCTGCTTGCGAGCGCCGTAGAAGACCTCGAGCATATAATACTTGGTGAACTTCTTACGGAAGTAAAAACGGCTCTTCGATTTATCTGTTATACTGTTGCCTGTCAGTCGGAAAGACACCATCATGGCGATGCAGAAGAACACCGCTGCCACCATGAACACCGGCTTGAACAGCTCGACCGACGAGATAACCGCAAAGGCCGCAATCACAGCCACATACCCCACGAGGTTACCAATCTGATAGATAGAGTTCTGGTAGCCGAGTGCCAGTCCTCCATGCCCCTCTTTCGAGTATTCGAGAGAGAGGGTATTTTTCATTCCGAGCTGTATATGTTCGCCTGTCGAATAGATGAAGATCGCTAAGATCACCAGCAGCTTGACCGGCGAGATCAGCGACTGCATGACCATGCCGATGACCATGATGACCATACCCATCTTATACATCTTCTCGGCCGACGAGCGATAGAAGATCGCCAGGATCAGCACGAGCAACAATCCTGGCACCTCACGGAAAAACTCCGTGACGCCACGGTCAAGTTCGTTCATCCTGACCACCTCAGCCATATAGTTGTCTATGACGCCTTTATAGAGGCCAAAGCCGATGGCAGAGAGTAGGAGCGAGAGGAAAAAGGCGCGATAGCGTGTCCCCTCTTTGAAGATCGTGTCGAATTTCATAATTCAGTGACCTTGCTCATGAACTTCTCTCGGCCGACGATGAAGCGCAGATGCTCGCCTTCGCCGATGAGTCCGTCCTCGTCGCTCGCAGAGATCTTGAACTTCAGCTTACGTCCCTCTACTGCGATGAGCTCAGCCGTCGCCGTTACCGTATGTCCTAATCCCGTCGGCTTGATGTGCGATGAGGCAATCTGTCCGCCTACGGTCGATGACTCCGCGTCGAGCTCGTCGGCAACACACAGCATGGCGGCATTCTCCATCAGCGCCATCATCATTGGGGTGGCCAGCACGCGCAGGTCGCCACTACCCACATTGCAGGCAAGGTGTTTCTCCTCGACCACGAGAGTACTTGTATATTTCTTTCCGATTTCCATTGTTTTATTTTATATAATGAGATTGCCAAGCTATAACTATTAATTATGGTAAAATAATTATAACGTTTTATAAGCGTTGGCGAAGATTGAAAAGTTCTTTGTATCTTTGCACACGAAAACCAATAACCACTTAAACCCAACCTCAATTATGACGATCGAATTCAAGAAAGAACAGGACACCGTCACCGTCCTCCTCAACGGAAGGCTCGATAATGCCGCCGTCAATAATATCACCACCGAGCTCGAGCCACTGAAGCATCACAAGGACAAGCACGTGATCTTCGACTGCTCCGGCCTTCAGTTCATCTCCCTTTCCGGCCTTCGCCTTTTTTCCTCGTTGCAGAACACATTGATGCTGCGAGGGTGCTATTTCACACTCAGCAATGTCGCGGCTTCTGTCCTGCAGATCATTACGGTCACAGGTTTCGTCACGCTGATCAGAGAATGAATGTCACCGTCTCACTCAGCGGTTTACGGCTGAAGTGATTTGGCAATGGTGCAGCACCCTCACCAGCAAAGCCGAGGTCGAGCATCATCAATATCTTCTCATTGGCAGGGAGTCCGATGACCTCTGCCATTTTTGCTGGGTCAAGACAGTTGATCCAGCAGCTGTTAACACCCTGAGCTGTAGCAGCGAGCAGGAGGTGTGTAGCCACGATGGTGGCGTCCTCGATACCTGAGTCGCGCGTGCTGTTAGGATAGGTATAGACATTCTCAGCGTCAAAGGCGACGACGAGGCAGGTAGGAGCACCGTAGCGGCAAGGCGAAGCGGTGTCGATCTTCTGGAGCATCTCAGGGTTCTGCACCACATAGATATGCTGCTCCTGCAGGTTCTTGGCCGTAGGAGCCACGCGTCCTGCTTCGAGGATGGCATTGAGTTGTTCTGCACTGATCTGTCGGTTAGGATCGAAGCTCTTGCAAGAGTAGCGATCGCGGATAATCTGATCGAAAGTCATTGTTGTATATATGTTTATTGTTTATTTTTCAAAGATTTTGTCTGAATGAGCCGTTTGCGAACGGACGAGCACATTTCTCGTTGAAGAACTCGATCAAAGGACCCATGAAAAAGGCTGTGACGATGGTGCCGATGCCCGCGATGGTGGGGATCATTGCCCACTCACCGCCTGCAAGCAGATAGAGGGAACAGCCGATGATGACACACACCAGATCGGTAATGATGCGGATATACTTGAACTTCCACCACTTCCAGGTGTTAGCCATGATCAATGCCACAGCATCGTAGGTCGAGACACCCAGATCGGCCGTGATATAAAAGGCCGAACCGAAGCAGATCAGTACAATTCCTACGATAAGACAAATCGCTCTGACCCATAGCGCAGGCTCTGCCAAGAATGGAATCATGCGGAACATATCGTAGGAGAACTCCACGACATAGCCCAACAGGAACAGATTGATAAACGTAGCAATACCGATATAATGGCGGTCAAATACCAATGCAAACAAGAACAGGATGGCATTAGCAATCATATACAAAGTGCCGAACTGGATAGGGACAAGCGCATCCAGGCCTGCCATAAACGTCTGAAATGGGTCAACGCCAAACGACGCAATCTTAAAAATCGCTACACTGACAGCTCCTGTAAGTACGCCAAACAAGGACATCAGGATTCTTCTAGATAGAGTTGTCTTTTCCATAAATAACATTCTTCAATTTCGTTTCTCATATTAATTATGTTGCAAAAATAATGATTTTTATTCAAATCGAAGAAGTAAAATAGAAAAAAGTGAGTATCTTTTGGTGATTTTGACATTTATATATTGGAAAATACACAAAACAAGGAGGTATTATCGCCGAAAAGCGTGTTTCTTGGTACAGGATTTTGTCAGGCAAAAGAAATATCTTATCTTTGGCCAGAGTTAATGACGAATGACTCTAATCTATTTGCCAAAAACAACAAATAACACAATACAATCTATGAAAAAGACGCTCCTTACAATCCTTTTGTCGATCATCAGCCTGATTTCTACGGCTCAGAGCCTGGCAGGCAAGACAGTCCTCTTCGTCTATGGCGGATGGGAAGGTCATGAACCAGTACAATGCAGAGACATCTTTGTGCCGTGGCTCCAGAGCGAGGGTGCCGAGGTCATCGTCTCTGACTCACTGTCGATCTATACCAACAAGGAAGTGATGGGAAAGGTGGATCTCATCGTGCAGACCTGGACACAGGGCCAGATCAAGCAGGACGAGGAGATGGCATTGCTCAATGCCGTGAAGAGCGGAGTCGGTATTGCCGGATGGCACGGAGGCCTAGGCGATTCGTTCCGCAATAATACCGAGTATCAGTTCATGGTCGGCGGCCAGTGGGTGGCGCACCCAGGCAACGTCATCGACTATGATGTGGACATCAAGGATCAGGAGGATGCCGTGACAGCGGGTCTCTCTACCTTCCACATGAAGTCGGAGCAATACTATGTGCATGTCGATCCTGCCGTCAAGGTGCTCGCCACGACCACGATGAAAGGCAAGGGCGCTCCGTGGGTCGAAGGTGTCGTGATGCCAGTAGTGTGGAAGAAGATGTATGGCGAGGGCCGTGTCTTCTATTCCTCGCTCTGCCATGTGGCCAGCGACTTCGACGTACCTGAGGCTCTGGAGATCATGAAGCGCGGCATTTGCTGGGCGGTCAGATAATTTAATACCGTGGCAACGATGCCTCAAACCTTGCATATCTTCCACGGTACCGTGGTAACGATGCCATGAATCTCGCATATCTGTCACGGTACCGTGGTAACGATGCCATGAATCTCGCATATCTGTCACGGTACCGTGGTAACGATGCCATGAATCTCGCATATCTGTCACGGTACCGTGGTAACGATGCCGTGAATCTCGCATATCTATCACGGTACCGTGGAAGGGATGCCTTACTTCACGGAGTATACTTTGTTCTTTGCATCACGACTCTCATCATTCAGGCGGTTACATAGGTCCATTTATCTATGAGGTGACAAAGTGGACCATTAAATATTCTTCCAGGCAAGACAAGGCTCACAGTCATGCATGAAGTAGAAGTCGGTGGTCGATGAGGACGGCTGACTGGACTTACGGAGGTGGTAGGTCATGCGGCGACGGTGGGCGTAGATGATGTGCTGGTGACGGTGGAAAGACTGGCGATCGAGCAATGATAATATGCCATACATGATTGCAAATGATACTTATATTTTAATGTTGTAAAGAAATTCTGCTGCAAAATCCCATCAATCGCTTGCAAAATGTAAATGATTGCGCAAATGCGGTGTTAAAATGATAGATAGAATTGGCAAAATAAGAATAATGAAAGTAAAAGTATTGATTTTGTTGAAAAAAGTTAGCAGAATGTGATGATAATATAATAATGTGCCATATATTTGCGGTGTTAAACTTGACAAATGATTATTTTAAGGATATAAATTTAGCAAAAATCGATTAGCAAATGGTACAGAAAGCAAAGAAGCAACCCAAGGTGGAAGG
>JAZRVB010000037.1:0-31360 GCA_045598885.1 Bacteroidales bacterium
AGGAACACCAGAGATAGAGAAGTTCAGGCCAGCGGTGATCTGGGTCTTCATATCCTCCCAACGGGTACCGATATCGCCTGACCAGGTGGCGGTAGAGAAGCGCTGTTCGCCAGCGAAACCATTGCGGGTGAGGAGGAAGACGCGCTTGTTCTCAGGCGAGAAGGCGCCTTCGTTGCTGTGCCCCTGCTGGTTCCACTTAGCCACCTGCTGGAGCTTCTGGCTGTCGTCAAACTTCACACCCTGCTTCTCAACAGCGGTCTCGTAACCACGCTGACCGTCGTAGATAGCCTCGGCGTTGACGATCGAATATGCGTTGAAATACTCGTCAGATGAACCGAGAGCGGTAGGGCCACAGAGGAGCTTGCGATAGTCCATATCGGTACAGTCGCGTACGTTTGGCTCTGAAGCATCCATCCACCAAGCGTCCATGCCGATGGTGCCGAGCTTCTCGTAGAGCTGACGCCAGAAGATCTGACGAGCCTCGAGGTCGTAAGCGTCGTAGAAGGCGTACTTGTAGCCGAGCCAGTCGTAGAGTGAGTCCTTGATTGACTGCTGGTAGATGTAACCCTTCTCGTCGAGCTCCTTCATATTATCTACGGTGAGGTAATACTTTGGCCAGCAAGAGATCATGATCTTGGCATTCTGTGAGTGGATGCTGTCGATCATCTGCTTAGGATCAGAGAAACGAGTTGGGTCGAAGGTGAATGCACCCCACTCGTCTGGTGTCCAGTAGTTCCAGTCCATGACGATATTGTCGATAGGGAGGTGGCGCTTGCGGAAGCCATCGAGCGCGTCGAGGATCTCGTCCTGAGTCTTATAACGCTCACGGCTCTGCCAGTAACCGAGGAGCCACTTTGGCATGATCTGAGCCTTGCCGGTGAGGGCGCGATAACCACTGACAACCTCATCGGCGTTCTCGCCAGCGATGAAGTAATAGTCGAGCTGCTGAGTCATTTCGCTCCAGAAGGAGAGCTGCTGCTGCTCCTCTGGTGCAACTGGAGCCAGGGCGCGGAGACCACAGTAAGCCTCGCCGCCATCTGGAGTCCACTCCAGACGGAACTTATAGTGCTTGCCAGCTTCGAGGTTGACCTTGAACTTACGGGCGTTGGGGTTCCAAGCGGTACGCCAGATGGTCTGGTCGCCTTCCTTGCCGGTACCCATAACGTCTTCGGTATAAACGTTCTGGCCATCGATATAGATCTTCTGATAGCCTGAGTAGTAGTGGCTGAAGTTATATTCGCCAGTAGCCTTTGGCACGATCTCGCCTTCGTAAGTAACGGTGGCGCGACCGAGGCGGAAGTCTGGGAGGTTCTTGGCCGACTTGAGGTTCTCGAAGTAGATAGAGTCCTCACGACGTACGAGTGTCTCCTGATCAGGTGCTGAGTAGGTGCCGGTGAGAGCGCCTTCCTTGCCGTCCTTATCGATCAAGGTAAAGAGCTCATAGAGCTGGCTGTAGTCCTTAGGATTGCCGAAGCGCATGAGCGAGTAGCTATCAACGAGGACGCCATAGTTGTGGCTTGATACGATGAATGGGATGGATACCTTGGTGTTGTACTGGAAGAGCTCTTCGTTCTTGCCCTTGTAGTTCCAGTCATCGGCCTGATGCTGACCGAGGCCGTAGAAGGCTTCGTCGGCAGGACTATCGAACACTACGCGGGTGCTCCAGCCGGTGTACTTGGTAGGATTGGCCTTCTCGGCTGGACCCTGTTCGTTGCGTGTCCAGACGGTCTGCTCACACTCGTATGGGGTGAAGGTCTTGCTGCCCTCGGCCTGCTCGCTAAGGATGAGCTTACCCTCTGCGTCGATGAACCATACGCGACCGTTGCTCTTCAAGACGTTGGCAATGACCTGCGAGGTCTTGACCTGCACGGTGTCGCCATTCTGGATGAGTTCATAAGGAGTTTTCTCGGTCTGTGGGACGATGATCAACGATGGTTTGTCTGCGAACTGCTGCTCAGCAGTAGCGCTGACTCGGATGATCTTCTCTCCCATCACCTCGAGGCGGACGAGCTTAGCGTCACCCGACTGTGTCTTGACGGTGACCTGCTGTCCCTGCTGCTTGACATCGTTATCTCCACATGATGCGAGGAGAGCGGTAGCCAAGACTGCGGCTGATAAAATAGAAATTTGTTTCATGTTGTGTATATTGAATATTAATAATTATCATTTCTCGTTCTTGAAATACTCCATTACCTGCTGAGCAAAGGCCTTCATTCCCTTCTGGCTTGGATGGCCGTCCTGCTTGTCGATATCATGGAGCTCAATGAGAGGCAAGCCATAGTGACGACAGATGACTCGCATTGACTCAGAGTGTTCTGGCTTAAGATCTGTATTAAGAATGAAATAAATCTTCGCCATCGGGTAGTTCTGCTTCAAAGTCGAGCAGAGACGCGCCATGGCAGGACGGAAATACCACATATCGTTCTCATCCCAGTTGGCATACTTATACTTGCCAACAGTTTCACCAGTCCATGAGTCGTTGGTGATGCAGCAAGAGAGGATGATATCTGGTTCACCGAGGTCTCCAGCACGAGTGTTGAATGAACGTGGCTGGTAGTTCTCGTTCTGATAGCCATAATAACCGACCGTTGAACCGCTGTATGAATTGTTCTTCTCAAGCTTCCATCCCATCTGCTGGATAACCTGCCACCACCAGGTCTGCTCGACCTTTGTAACGTCATTGTTCTTATCGCGATAAGGACTATCCTCGGTCCAGTACCAAGGTTCGTTGGTTGCTGGCTCAAGCCAACCTTCAAACGTAGAATAAGAGTCTCCGAAGATGGTTACTCGCAGGCTGTCCTGCTGTGCTTGTGCAGCCAAGGCAAGGAGTGCCAGGGCGCAGGTCATGAGAAGTTTTTTCATTGTATCGTTTTTTTATATTTATTTCTTTTGTTTTCCTTGATTTACTTTGACTTCTTTGAAGGAATAATTATCGATAGAACTAAAGCTGAACGTTTACATTCTCTTTCGCTTTGACTTCCACCTCAAATTCTCCAGAAGGTGTTCGGAAGATGAGCTTGCCATCGCCAGCATAGAGGTTCTTTATTTCAAGGCGAGTAATCTGGCCGTTGCTCCATGCCATTGAGAGTTCATAGCCTCCACGGAGGCGTATACCTTTGATCTCTCCTTGCTTTGCCCAAACTGCAGGTAAAGCTGGCAGAAGTTCTACTCGACCTTCATCTGTCGATTGCACCAGCATCTCGGCAATACCTGCTGTACCACCGAAGTTGCCATCAATCTGGAATGGAGGGTGTGCATCGAAGAGATTAGGATAAGTACCACCTCCCCAATGTTTGTCTGGACCTTGATAATCCTGAGGTGAGACATATGAAAGCAATTTACGCAAGATATGATATGCACCCTCTGCATTGCGCAGATGTGCCTGCAAATTGACGCGCCAACCAGAGCTCCAGCCTGTCGTCTGATCACCCTTTATTTCAAGCGTCTTAGCACAAGCCTGCATCAAGTCAGGAGTATCAAATTCATTGATATGATGTCCTGGATAAAGGCCGAAGAGATGAGACTGATGTCGATGCTGAGGATCAGCGTCCTCCCAGTCATGATACCACTCCTGCAAGTTGCCATTCTTTCCAACCTTATAAGGCTCGAGTCTACAGATAATATCCAACAATGTGTCGGCAAATAGCTTCTCCCCTGCCATCAGCATTGACTCGTCACTCACAATAAGAGCTGCTTTACGTGTATCGATCAGCAATTCACGAATCATGGCGATATCAGCAGTTCCACCGTAAAGCGTGGTCGAATTGACACCCTTATCCGTGAGGTAATGATTCTCAGGAGAGGTCGATGGAGAGGTCATCAGCTGACCATTCTTCTCAATCATCCACTGCTGGAAGAAGCGGACAGCGCCTTTCATCACAGGATAATACTCGCGAAGGAAAGCCTTATCCTGTGTAAACGAATAATGTTCCCAGAGATGAGTAGAAACCCAAGCGCCACCGATAGGCCAGCAAGCCCATTCGGGACTCTCTTTCTGATAACCGACCGGATTGGTCATGTTCCAGATGTCGCTGTTGTGGTTCAAGCACCACAATTCCTCACTCCTCACTCCTAACTCCTCACTTAAATAATAGTTCTTTGCCGTGATTGCTCCGCTCCTTGGCATATTCTTGACCCAAGTCAGGAACGAGTTATGCATCTCAGGAAGTGCAGTAGTCTCAGCTGGCCAGTAGTTCTCCTCAACATTGATATTGACCGTATAGTTACCACTCCAAGGCGGAGTCAAAGTCTCGTTCCAGAGGCCTTGCAGATTAGCAGGAACGCCCTCTGTTCGGCTTGAAGAAATGAGCAGATAACGTCCATATTGGAAATAAAGCTCCTCCAAATCCGGGTTGAACGCTGCATTTTCATCTGCATAAGCAAGCAATTGCTGATCTGTAGGAAGCGGCGCGAGGCTGTCTGGTGTTGCGCCTAAATCAAGAGATACGCGGTTGAAGAACGTCTTATAATCGGACTGATGGCGCTCTGCTAATTGAGCAAAATTCATCTGGATAGCCTTATCGAGTCGCAGAGCCACAGCCGTGCGATAATCTCTTCCTTGCTTCACAGGATCATTGTATGGGCCGTTATAGCTGGTAACGTTGGTCAGCAGAATCATGGCTTCCTGACAACCTTTGATCAGCAAAGTGGTATCAGAGTCTGCACTGACACAACCTTCAGGAGCTGCGATTCTCAACTCGGTACGGAAATGAATTCCTCGGTTCTCGTCATAATGGAACCATTCGTTCTTACCTGCTTCTGGTTTTGTGCTATATGCTGCATAGCCTTCTGTCCAAAGCGAGTTATTCTCCGCCTCACAATTGTGTGGCAGTAAAGAAGAGAGTCCAACGCGATAGTTCAAACCTGCCTCTCCATCAGTTGTAAGACGAATGACAAATACGCTGTCTGGTGCCGACACAAAATACTCTCGCTTCTGAGTTCCATTACCATTCGAATAGCAAGTCGTAGCTACAGCTTCATTCAGACAAAGCTGTCGCTGATAACCACTATAATCATCCGTAGCAGAGAGATCGGTCAGATGAAGTTTCCCTAAAGCCTGATAGATTTCAGAATTATGTCCCTGCAGCTTCATGTTCGCTTCATTCGCTGCAGCATAGTCTTCCTGATCCAAAAGCTGACGCACTTTTGCCAGGTTTTTCCATGCATCTGGTGTCCATGGCGTGAGGTCAGGTTCTCCTGTCCAAAGTGTAATGTCGTTCAATGAAATCTTTTCCTCGATTACACCGCCATATACCAGCGCACCTAACTGGCCGTTACCCAGCGGCAACGACTCCTCAAAGAACTCGGCAGGAGAATCGTAATGAAGAACATATGATTGCTCCTTAGCTAATTCTTGCACAGAACAACTTGCAGAAAAAATAGCTGCAAATAATAGTGCTATGGTATATTTCTGGGCTTTCATGAATGACTGTGTGTATAAGAATCCGTGGCAAATATACTAATTTTTCGCCATCTACACAATATTTAACATTAAAAACATGCTTTCTCTATCCTTTTTTTTGATTATACTTTAGAAAAGTATTATCTTTGCGCAAAATACTATCAACATTTTTTCGCAAAACAATAGCTAATCTTCTCAATATGCGCTCATTGTTATTCGTTTTTCTCGGTGGTGGAGCGGGATCTGTACTGCGATATATGATCTCCATGTTAGGCCAGCATCTCAAGCTCAATCCACTTAGTTGGTGGGGACATACACTCTTCCCCTGGCCTACTTTTGTGGCCAATCTCCTAGGCTGTCTGCTCATCGGATTGTTCTATAGTTTGTCCGACAAATTGGGCTGGAGTCCGGATACACGACTGCTCCTGACCACCGGACTTTGCGGCGGATTTACCACCTTCAGTACCTTCTCAAATGAAGGATTATCCCTACTCCGTTCTGGCAACTATATGATGTTCTCGCTCTACTTTGCTTTGACGCTCATCTTCGGTCTTTTATGTGTCTGGGCAGGCAAAGCCATCGGATAAAGTTAGCAACCACACTTTACACCCTCTGCCATTCTTCATGGCCGAGGGTGATTTTTTAGCACAAAATTTGCACATCTCATTTTAAATAAATATATTTGCAGCGAAATGGGCCTTTACAATACCCATCAACATCGTATCAATCATAATAATTCAAACATAATCATGGCAAAGAAAGCACTTCTGCTCATCCTCGACGGTTGGGGATGCGGCAATGGTTCGAAGTCTGACGTCATCGCACAGACTCCTACCCCTTACTGGGATTCACTCCTCGCACAGTATCCACACTCACAGCTCCGCACCGATGGCCTGAACGTAGGTCTTCCTGAGGGCCAGATGGGCAACTCTGAGGTTGGTCACATGAACATCGGCGGTGGCCGTATCGTATATCAGGACCTCGTTAAGATTAATATGGCTTGCGAGAATGGTACCATCGCTCAGAATCCTGAGATCGTAGGTGCTTTCGAGAATGCTAAGAAGGGTGGAGCTATCCACTTCATGGGCTTGACTTCTACTGGTGGCGTACACTCTTCACTCGCTCACCTCCTCAAGCTCGTTGACCTCGCTAAGGAGTATGGCCTCGAGGGTCGTACCTTCCTCCACTGCTTCATGGACGGTCGTGACACCGATCCACGCTCTGGTAAGGGCTTCATCGAGACCGTAGCTAATCACTGCAAGGAGGTTGGTTGTGGCGAGATCGCTTCTATCACCGGCCGTTTCTATGCTATGGATCGCGATAAGCGTTGGGATCGTATCAAGAAGGCTTACGATCAGCTCACCGCTGGCGTAGGTTCTCAGTATGAGTGCCCAGTATGCGCAATGCAGGCTTCTTATGATGCCGGTGTTACCGACGAGTTCGTTGAGCCATGTGTATTGGCAAAGGACGGCAAGGCAGTTGGTACCATCCAGCCTAACGATACTGTTATCTTCTTCAACTATCGTAACGACCGCGCTAAGGAGATCACCGCTGTCCTCACCCAGGAGGATATGCCAGCTGAGGGTATGAAGACTCTCCCTCTCTACTACTGCACCATGACTCCTTATGATGCTAAGTTCCAGGGCCTCCACATCCTCTTCCCTAAGGAGAACGTTGAGAATACCCTCGGTGAGGTTGTCAGCAACGCAGGTAAGAGCCAGCTCCGCATCGCTGAGACTGAGAAGTACGCTCACGTAACCTTCTTCTTCAACGGTGGCCGTGAGGCTGAGTATAAGGGTGAGGAGCGTATCCTTGTTCCTTCGCCAAAGGTTGCTACCTACGATCTCCAGCCTGAGATGAGCGCTCTCATCGTTAAGGATAAGCTCGTTGACGCTATCAAGTCTCAGAAGTATGACTTCATCGCTTGCAACTTCGCTAACGGCGATATGGTAGGCCACACCGGCATCTACGAGGCTATCGAGAAGGCTGTTAAGACCATCGATATCTGCTGCCACGACGTATGCGAGGCTGCTAAGGAGGCTGACTATGAGGTAATCATCATCGCAGACCACGGTAACTGTGACTTCGCTGTCAACGCTGACGGTTCTCCTAACACCGCTCACTCTCTCAACCCAGTTCCATGTGTATATGTAACCAAGGAGCAGGGTGCTAAGGTTGCTGACGGTAAGCTCTGTGACGTGGCTCCAACCATCCTCGGCATCATGGGCATCGCTCAGCCTGCAGACATGACTGGTGTTAACTTGATCAGCAAGTAATCTTGAGTAAATAGCAAATACCAAAATTCAAATATCACCACCTTCTCTACAATAGTTGTAGCGTCGGTGGTGATATTTGGTATTTGCTATCTGATATTTCTTTATGCAAAAAGACCCTTTACCAGATAGAAAATGACTGGAACAAGCAGACTCGGCAACAGATTGACGGTCTTGCAGTCCTTAATGCCGAGAATACCGAGACCAGAACTGACGATGAGTACACCTCCTACAATGCTGAGCTCGCAGCGCATTGGCTCTGGCATAGCGCTTCCGAAAAAGAAAGCGATGGCGTAAAACATTCCCTGCCAACAGAACAACACGGGAGCAGCAAGCAGCATAATCCAGCCATAAGAGGCAGAAAGGACAGCGGACGTAACAAGGTCGAGCGTCGCGTTGGTATAGAGGAATGTGTTGGCCTGCTCACTGATTTCCCAGCCATGAGAAGGAGAAAGAGCAGAGAGGACAGGGCCGACGATACTGAAGGTACCAATACAATAAAGGAGCAAACCGGTGACAAGTCCCTGAAGACCATTCGTCTCCTTCTTACTCTTCGCGTTCATCTTTGCATTCAGACGATCGATGCGACCTGCAAGGTCCAACTTAGTACCAACGATTCCGCCAATGGCAAGGCTTAGGATAAACATGACAGGATATTCGCTCTTTGCCATATTCGGTAGTGAGGCGTTCATTCCCAACACCAGACAGGCAAGTCCAAGTGCATTGAACATTGCTGACTTATATTTCTCTCCAATACCTTCTCTGACGATGGCACCAAAAACTCCACCGATGAGGATGGTAGCCGTATTAACAATCGTTCCTAACATTTCTCAAGTAGTTTCTTTGAAGGGGTTTTTATTTAGAATTCTCCAAGATATTAGCACCATAAAGGTTCTCAAAGCGCTCTCGCATGTGCGGCATCTGCCCTCTGCGCAAGCTTAGGTGAAGGCGACAGCTAAGTTGAAAATCCTGTTCGAGGACAGTTGCTCCTTCTTCCTTGACGATTCGCATGACATCTCCCATCAGCGGATATTCAAAAGTTACCTGCAACTCGTCTTCTATCAGTTTCTCTTCTGTCTGAGCGACATTCAAGGCCTCCTGTGCGGCAATGCGATAAGCCTCTATAAGACCACTTGTACCAAGCTTGATTCCTCCGAAATAACGGATGACTATCACGACAAGATTGGTCAATCCGAAACTATTGATCTGTCCAAGGATCGGCTTTCCTGCTGTTCCTGAGGGTTCTCCATCATCGTTGCTGCGATATTCCAGTCGCTCAGGACCCAGCATATATGCCCAGCAGCAATGGCGCGCATCGCAATACTCATTGCGGTAGAGTTTCACGATTTCAAGAGCTTCCTGAGCAGTTCGGCAAGGAACAGCAAAGCTATAAAACTTGCTCATCTTCTCCTTATAAAGGCCCTCACTAGTAGCTGTGATTGTCTTATAAGTATCTTCCATCGCGTCCCCACATCAATTTGGTTCGTAATGTATCATAGAAGGTATGGTCAGGACGGCGAACGACACCAATCTGGTAATCTGCCTTACTGAGATGGAGCTTCGACTGTGTGGTCAGATGCACTGGCTTGCCATCTGTTGCTACAAGATAGATGTTATTACGCGACTCGACCTCTATATCGAGTTCGCAGCTATCACGAATCACCAAAGGTCTGGTGGTCAATGTATGTGGTGCGATAGGAACAATGACCCAACAGTTTGACTGAGGCTCTAGGATTGGACCACCTGCGCTCATGGCGTATGCCGTCGAACCAGTAGAGGTAGCAATGACCAAGCCGTCTGCATCATATTGATTCAAGAAGGTTCCATCGACAAAAACTGAGACAGAGACCATACTGGATTGATCACGCTTCAGGACTGCGACCTCATTCAAAGCATACTGCTGATAAGATTGCTGACAATTCAGGATATCGAGATGCAACAAGGATCTGTTCTCTACGGCATATTCTTTCCTTACTAGAATAGAAGCCAGTGCATCATCAATCTCAGTAAGTGGCACGTCCGCCAAGAACCCAAGATGTCCTGCATTGATTCCTAAAATTGGAACTCCGCTCTTGCCAATAGCAGCTGCTGTACGCAGGAATGTGCCATCACCACCTATGCTCAAAGCCATATCAACATCAGCGTCACCTTCTACAAGGGCGACGCCAGACATTTGTGTTATCTTCAGCTTTATCTGCTCGGTAATCTCAGGCTTTGAATTACCATAAATAGCGACATTCATGCGCAATTTGTTAAAAAAGTATAGTTTAGAATATTCGTCTAGAGATACGCAGTTCCAGCATAGGGAATACCTTAAAGAACTTGGCGGCATCTACATATTTTCCTAACTTGCCACTGACTTTTTCTACATCCTTGGTCAGATTAGTTCCGTCATGAGTAATCATCGAAGGCGTACCTCCCCAGAACATCACTCCTGCATCAAATGAAAGCTGGGTCAATCCATCTTTTGAAATTGCACCGCCATAGCCAAAGCCGACATAAGGCTTAAAACGATTAGCCTTGACATAAGCCTGAACCATACCAGAGGTTTCATCTGGTACCATCATGTAAGGATCACCTTTCTTATACGCATTACCCTTAGCATCTACACCATCATGGGTATAATTTCCGGCATGAAAGCCCATACGACCATACTGACGTATTTTCTTTTCCAAATCATCTGACAGATAAACATCGCCAAAGATCGGTTCCCAATTCACAGCTTTCGTATAAAGAAGATTCCAAATACTAACAGACAACAAGCTCGGCATTTCTTCAGTTGTATTATAAGCCTGCGCAATTTCTGAGGGGCCGGCAAAGAATCCTGCTGTAAAATGCCAACGTTTATCAGAGAAAGGGAAAACATCCAATAATAATTTGAAATTATAATATGAAGGTTTACATATCATTATAACTTCATCATCCACATCGTAACCGACAAAACTTTTAAGATATCCAGACAATCGATCAAATTTTGTCTCAAGACGATTTCCATGCTTATCCCACTTCTTATCAAGAGAATCTCCTACCTGAACACGAAAAGAACTTTCCATTTCAAAGCGAGGCATATACGAAAAACCAGCTCTTAATTGAAAAGAATTAGACAAAGGAGTAGCTAAGTCTATACCAATTCCTGTAGAACCAATTGTTGCAGAAATGTCAAGATGAGAAAAAGAACTGTGGTCAGTAGTATATGAAATAGCCTTCTGTGCCATAAGAGAAGTGGCACAGAAGGTAAATAGAATGACTATAAGATTTTTTATAAAAAACATAATTTAACGTACTATGGTCTTCTTACCTCCAATAATGTATATACCAGAGCGGAGGTTCCCATTATTTTCAACCTTTTCTCCAAGAAGATTAAATACTTCTACAGACGAAGAGTCTTCTTCAATGGAATCTATGCTACTAGGACCATACTTATCAAAGTCCTCCTTTGTGAAACAGACAATAAGATCAGACTTTGCATCAGCCGAAACCTCAATATATGCGCTATTTGGGAGATGTGTTTTAGTCGTAGGAGTTGAAAAAACAAGTTTACCTTCTGCGTTAACAGAAAGAACTCGGTGATTCGACTTGGTAAGAGTTTGATTCTTGTGCTCTTTTGAAGCATAATCAAACTTCGAATTATTGGTATCGAAATAAACTCCTTTTAGTATATTGTCAGCGACAGAAGATCCAGAATGAAAAATATCAAGCTTGTTATCTGCTGGAGTATTAGAAGAACACTCAAAAATAACTGGTGTTTTAGGTGCTACATCAGTAGAAACTTCTTTAACTAAAACAGCAGAAGAACTATAGTCAACTGGGACAAAAACCTTTGTATTAGTAGATACAGGCTTAAAACCAAAATCAGCAAAGAAAGAAGTATAATACTTATCATCAGCCTTAACCTCCGGATTAACGCCAAAATAATTTGATGTTCCCGAACTAAGCGGAATAGCATCCCACAATTTAGCACCAGCGGAATTAGTAGAAATTATTCCATATTCTTCAGACGCAGAAGATCCTCCTTTATCTGACAAATAGACAGTAACACCGCTAACAGTAGCACCGACAGAATAATGACCATCTCGAGGAGTAATAGTTACATAACGACTAAGAAGGGAATATACTCCGGTGCCCTGAGATTTAAAATCATAAGCGTCCCCATGCTTTTCTATGTAAATAATTGAACCAGGATCAGAAATGGCATTTGATAAATTTGCTCGTAGATAAATCGCGTCCAAGTCAGCAATAACCTGAAGGCCACTTAAATGTGCTTCACCCGAATTATCATACACATAAAGATATCTTTGTGTCGAGGAGTTCTGGACACGATAATATCCATTTGACAACTGAGCTTGTGCTACAGAAGCAAGAGCAAGCAAAAATAGAGTAAATATTTGTTTCATAGACTATAAAAAACAATCCTGTCTCTCGAAAAAATTTGGAGAGACAGGAAAGATGTTATACTAGAATAAATTATTCTGCGATACAGATAGCTACGCGATTAAGTTCATTCTTCTCGAAAGGCTGAACGGTGTCACCCTTAGAGTCAGCAATGATACGATCACGTGAAATACCATAAGTATTAACAAGAGTATCAACTACCTTGTCTGCACGCTTTTGAGCATAACCTACATTAATCTTAGGATTTCCAGTCTTCTTATCTGCATAACCGGTAACTTCAACCTTTGCTTCTGGATACTTGTTAAGATAAGCAACAACATCCTCAACCTTTGGCATCTCTGCCTTAGAAATCTTAGAACCACGGATTACGAAGAAAATATCACGACGAAGTGGTTCGCGAGTTGCAACAGGAACCTCAACATTTACATAAGTAGTATCGTGTACATACTGAACCTCTGCTGGAGGACATGGAGCCTCAAGAATAGTAGTACGTACCTCGTAAGTCTTGCCGAAGTTATACTTGATACCAGCGAGGGTGTTGAAATACCAGTCATTGTTGTTAGTCAACTTGCTGTTATACTTATCAGCTGTGGTATTCCAGCTTGCCTCAAGACCAAGACTTACGTTGTCTGTAAGACGGAAGTCAAGATTAGCGCCCCAACGAAGAACAAAAGAAGAAGTGTTACCATCCCAAGCATCCCAAGTAAATGTACGACCATTCTTGTAATCATTCATTGCTGCTACAGCGTCATCATTACCCCATGCGAAGTTAGCACCAATACCACCATAAATATTGAAATCAACTACACGAGTAGGATTGTAACCAAGGAGAGCATGAGTCAAGTTGAAGGTCAAATCCAAAGATGGTGCAAGATAATTCCAGCTCCACTTGTAATCCTTAGCTTTCTGATAACCAGAAATAATAGCATCGAACTCAGACATATTAGCACCAGCCTTGCTCTGGAAACCATTTACAGAAAGGCGAGCACCCCAAAGCTTAGAGAACTGATAACCAACGCCGACCTGTGCATTGAAAGAGTTCAAGTCACTCCAGTCAATCTCACCCAAGGTGTGCTGGAAGCCTACCTGGCCCTGAAGATACCAGTGTGGCTTGAAGACATTTTCTGTCTTCACCTCCTGCTGCGCAGTTGCAACGAAGCAACCGGCAGCAAGAAGGGTTGAAAATAATATTTTCTTAATATTCATAATTTACGAATTTAAGCTTTCAGTTTATTACTTAACAGTAAAGTAGAAACGCTGAGCTCGAACTGCGCCAGCATAGTCCATTGCAGAGTAAACCAACTCATAAGTTGCACCAGACTCAAGACCTGCGAGATCAATTGAAAGATTATGGCACTCAGTACGGTTAAGAATGCAATTCATATGAATAGCATTGTTTGCATCAACCATTGCCTTAGCATTATCTGAAGCGCCTGTAACCTTAACAACAGCAACATGCTTCATGATGTAAGGAACAAGAATCTCTGCGCTGTAAGATACAGGGAAGAGAGTAACTGAACTAGCAAGCTTGGTTGGCTTTGCAGGATCAATGCTCAAGATATGATGATTCTCACCATCAGCAGTATAAACGATTGCTGGCAAAGTGCGAGCGTAAATGTTATCAAGCGCATTACCTACAGCCGAGAGAACCTCATCAACAGAAGACTTACCAGTAGTAGGAGCAACAGCTTCCTTCAACTTAGCCATATAGTCAGAATCACTGAACTTCTCAACGGTTTCAAATCCCATAGGCTTTACAAGAGCTGCTGCCAGGCCAAGCTCAGACACTACAGTAGAGTTAGTATTTGAAAGCTGGATAGCCTTACGCTGACAAACATTATTAAGCATCTCATAAACAGTACGAACAATTACGCCAGCCTTATTGTCGTTCTCCTTGATTGCTTTCTTAATAGTCTTAGCGTTCTTTTCGATGTTAAGATTCAACTTTTCAGTAGCACCGAGATCAGAAACCTTAGCGTCAGTTACATAAAGACCATTTTCAGCACGAGTATAACCGAAATAAAGGGTTTCATCGCATGCCTCAAGTGCAGAAAGAGTAATACCATCCTGCTCTCCCTTTGAATTAACAAGGAGAGGAGTCTTACCAGCGAAGTTAGTATTAGTTGGGTTTACTGACAAATAAACCTTACCTACATTAATCTCTGCCTCTGTCAAATCATATGTCTTAGCCTCATATCCGATAGCCTCCATTTCTGCTGAAGACAAACCAAAATCCACGGCTTTCTTTGCTGGGAAGAACTCAGACTTTTCAACCTCGCTATAATAAGAAAGGAGGACATTGCTCTGAATACCCAATGGAAGAGAAACAAAGCCAAAAGCAGGATTATAAACGTTCTGAATGATTACACCTGCAACATCAAGACGAGACATAGTCTCCTCAATCTTCTTGATAAGCTCCTTCAACTCATTGATATCCTTGTTGTGATCACCTCTAAGAGCCTCAATTGCCTCAAGTGCAACATCAATAGCAGCATCATCACCCTTAGGACCTCTCAAAGACTCAAGCCACTCAGCTTCGGTACCAGTAAATCCATTCTTCTGAGCAATCTCATAAGCGCTAAGACCGTTATTGCCATCATTGCCTTTTTCGCCCTGATCGCCCTTGTCGCCCTTGTCACCCTTATCGCCCTGAGGACCCTTCTCCTGAAGTTTCTGAGTGAGCTGATCCTTGACAATCTTCAACTGATCCTGAAGCTCCTTGTAGTTTTCATTGCTCTGACTCAGCTGATTCTTGAGATCATTGTAGAGATCCTCGTCTGTATCCTTACAAGACGAAATCACACTCGAGCCTGCGACTGCGCAGACGAGAGCGAGTAAATAAAACTTTCTTTTCATAATGAATTAATAATATTGTTTAGAATTTTTTGTTACTATTTATAATATGTATACAGCAATACGAACCAACAAAACGTTCGCACAGGTACACAATTTCACCTATTTTGGGTGCAAATATACGGTCTTTTTTTTTATTATGAGCAAAGTTCAATCTCCATTTAATGTTTTTTAACAAATAATGCCAAAAAATCTCAAAATATGACACACAAATGTACCATCTCTACCCAAACGGCAATTATTTATTGCATTTTTTCATCAATAAAAGAGTGTTGATAACTCAACTTTTCAACACTTTATTCGGCCTCCAGACTTCGATATTTCTTTTCGACCGACAGAATCTGGCGATAAAAAGAATAAAGTTCTTCTTCCTTTTGATGTATCTGGGATGCCAACTGAGACTTTTTTGATTTTGGTGCCACTGCATATTCCTTACGCAAATCAGCCAAAGCAGCCTCGTTCTCTGCAATCAGTTTCTGCGTCTGTAGATTCTGCTCATACCATTTTCTTGCTTCCTGATTCTGGAACTGATCGGGAGAAGTATATATGATTTGATCAGAAATAACAATCCGCACCCTGCCATCCTCACTTTTCTGTTTATCGGAAGACATTATCGAGGCCATCAGGTCCTCATACCCATCATCCTGTTTCCAGGAATCTGCAATCCTGTCAATACGGGCACGCGAAACATCTGCCTCGTCCAGATATTCAGGATTATCATTCATCTTAAATATATATATTAAGACGTGCTCCGGATCATCTCCTCGATCAGTAGCCCACCAGCCTACCTGATGAGTCTCATCGATAGCCATCATATAATCGTCGAAAGGAGAATTGAATGGCATACCCAGACGCTCGGCCTGGTAGAACTCTCCTTCTTCTGAATTATATCGCGTTTTGTAAATATCAAGTCCTCCGATGCCCGGAGTACTATCACAGGCGAAATAGAGGGTCTCTCCATCGGTGCGCATGAATGGAGTAATCATCTGATGCTCGTCCGATCCAACTCCTTTTAACGGATGTGGTTCCTCCCAAACATCCTGAATTTTATAGCTTTCAAAAAACGATCCGTCAGAAACATAAATGCGGTAATCTGCCGCCTGATTCTCAAAAAAGAGTCCGTTCTGCTCATCATTCATGATTCGTCCAGACTCAGGTCCGAGCTTGTAATAGCTGAAGAAAGATGGTTTATAGACAAACAAGCTGTCAATAATCTCAACATCCTCAATATGATTCAACGCTCGTAAGCCCTGCTGGCATTCTGCCTGAAGGCTGTCTGCTCGCTCTAACCACATATCAGACTTCAGCACAGGGCGGTATGCCTCAATAGCGTCCAGTGCACCTTCAAAGTCATAAAGATGCTGCAACGTAATCGCCAGATACCACTGAGCGCCAGAACGTCGGTTCATTCGGATTGCCGTCTGTAGCGGAGTCAGCGCCTCCTTATAGCGGCCCATCATACACAACGACTGACCAAGCAATTTATTGCAGTCTCCGTCCTTGGCATAAGCAGACTGCTTCATCAAGGTCTTCAGCGCACCGATAGCCTCCTCATACTGATGGTTATCGACCAATGTCTGAGCATCTTTTTTGGTTATCGCCAAAGCAATCGTCAACGACGAGGCAATAAATATCTGAAGCAATAATAGCAGTATCTTTTTCATCTCCGTTTTATAAAACGACCTTAAATAAATACATAAATGAGCACAAAAGTACATACTTTTTTCCGAAAAACCTTAGATTATACGGAGAAAAACGTGAAATCATGAAAAATAATACCATAAATGCACTATTTTCCCTAAAAAATAACTATCTTTGCGCAAAATTTTGGCAATATGAATACAGAAAACTCCGATCGTTGCCTGGTAATAATTCCTACCTACAACGAGAAGGAAAATATTGAAAATATCATTCGCTTCGTCTTTGGTCTGAGCGAGCCTTTCCATATTCTGGTGATCGATGACGGATCGCCGGACGGAACCTCCCAAATCGTCAAGACGCTCCAAAGCGAATATCCCGAAGAACTACATCTTATAGAGCGCAAAGGAAAATTAGGATTAGGTACTGCTTATATTGCAGGATTCCAGTGGAGTTTGGAGCATGGCTACGACTATACTTTCGAGATGGACGCTGACTTTAGTCATAATCCGAACGACCTGTTGAAACTCCTTGCCGCTTGCCGCAATGATGGTGCAGACCTGGCCATTGGCTCACGCTACGTTTCAGGTGTCAATGTCGTCAACTGGCCGATCGGCCGCGTCCTGATGTCCTATTATGCTTCTGTCTATGTCCGTCTGGTTACAGGCATGCAGGTTCACGACTCTACCGCAGGCTTTGTCTGCTACAAGCGTCGCCTGCTTGAGAAGATGGAGCTCGACAAGATCCGCTTCAAAGGCTATGCTTTCCAGATTGAGATGAAGTTCACCGCTTTGATGATGGGAGCAAAGATTACCGAAGTTCCTATCATCTTCACCAACCGTGTGCTTGGCACCAGCAAGATGAGCGGTGGCATTTTTAGTGAGGCAGTTATCGGTGTAATTAAACTAAAGGTCGGCTCATGGACGCGCACTTATCCAAAACTCTGATTCACAACGTCCGCATCTGCCAGCCAGATGCCATCATCGACGGTGCTGTTCTTTTTGAGCAAGGTGGCAAAATCCTGCAGATCATCACCGACGAAACGCTGCAGAAAACCATTCAGGCAGACACAATCATCGATGGTCAAGGATCCCTTCTGCTTCCTGGCGCAATCGATGCTCACGTGCATTTCAGAGAGCCTGGCCTGACACAGAAAGCCGATATTGCCAGCGAGAGTCGTGCAGCTGCGGCTGGTGGTGTTACCTACGTGCTCGACATGCCGAATGTCAATCCTACCACCACTACCCCTGAGGCATTAGCTGAGAAGCATCGCCTTTTTAAGGAGAAATGCGTGGTTAATTATGGTATATGGTATGGCATCACTTCCGACAATATCGACCAGGCGCTACAAGACTACGGTCAGCTGGACGCTCCTCATTATCAGGACATCTGCGGTTTCAAAGTCTTCTTAGGAAGTTCTACTGGCGGTATGCTCATGAACGATGCGACCAAACTGCGTCAGCTTTTTGCCAATACACAGCGCATCATTGGCATCCACAGCGAGAGCGAGGACATCATCCGTCGCAATCGTGAGAAGTATCTACAAGTAGAAAAAGCTTTGACAGGCAATCCCGACTTGGACGACCTGCCGATCAGCTACCATCCAAAGATCCGCGACGTCGAGGCTTGTATGCAGACCACCCACATGGCAGTAGATCTGGCCAAAGAGACTGGTGCTCAGCTGCATGTCTGCCACCTCACCACCGCCGAGGAATTGGAACTGATCTCTGCACTTAACTGCAGTAATATCTCAGCCGAGGTATGTGTTGCACATCTCTGGTTCTCGCAGGAGGACTATGCCCGACTGGGTACTCGCATCAAATGCAATCCTGCCATCAAGCGCTTGCAGGATCGTGATGCACTCCGCCGTGCGCTCAAAGATCAGATCGACACCATCGCCACGGATCATGCCCCACACCTGCTGAGCGACAAGCAAGGCGGTTCACTCCGTGCAGCCAGCGGTATGCCAAGCATCCAATACAGCCTCCTTGCCATGCTTGAATTGTCTAAACAAGGCTATCTCCCTATCACACGCGTTGCTCAGCTCATGTCGACCAATCCTGCCAAGCGCTTCAACTTGCAAGGATTTGGCGCCATCGCCGTGGGTAACTATGCAGATCTGGTGCTCGTGTCAGACAAAGAGACGACCACTGTGTCTCGCGAAAACATCCTCTCCAAGTGCGGCTGGAGCCCGTTCGAAGGCCAGACATTCAGCCACCGCATCATTGGCACCTGGGTCAAAGGCAACAAAGTTTATTAAAAGTCGCTCAGTATGTACGAAGCCAAAACATTGGATATAGAAGCGGTTGTCAAGGCAAAAGTGCCGCAGTACTATCCTAAGGTCCCTAAGTGGGTATTCAAGTTCGCCGCCTGGCTCATCTGCCAGAAGGAGATGAATGAGACGATCATTGCCCTCAAAGACCAGGAAGGCGTGGACTTTGCCCAAGGCATGTGTGAGCGCCTGAACGTAAAATATGAGCTCCGTGGCTTGGAGAATCTGCCAGACTCAGGCCGTTACGTCTTTGTCAGCAACCATCCGCTGGGCGCTTTCGACGGCATTTCGTACATCAATGTCCTCGGCCGTCGCTATCCGAAGTTCAAGGTCATTGTCAATGATATGCTCATGTATATCGTCGGCCTGCAGCCTGTCTTCCTGCCAGTCAACACCTTAGGCCGACAGAAACGCCAGAATATGGAGGCCATCGACCAGGCCTACAACGATCCGGAGATGCAGCTGCTCTCCTTCCCTGCCGGTTTCTGTAGCCGTTTCATCGATGGCAAGATCCAGGACGTGGAATGGAAGAAATCGGTCATCACACAGGCCATTGAGAGCCAGCGAGACATTATCCCGATGCATTTCAAAGGCCGCAACTCCACCACCTTCTACGGTCTGGAATGGCTGCGCCGCAAGCTCTGCATGAAATTCAATATCGGCCTGATCCTGCTCCCCTGGCAGATGATGAAGACTGCTAAGAATAAGACGTTTACCATCACCATCGGCAAACCTATTGCTTGGCAGACATTTACAGACAAGAGCAAGACTCCAACAGAGTGGGCGCAGTGGCTCCGCGAACAGAGTTACGCCCTCAATCAATAAGTACAATACTTTTCAATGATACAAGAAATCATTCCTCCCGTCAGTCGCGAACTGCTCAAACAGGAACTAACAGACAAGGCGACCCTCCTGCGACATGCTCGTAAAGGCGGTACTGACCTTTATATATTTGACGGCAATGTTTGCCCGAACCTCATGCGTGAGGTCGGTCGACTTCGTGAGATCGCCTTCCGCGAGGCAGGTGGTGGCACAGGCCTCGACTGCGACATTGATGACTTTGACCTGCTCGACAAGCCCTACATGCAGCTCATCGTCTGGGAGCCACAGTCAGAAGAGATCCTCGGCGGCTATCGATATATCAATGGTCCGGACATCACCTTTACGGCCAATGGTCAGCCACACCTCGCCACCAGCCACATGTTCCAGTACAGCGAGCAGTTCTGTCAGGAATACTTGCCTTCGATGCTTGAGTTGGGTCGCTCGTTTGTCGTTGTAGATCGCCAGTCGAGCCGCTCCGGAGCACGCAGCCTCTTTACGCTCGATAATCTCTGGGATGGCCTCGGTGCGCTGGCCGTCACCCTGAAGGATGTCAAATATTTCTATGGCAAGTTCACCATGTACCCCAGCTATCCGCAGCAGGGTCGTAACATGATTCTCTACTTCCTGAAGAAATGGTTCCCAGATCCTGACCAGCTCGTCCTGCCATTCCATCCGCTTGAGACCAACATGGATAATGATGCCATGTCGAAGCTGTTCTGCCACGACACCTTCCAGGAGGATTACAAGGTACTCAACGGGCAGGTGCGCCAGCTCGGCTATAATATTCCTCCATTAGTCAATGCATACATGCTGCTAAGTCCGACCATGAAGATGTTCGGCACCGCTATCAACGACGAGTTCGGAGACGTCGAAGAGAGTGGCATCCTCATCACGATCGATGATATTTTCTCCGAGAAACACGAACGCTATATCGATTCATTCAAAGGATAACAAAAAGGAGCAGGAAACATTTCATGTGTCTCCTGCCCCCTAAATCTATTTCTACATTCAGTTTCCTGCTAAACTAGACCCTGTTCAACCTGGATACAGATATCTTCCAGTTCCTTATCCTTGCCGTCAGGCTCCCATTTAGCCTTCAGGCTGATGCCAAACATCTTTCCAAACATATTCCAGAAGAAAGCCCTTCTTTTGCCAAGAAAATCACGAATCAGCGTGTAAGACTGCCGATCACACTCACGGTCTATCAATCTAACAAGTAATTTTCCCTGCCTATAAGATAACTTCTTCAGACGTGGTTTGTACTGAGCCATCAGTTTCTTCTCGAGATTCTTATAATACTCCTTCTGCTCCTTTTCACTCAAACCCTCTGTTTCTACAAGCGATTCAGCCAACAGCCTTCTTGCATCCTTTGCAATAGGCAAGGTCTTCTTCACATCGTTGACCATGCGCCAGTAGCTCTTCTCATGGCTGGCACTCGTAAATCGCTTCTTACTCAAGCAATAGATATTTCGTAACTGTATCACGGCCATGGTGTCTCCCGACATCAGATGGATCTCTGCTGCATAAGTGTGCGGATCGTAGGCCTTTCCTTCATGTTTAATAATTTGTGCGGTCGACTCAAATCCACACGCCATCAGTAGCACTACGATTAGTGCCACGCTGAACCTACGGATATGAGAAAGGACTGACATCATACAAACTTGCATTATTTCAAGGTGCAAAGATACTTCAAAAAAAGCAAATCATGCAAAAAATCACAATACTTTATATATTTTTATGTATTTCTCTGCTACTCACTCCCCTTTTTGGCCAGAAAAAAGCAGAAAAACCTATCATTCCGAACAAAGAAACGCCCTGGATGGAGCAGCTACTACAATGTGTCGACGTCGAGGAAATCGGAGAAGAAGCCTACCATGAACTGTTGGAAGAACTGGCAGAACTCACCCTATGGTCAGACACGCTCCCGTCACATAGCAACTGGCTCAGGCAGCAGCTCTTCCTGAGCAGTTACCGCTGGCTCAATACCCGTGCAGGGTTCCAGAACCAGACCTCAGATAGAATGGATGCCAACAAGGCTTATCTCGGAGATCCATGGCGACAGAGCATCCGCTATCGAGTTCAATATGACCAGAAATGGCAAGCCGGCATCAGTATGGAGAAAGATCCTGGAGAGCCTTGGCAAAGCCGCTTTCCTGGCTTTGATTCCTGGCACGCCTATATCCGCTATCAGCCATCTGCCACTCGCACAGACATCCATAAACCTAAAACTTTTGCCATCGAGGACGCCGTCATCGGACATTATCGCCTGCGGATAGGCTATGGATTGACCATGAACCAGAGTTTTTCCCTCGGCAAGCAATACTTCTCGCAGCAACTATCCCAGCGCACCAACCGCATCCTCCCTTTTGCGTCCAATGCCGAAGCTGACTATATGCAGGGTGCTGCCATAGACCTCCGTATTGGTCGCAGATTCCATGTCCTGCCCTACTTCTCCATGCTGCAGATTGACGGAAATCTGAGCAAGGAACAGACACTCACGACGCTCTATACCGACGGCATGCATCGTACCAGGACGGAGCAATCTCATCGTCACGCCGCCTGTCAGATGGTCATGGGCACTCGTCTAGGGTGGCGAGCATCCTGGTATGAGATCGGGCTGCATGTCCTCAATACGCAGTTCCAATATCCTTATCAGAGGAAGGAGATGTCTCACAATCACAACTATTTCCGAGGCAAGTCGCTGACGCAATTTGCTACTGACTATCAGGTCAATGCGTTCAGAAACATCCTTCGTGGAGAGTTTGCTCTCGATGATCAGTCAGGGTTTGCTTCACTCACCTCTCTGCACACCCGTTGGAGCGACAACTGGCAGACCAACCTGCTCTATCATTATTACAGCAATGACTATCGACAGTTGCATGGCTCAAGCATCGGTGAAAACAGTGAGCTCCAGGGCGAACAGGGATTGACGCTCAATGTCACAGGATCTCTATCGAAACATTGGCAGATTCAGGCCATGGCCGACTGGTTCAGCTTCGGTCAACCTCAATATCAAACCTCTGTTACTCCTAAAGACGGGTATGAGGGTATCCTCCATGCTATCTACACACGTTCATGGCTTACTGCCTCAATTGGATATAAAGCAAAATCGAAGAACGAAAACCTGCGTCATTCCCTCGATGCCGTCATCAACGTCAATCCCTCTGAGCGTCTCAGTGCCAAAACACAGCTGCGAAAGCGAATCAATGACAATGGCTCTATTTCTCAAGGCTTTGCGATTGCACAATCATTGAACTATAAGTCTATGATTCGAAACAAAGCAAGTATAAATATCGAGGCGCAAGCGTCTTATTTCGACACGGATGACTATGACAGCCGTATATATATAAATGAGAAGAACACGCTATATGGCTTCGGATACCCGATGCTTTATGGCAAAGGTCTCAGATACAGCCTCATCAGCCAGCTCAAATTGGGTCGTCATTGGACGATTGAGGCCAAATATGCTATGACAAATTACGCGAATAAAAACAGAATCAGTTCAAGCCTGCAGGAAATAAATGGAAATATACAACACGACCTGTGGCTTCAACTAAGGCTCTCGTACTAATTTTCTTCCAGGATTTCAACATCAGGTACGCGATGTTGAAATCTTTTTTGCGAGGAGTCAACACCACTATACTTGTGTTGACTCCCGAGGTCTCGGCATATCTGTCACGGTACCGTGACAGATATGCCGTGAGCAAAGAATGGACGCCGTGAACGCAGGACGTCCGTTAATGAATCGTGGCATCCCTTCCACGGTACCGTGACAGATATGCAACGATGATGGCATGTCTATCACGGTACCGTGGAAGGGATGCGATACTTGATATTTTGTTGTGTTATTTAGCTAAGCTCCATTTTTGTATAGGTCATGCCAAAAGCATAGCAGTCACTATGATATCGGAAACCGAGAGACTCATATAGTCGGAGAGCAGGAGGGTTGTCCGGATCGACCAGCAGCGTGGATGGGAGGCCGAGAGAGCGGCCATGATCAATCTGAGCCTGCATCAACTGACGTGCGATGCCTCGGCCGCGGTATTCGGGAAGGACTGCCAATGAATCAATGTAATATTCGCCAGCCTGCGTCTCGTCCTCTGCATGCTCCAGATCCATGTCAGAAGCATCGTCATCTGCCGGCTCAGAAGGTGCCTGCTCAAAAAGAGCGAATGTACGGAGGCGTCGCTCATGATATCCTTGTCCGTCATAGCAGAGACAGAGACCGACAGGATGGCCATCGACCAGCGCAAGCAGCGCATTGCGGTAGGAATAGAGGATGTCTGCCTCTCGGCTACAGACCTCATTGGCAATATATCGTAACATCGCCTCTGACGGATGGGTGTGCAATGCACAGCATACACCCCATGCAATAAATGGAGCGTCGGCTTTCGTGGCCCAACGGAAGGTTAGAGATTCGTTTACCATATTGGTAAGAGAGGTAAGACAGATAAGATAATACTGCCAAGGAGAATCAGGATCGTCCACCACTCGTTGGCCGAGGAATGCAGATTGGCCTGATGCACAGAGAGCTGAATGCCAAGGAATAACGAGAGCTGGCAGATATAGAGCGCGATATGTCCAGGATCGAGACACATGAAGACAACGACAGCGATACTGAGATTGCAGAGCAGCATGATGCTGTCGCTGGCTCGCACACTATGTCCTGTGCCGAGCACCACGGCAGAGATGCTATATGCGATAACCATCAGGACTATCAGTGCCAAATAGAGCCACTGCCACACTTGGAAGGTATGGATGAGTGTGGCATAATCAGACAGGTTGATAATCTCAAGGAACTGTAGCGGCAAATGATCTGCCATCTCGTTACCATAGACAACGGTGAGATAGCAATAGGTAACCCACAGGCCTAAGATGACGCCAGTGAGAGCGCTGTAGATGTTACGGGCGCTGACCGATCGTGTATGATAGACGATGACAGGCACCAGCAGCAGCCACAGGACCGTATGCGGAAAGAATGTCGACGAGAGACCGATGAGGATTCCCACTGCCATACAGCGTAGTGTAGCACGCTCGTCTTGCCAGATGCTCAGTGCCAAGCAGAGGATGAGCATGAGCGCCAGAACTTGCAACATACCTTTATAGGCCGGATAAGTCGGGGCAAAATAGAGGTAGGCGAAATTTTGTGTCACACTCATCAACGGCCATGCAATGGCAAGGGTTTTGCCTTCGGACACACCTCCCAGATGGAAACGGCCCAGGACAAACCACATGGCCAGCGCACAGGCACCCGACAGCAGCCAGTTGCCCCAAAGGACTAGGACATCGCCATCTGTCAAAAGTGTCTGTGCAACGATGAGAAGTGCGCTTAAAAGTATCAGTATGGTGGTGATACCCTTATTGCGACTGAGCGGAAATAGTAACTGATACAAGGTGCTTAATCCCAAGCGGCAAGGTCCTTGCCGATGTCACGACGATAATACTTACCCTCAAACTCGATGAGCTCTGCGCCTCGCATGCTCTGTGCCAAAGCGGCGGCACGATCGGTGCCGTAAGAGGTGACGCAGATGACACGGCCTCCCGCGGTGACGGTGGCCTGATCGGCATTGAGCGCGGTGCCTGCGTGGAAGAGGATCGACTTTTGGTCGCTCTCTGCCTCGCTGACGACACCCTGGGTGAAGAGCGAGTTGTCCATGCCGGTCATGACCTTACCCTTCTCGTATGAGCCAGGGTAACCGCCAGATACGAGTACGACGGTGACAGCTGCGCGTGGATCCTCCTCGAGGGTCTTCTCGTTGAGGTTACCGGCAGCAACGCCTTCGAGCAACTCTACGAGATCGCTCTTGATGCGTGGCATGACGACCTCGGTCTCTGGGTCACCCATGCGGACATTATACTCGATGACCATTGGGTCGCCAGCGTGGTAGCACTGGATGTCGCGATCCATGCGGATGAGACCCAGGAAGATGAAACCCTTGTACTTGAGCTGATCCTTCTTCAGGCCGGCGATGGTTGGCTTGACGATGCGCTCCTCGACCTTCTGCATGAACTCGTCGTTGGCAAATGGCACTGGAGAGCAGTTGCCCATGCCTCCGGTATTGAGGCCTGTGTCACCCTCGCCGACGCGCTTATAATCCTTGGCGACAGGGAGAATCTTGTAGTGGTCGCCGTCGGTCAGGACGAAGACAGAACACTCGATACCTGACATGAACTCCTCGATGACAACGGTAGCTGAAGCAGCACCGAACATACCGTTGAGCATCTCCTTGAGCTCTTTCTTTGCCTCGTCGAGCGTTGGCAGGATGAGTACACCCTTGCCGGCAGCAAGACCATCAGCCTTGAGGACGTAAGGCGCCTGGAGCTGCTCGAGGAACTTGCATGCCTCATCGTACTCAGCAGCAGTAAAACTCTGATAGCGAGCGGTAGGGATGCCGTGACGAGTCATGAACTGCTTGCAGAAATCCTTCGAGCCTTCGAGCTGAGCAGCAGCCTTGGTAGGGCCGATGACAGGGATGCCAGCGAGCTTGTCATTGCTCTCGAAGAAGTCGACGATACCATTGACCAATGGATCCTCAGGACCAACGACCACCATGTCGATGGCGTGGCTGAGGCTGAACTCTGCGATCTTGTCAAACTCGTTGATCTTGATAGCTACGTTCTCGCCGTAAGCGGTGGTACCGGCGTTGCCTGGAGCGATGTAGAGTTTGTCACACTTAGCACTCTGTGCCAATTTCCATGCGATGGCGCATTCACGGCCGCCACTGCCGAGGAGTAAAATATTCATAGGAAGACCCTCCCCCTGCCCCTCCACAAGGGAGGGGAGTAATTAGTATAGTTATCCGCGGGGAGTTACGGCTTTAAGATTTTTAATACAAGAGGTAACCACTCCCCTCCCTTGTGGAGGGGTCGGGGGAGGGTCTGCTTATAGATTCTTATCGAAGTAACGTGATATATTATTTAAAAGGTGTACACGATCCTTGCCACGCACGTTGTGCGGATGGTTCATGTACATCATGAAGTCAGGATAGGTGCCGGTGGCTACGGAGTTCTTGAGGAACTGGTAAGACATCTGTGGCACGACGGTGTCGTCCTGATCGTCGTGGATGATGAGCAGGTGACTCTTGAGCTTGGCGGTCTGGTTGATCATCGTGTTATTGGCGTAGCCTTCAGGATTGTCCTGAGGAGTACCCATGTAACGCTCGCCATACATCACCTCGTAGCGGCTCCAGTCGAGGACAGGACCGCCGCAGACGCCGACTTTGAAGGTCTCAGGGTAGTTGAGCGTCATGTAGGTGGCCATGAAGCCACCGTAGCTCCAGCCATAGATGCCAATGCGATCAGCGTCGACGTATGGCAAGGTCTTGAGGTAAGCCACACCCTGCATCTGGTCCTTACCCTCGTTGAAGCCAAGGTTGTGCCAGATGACCTGCTCGAAGGCGAGACCACGCTTGTCAGAGCCACGGCCATCGATCGTAAAGACCACGTAGCCACGGGTAGCCATGTAGGCGTCCCAGCCTGGCAGACCCCACTGATAACCATCGGTGACCATCTGCGCGTGTGGACCATTATAGAGATAGACAACGACAGGATGCTTCTTGCCATCGTTATAGTTCAGAGGCTTGACGAGGCGATAGTAGAGATCGGTCTGTCCGTCGGCTGCCTTGAGCATACCTACCTCAACCTCAGGACGAGCGATAGCCTTGTGATTGGCGCTGGCTGCGTATGGATCGTCGGCCTTCCAGATCACTGCCACCTGGGCAGGCTTGCCCTTCTTGAGGTCGATGAGCTGGCACTGACGAGGAATGTCGTGGCTGACAAAGGTATCGTAGACGCGGGTATAGTCCTTGTCGAACAAGACGGAGTGGCGGCCAGGGGTGGTGGTGATGAGATTGACCTTGAGCGAATTGAGGTCGAGGCTGTAAAGATGATTCTCGAGTGGACTCTCCTTGGTGGCCATGAAATAAGCGTACTTGACCTGAGGATCGATGCCGATGAGCTCATTGATCATCCAGTCACCCTTCGTAAGCTGCTTGCCGCTGAGTCCTTCTGAGGTGCGAGAGGCCGAGAGGTCATAGAGATACATGTGCTTGTAGCCGTCGCGCTCGCTCATCCAGATGAACTTATCGTTTGATCCAGGGAGGAAGGTGAGCTCGTCTTCCGGCTCGACGTACTTATCTGAAGACTCGGAGAAGAGTGTCTCGACAAACTCGCCGGTCTCAGTATCGTAGGCGTTGAGCTCCATATAGTTCTGCTTGCGATTGAGCTCTGCGATGAAGATCTGTCGGCCATCAGGACGCCAGCTGACGCAGGTGAGATAATGCTCGGGATCGCTGACCAGCTCGTGGTGACGGGTTCCTGCTGCCGGCTGCCGCTGCGCGTGTGGCAGCTCAGCGCCGGTCTTGACCCACAGTGTACGCTTCTCCTCAGGGCGATAGATGCCGAGGACTACCTGGTGGCTGGTCATGCCGGCCATCGGGTAACGCACCCACTTGACTTCGGCCTCACGGGCATCGGTCTGCAGGAGCGGATACTGGCCGACCATCGACTGGTTCATGCAGTAGAAGGCGAGCTGATGACCCTCAGGGCTCCAGAAGATTCCCTTGCTGACGCCGAACTCATTGCGATGAACGGACTGTCCCCACACGACTTCTGACTGTCCGCTGACAGGATTGTCGCTCGGCGAGTCAGGAGCGCTGACCTGCAGGCGTTGCTTCTCGCCATCGCCCGTGGTCTCAACCCAGAGACGGTCACCTTCGTTGAGCGCCGTCCAGAGACCGTCGGCGCTGACGGTGCCGCGCTGACGTGGACGTGCAGGAGCCTGAGCGGCATTCTCAGGAGTATAGAATGTGAACTTGCCGTTAGCGTCGAACTGCGCGTTGACGAGGCTCGGCGTGTAGACATAATCCGGATGGCCAGGCGTCATCTGCTCCATCGTAGGCAACTCACCCTGCTGGGCAGGAGTGGTGCCCAGGATCTTGTGCTGTGCCATTGCGGTGAGGAGAGAGGCGGCCATCAGTGCTGTGATATAGAATCGCTTCATAGCTTGTTAATCCTTCTTTGTGTCATCCTGGGTGTAATCCAGCACGGCTTTGCTCATATCGAAATCCTTGTGGAAGAGTGGACGGTTAGGATCGTACTCACGCTTGCCACGTGGCTGGAAGTGACCCTCGCGCTCCTCAAGCTTGCCGTCGGCATTGCGCTTGAAGTTGCCACGAGGGGTAAATGGCTTGTCGCCATCCTTCTTAGCGAATGGCTTCTTATCTCCGAAAGGTTTCTTGTCAAAGCTCTTCTTCTCGAATGCAGGCTTCTCGCCTGGAGCCTTAGCCACAATGCTGCCATCCTTGCCAACGGTATAAGCACGCTCGGTGCTGGCAGTACGGGTACGCTTTGGCTTATCGTCAATACGCTTATGACCACGCTCAAAGGCCTTGCCGTCCTTATCGTAGAAACGCTTCTTGCCCTCGCCGTCCTTCTTGTCAAACTTCTTGTCGCCTGGCTTACGGTCACTGCTGAAGCGGCTTGGCTTCTTGCTGCGGATGTTCTCGAACTTTGAGTTGTCCTGCTTCTGGTCAGCCGAGGTCTTGTCGAGCTCGCCACCATCCTTGCGGAACTCATCATACTTGCCAGAGAAGAGCTCATACTTGCGCAGCTGACATGGGATGCCACCATTATTAAGATCAATCTTGATCGAAGGCTTGAGGCCGACGAAATCGAATGGAGTACCCTCTTTGCGGAAGCCATTGCGTGGATCAACGGCAGAGAAGGTGGCGTTAGGATCGTCGCTCGAGATGATCCATGCCTCACAACCCTGGAACTTCTGCTTCAGCACATTGCCCACCATCTTATAGAAGGTAGGGACGTCGGTGAAGAGGCGCTTGCCGTAAGGTGGGTTCATGACGAGGATACCGCCCTCGCCCATCGGATTGGTGTCAACCTCCTCGAAGTCCTTCACCTCGAGGGTGATGTACTTGCTGAGGCCTGCTGAGCGGATATTCTGTGCGGTAACATCGAGGGCTACCTTGCTGATGTCCGAACCGTAGATATGGTTGAGGAACTCGCGCTCCTGGCTGTCATCATCATAAAGCTCCTGCCACATCTCCTCGTCGAAAGCGAGGTCACCGATGGTCCAGCGCTGGAAGCCGAAGTTCTTGCGATAGAGGCCCGCTGGAGTATTGGTGGCGATGAGAGCGGCCTCGATGAGGAACGTACCAGAGCCACACATTGGGTCATAGAGGTCGCGTGTGCCGTCATAGCCGGCCTTGAGGAGGATACCTGCGGCCAGCACCTCGCTGATAGGAGCGTCGGTGAGCTGCTCCTTATAGCCACGCTTGTAGAGTGGGTCGCCGCTGGCGTCGAGCGAGAGGGTGCAGTGCGATGAGCGTGACGCCTCGCCGGTCTCCTCGTCGACGGTAATGTCCCAGTTGTCGCTGATATGCAGGTTGAGCTGCACGTCGGCACTGGCTACTGCTACCTTCGGACGCTTCATGTTATGCTCCACGAACCAGTCGCAGATAGCATCTTTGGCGCGGTAGATGGCATAGCGCGAGTTGCGGAAGTTCTCGCTGTAGATTGTATTGTCGATGGCGATGGTTTGGCCCTCAGCCACGTATTTGCTCCAGTCGATGGCCTTGATCTGAGCGTAAAGTTCATCAGGGTCACAGGCATCGAACTGCTCGATAGGCTTGATGATACGCAGGGCGGTACGCACCCAGAGGTTGGTCTTGTAGAGCAACTGCTTGTCGCCTACGAAGCTTACCATGCGATTGCCGATAGCGATGTTGCTACCACCCAGTTGTTCGATCTCTTTGGCAAGAATCTCCTCGAGTCCTGCGAGGGTCTTGGCTACGATCTTGAATTTGTCCATATATATAGATATAATTTATGAATTCTGCTTGTAGAAGAGTTTTGTCCCCTCCGGCACGTCATGAGTGACCCAGAGGTTGCCGCCGATGGTGGCATTGTTGCCAATGGTGATGCGGCCCAGGATGGTGGCGTTGGCGTAGACCACCACGTTGTCGCCCAGGATTGGGTGACGGGCAATACCTTTGACCAATGAGCCGTCTTCCTCCTGTGGGAAGTTCTTGGCTCCGAGGGTGACACCCTGATAGAGCGTCACGTTGTGTCCCAGGATGGCGGTAGCTCCTACTACCACACCCGTGCCGTGGTCGATGGCAAACGAGTGGCCGACGGTGGCGCCTGGGTGAATGTCGATACCGGTCTCGGAGTGTCCGATCTCGGTAATCATACGTGGAATGAGTGGCACATCGAGCTCCACCAGACGGTGGGCGATGCGGTATCCTGAGATGGCACGCATGCCAGGATAGCAGAGGATAACCTCTCCAAGGTTATGAGCTGCGGGGTCGTTACGGTAGTGAGCTACCACATCGGTCTCCAGCAGGTCGCGCAACTGTGGCAGGCTCTCCACGAAAGCCTTGGCACGACTGCGAGCTTCGGTCATGATGTTCTGAGCGTCGCACTTGCCGTCGCACATCAATGCCAGGCCAGCAGCAATCTGCTTGCTCAGTTTCTCATAGATGCGCTCAGTATCGACGCCGACGTGGAATTTCAGGCTGTCAGCATCGATCACCGGCTTACCATAGTAGCCAGGGAAGAGGACGGCGCGGCAGAGATCCACGATTTCACGCAATACGAGCACCGAAGGGAAAGGAATCCCTTCGATGCCATAATGATGTAGTTCGCTTGAGCTTATATCGCTCAGTTTATTGACGGTTTCGTTAAAATCCACAA
>JAZRVB010000038.1:0-7164 GCA_045598885.1 Bacteroidales bacterium
TTCTCACGGTTGAAGACGAGTTCGCCGAAATACTCTGATGGACGACCCTTAGGGGCTTCAACCTCTACTGCGTGCTTTTTGAACGCCTGCTCAATAGCATCAAATCTTAACTTACTCATAACACAATGTTTTAAATTTTATGATTTTTATAGAATATTGTCAGTATTTATTGTTGAAACGGTAGAAATAGTATCGTTTTCTCTTGTTTGACGCTGCAAATTTACACCCTTTCTGCACTTTCTCCAAATTTTTGCTCGAAAAAATCGCTTTTCCCCATCATTTTTCTCTTTTTGGCGCTCGTAAATGTCGAAAATGTTAGTCAAATATTGCAAAATAAAAGAATAATGCCACCGATATTGTGTAATCGGTGGCATTATGCTCTATAAATTTGCTATTTCTGCAACAAAAGTTTGTTCTGTTGTGGATTCCGAAGAATACTACCTTATTTAATTATTTTATACAGATCGTCTTCCGGAGTCGGATATCCTCGCTGCTTGATCCGATGCGGAATTCAAAGTCTCCTGGCTCTACTACCCAGTGCATGTCTTTGTCGAGGAGTTCCAGATCGCTCTTGTCGAGATGGAAAGTGACCGTCTTGGTCTCGCCCGGCTGGAGAGCGACGCGCTCGAAGCCACGGAGCTGTGACTCGTAGCTGACCATGGAGGTGATGAGGTCGGAGAAGTAGAGCTGCACGACCTCTTCGCCGGCGCATTTGCCGGTGTTGGTGATCTGAGCGGTGATGGTGATGTCGTAGTTGTCGACATTGACCTGCATATCGTCATACTTGAACTGGGTGTAGCTCAAGCCGTAGCCGAACGGATAGAGGGCGCCATTGACGCGTGTGCCGCGCTTGTACCAGGCAGGGCCGTTGTGCGAGCCGCGCTTGTATGGGAAGTTGAACTCCACCTCGCCGATGCTCTTCGGGAAGGTGATAGGGAGCTTGCCCGATGGATTGACGTCGCCGAAGAGCGTCTTGGCCATGATCTCACCGCCGCGATAGCTTGGGAACCATGCTTCGACGATGGCAGGCACGTACTTGTTGGCCCAGTTGATGGTGAGCGGCTGGCCATTGACCATGACCATGACGACAGGCTTGCCGGTAGCGATTAGACGCTCCAGGAGGAGCTGCTGACGGCCGGGGAGGTCGAGCGAGGTGCGGCTGCGGCCTTCGCCTGTGGTGCGGTCGTCCTCGCCGAGACAGGCAATGATGACGTCGACGTCGTTGGCTGCGGCTACGGCAGCATCGATGTCGGCGATCTCCTGAGGGGTGAGAGGCTCTGGGATGATCTCTGTCTCTGGCCAGTTCTGGTCGAAGACCTCGCAACCCTTGGCATAGACGACCTTATCGGCGCCGAGGTAGTTCTGGATGCCTTCGAGCATGCTGATGCACTTGAGGCCGTTAGGACCGTAGCGACTGATCATGAAGTTGGTCTCAGTAGCGAGAGGACCGGCTACGAGCACCTTGCTGAGCTGGTTCTTGTCGAGCGGGAGGAGAGCGCCGGCTCCGGTGGTGACGGTGTCGTTCTTGAGGAGGACGAAGCCCTGGCTCTGGATGAGGTCGGTGAAGTCGACGTGCTTGTCGAAGCCTGCTTCACGGTCGGCACGGACGCCATCGCCCGTATAAGGATTGTCGAAGAGACCCAGGCGGAACTTGACCTTGAGCACCTCACGGACGCGCTGATCGATGGTCTCCATGCTGATCATACCTTTCTTATAAGCTGAGCGGACAGGGTTGATGAACGTCTGCGGCATGGTGAAGTTGGTGCGCACGTTGAGGCCAGCTTCGAGCACCAACTTGGCAGTCTCCTCGTAGTTGGCTGTGACCTTGTGCTTGGAGTGCATGAACTCGACCGCCTCGCTGTCGCTCACCACATAGCCGTTGAAGCCATACTGCTGGCGGAGGAGCGTGGTGAGGAAGTAGTACGAGCCGGAGATCGGTTCGCCATTCCAGTCGTTGTAGCTGCTCATGACCTCCATGGGGTGACCCTGCATGATGACCTTCTTGAATGGGTACATGAAGATCTGATGCAGCTCGCGAGGGGTGATGTGCGGATCGGTACGCGCATCGCCGTCGCGGCCTCCCTTAGGTACGCTATACGCTGCATAGTGCTTGAGGCAGGAAGCCACGCCCTGACTCTGCACACCACGTACCATCTGGAGGCCGAGCTCACCGATGAGGTAAGGGTCTTCGCTGTAGCACTCGAGGGTGCGACCCCAGCGAGGGTCACGTGCCAGGTCGAGGATCGGCGCGTAGACAGAGTGGTAGCCGAGCAAGGAAGCCTCCTCACCAGCGATGGCACCGGCACGGTAGATAAGGTCACGGTTCCAGGTGCTACCTAATGAGATAGGAGCGGGCAGGGGAGTGGCCAGCGTGTGGTTGAGGCCGTGGATGCCCTCGTTGGTAAACTCGGTAGGGATGCCGAGACGCGTCTCCTCGACGAAGAAACGCTGCACGGTATGCAGGGCGTCGACGTGACGTGAGAACGGATAGTTATACTCCATGAAGCGGCCGGCACCCTCCACACCATTGAGCATCTCGTCGATGTTGGCGATACCGTCCTTCCAGATCTCCTCCTTCCAGCGTGGGGTAGGGAGCGAGTCCTGCAGGACGCGGCCGAAGCCGTAGAGCGTGGTGAGCTGGCACGACTTCTCTTCGAGCGTCATCTGGCTGAGGAGATCCTCGACGCGCTCATCCAAGCCGCGCGAGGGGTCTTCGTAGACGTCTTTGACGCCGTTCTTGTTGAAGTCGATCCAGCCTTTGTGATACATTGGGTTGGCTTTCTTATTCTTCTGAGCCGACAGCTGAGGTGTGACGAGCGCCAGGGCCAGAAGGCTGATAGCAAGGGTGTTTTTTCTCATTGCAATGATGTGATTTTATAAGGTTGATAGAAGATGTATTTCGCAATTTCGCCACAAAGATAATCATTATCGGCGAAAGAAAAGTCATGTCGTCAGCAAAATCACTTTGTCAGGTACTCCTTTTTTAAATTATTGTAAAAAATGTGTATTCTAAGTGTCAAGATTTGGAATGTGCAGTGGTCATAATATCAAAAAAAACGATAGCAGAAACGCAGAATGACTCAATTTGCATTGCGAAAATTGATGATTTCATTATAAATATTTATATTTGCCATGCTAACATATTGCTTAAATACCCCATATTGTTTGACGAATGCCAAATAAAAGACACTCTGTCCTTGTCATTGAAGACAATGAGATCAATCGAGAAATCCTGAGCGAGATACTCTCCGATACCTATAACCTCTACTTTGCAGAGAATGGCAAGGTAGGGTTGGATATGCTGCATGAGTATCATAACATCATCGACATCGTCCTGCTCGACCTGGAGATGCCAGTGATGAATGGCTATGAGGTCCTTGCCGTCGTCCGCGAGGATCCTCAGTTGCGTAGTATCCCTATCGTCGTCATCACGGCCAATGAGGGATCAGACGAGGAGGAACGTTGCCTCATGCTCAATGCCACGGAGTTCCTGCACAAGCCGTACGTCCCTTCGATCGTCCGATTGCGCATCGAGGTGCTGCTCCGTCTGCGCGACTGTATGTCGGAAGTCGGCGAGCTGGAGATCGATCAGAAGACAGGTGCTTATACCTTCAACGCCTTCATGTATCATGCGGCACAGCGGCTTAAGATGGATCCTGAGACCGACTATACGCTGGCCATCACGGATATCATCGGTTTCAAGGCGCTGCAGGATTCCTATCGTGACCGAGCCTTTGACTCGCTCCGTAACCAGGTGTCGGTTCTCAAGAACTGGCTGGGGGATAATGTAATCGTGGGTTATTATACGTTCGATCACCTGCTTCTGCTTTGTCCGACACAAACCCTCGGCATGAGCGATGATCAGAAGCTCGAATTCTTCGATGATTTTATGATCCGGCTCTCTAAGGAGCTGAAGGTGACCATCAAGGCCGGCTTCTGCGAGCATCTTGATCCGTCACGTCCGCTGCAATCGTATCTCGACGTGCTGCAACTGGCACTCGATAAAGCGCTCAAGCACTATTACCACTACGCCGATTTCGTAGGCGCTCAGCAGCTTGATCAGATACAGCGCGTCAGACGCATCGAGAGCGAAATGGAGAATGCGATCAGGATCGGCCAGATGCAGGTATACTACCAGCCAAAGCATGATGCCAAGACCCAGAAACTCATTGGCGCTGAGGCTCTTCTGCGCTGGATCCATCCTGAGATGGGGTTCATCTCACCGGGTGAGTTCATCCCTATCTTCGAGCAGAACGGATTCGTAGAGAAGGCCGATGCTTTTGTGTGGGAGCAGACCTGTAAGTATCAGCGTGAGTGGCAGGATCAGGGTCTCCCTGTCGTGCCGATCTCGGTCAATGCATCGCGTCAGGACTTTGACTCGATGAATATCCTGGACAATACGATCAATGTCTTGCAGAAATACCATGTCTCGCCGTCGCTGCTCCATGTGGAGGTGACCGAGAGCTTCTTCTCTGACCTCTCGCCAGAGGCTATCCAGCGTATCATGGAGATCCGTGCCAATGGCGTCAAAGTCGAGCTCGATGACTTCGGCAACGGCTACTCGTCATTGCATTCTCTGGCCGAGCTGCCTATCGATACCGTCAAGTTCGATATGTCGTTTGTCCGCCGTCTGCACGAGCCACGTGAGCAGGTTGTCATGCAGGGATGTGTCGACCTGATCAAGCGCCTGCAACTCATGACCATTGCCGAAGGCGTGGAAGATGCAGATATCCGTCAGATGATTGCCAACTTCGGCATCGACGCCATCCAGGGCTATTATTATTCGAAGCCTTTGCCTGCCAAGCAGTTTGAGGAGTATCTGGCTGCCGCAACTTTATGTTCAAAGCCCTGATCCCAGAACTTGAATCAATTCTTGGATTTACTTGGATTTAATTGAATTTTCTTGAATAGACCTCAGTTTTATCTGATTCTGTTCTTAAAATTGCTTATTTTTTGCTATCTTTGCACTGCCAAACGTGATTTAGTTCCCTTTTGGCAGTGTATTTTGTAATTTTTAATTCTGACCATCATGCTCAACAACTTTATCCAGTCTGGTTATCCAAGGCTCGTGCAGGTTCTCGTGCAGGTTCTCGCGCAAGCGCCCGTGCCGGTGCCCGTGAGCCTGCCCGTGCAGACGAACCTCTTAGTGAAAGAGAATAGAATAGAAAAGAAACTATAACAAAGAAAGTGAGGGCGAGAGGAGTATTGCGAGAACCGAATTCATGGGGATCGCCGGAAACGGAATTATCCGCTGTTTGACATCCGGCTATACGAATTCCTGATCAATAATTCGCACAAACGCATTCAGGGCGTCCGATCCTGCATGAAAGATCCGACGCCACGATTTCGGGTATACGAATCCTGCATCCAGGATCCGACGCTAAAGATAACTGTGGAGAATAAATGTTCAATTTGGTAACATCTCTAAAAAGCCAATGAAAGTAACATCGATCATAGAGAATACCAGCAGGATGGGACTGCCTGTCGAACATGGACTGAGCCTGTATATCGAGAAGGATGACGGGCAGAAGGTCTTGTTTGATATGGGGCAATCTGGACTTTTCGCCCGAAATGCAGAAGCCTTGTCATTGTCTATAGCTGACATTGATATTGCGGTGGTCTCTCATGGTCATTATGATCATGGTGGTGGACTCGGAGTATTCCTACGTGAGAATCAAAGAGCCAAGGTGTACATCCACAAGGATGCATTCCAGTCTCACTATTCCTTGCGGGAAACAGGGTTGCGCTACATCGGTCTGGAAAAGGTGTTGTCTGACCATGACAGGCTGATATATTGTGACGGTGTGACTCATATATCAGACGAGATGACTCTCTTCGCAGAGGTACTAGGCAGCTGCTGCAATCCTATAGGCAACAGGCTTCTGTTCGGACCGGAAGAGAATGTGAATGACACTTTCTGCCATGAGCAGAGCCTTCTCATCGAGGAAAAGGACAATCTGATCCTGTTTGCAGGCTGTGCTCATCGGGGCATCGTCAATATACTCCGAAGGGCGGAGGTGGTGGCAGGAAAGGCTCCTACTCATGTGCTTGCAGGTATGCACCTTGTCAAGAGCGGACTCAATGAGGCAGAGGAAGATGCTTTCATCGGTACGCTGGCTGATGAGCTTATGCGATACAAGCATACGAAGTTCTACACCATGCACTGTACGGGTGAGGAGCAATACAGAAAGCTCAGATCATTGATGGATGCACAGATCGAATATCTGGCTTGTGGTGATCAGCTGACAATTTAGAACTTTTAGAAGAACTGACTGTATGAAGAAAATTGTTTTAACTATTCAAGTCCTGATTTCTTTGATCACATTGGCATCCTGCACACAAAGTGAGTCGAAGCGTTTCAATGATTCTATTGACAATAATGTGTCCATAGAAAAAAGTGGCGAAGAAGCTTTCAGATCATTTGCCGAGTATTTCAGTGAATCAGCATCGTATGCTTACGCAACAGTTTCTGACCGTAAGGTTCTGCTCGTCTCACATGAGACCTTTGGAAATAATGTGAACTCAGATCTTGAAGCAGTGGCTGCTTCTGTTTTCGCTTTGGATTCAAATGGCAAAATCGTCAGCCTAGCATGACATTGACAGCGAGATCCTCTGGATCGGCAACAAGCCTGTACGTGGCTGCATTGCATGTGGTAAGTGTGAGAACAACCGCTGCAACTGACACTGCATCGCAAGCAACGCTGTTATTGGACAACATAAAATGATATTTGCAATATTATGAAAAAAGAAACTAAAGGTCCATTTGATCTGAAAGTCGACGGCATTTTGGGTTACGGTGTCGAAGTAGGCCGATTCATATTCGAAGAGTCACGTACGGTAGTCTATGCCGTATCAGACTTGCCACATATTGCAGCCAGCGATTGCTATATGACTTATCAGATTTCGAAAAGCGATTATGAAAAATTGCTTGTCATGTCGAGCCTTGATGGTATTCCTCGGGTTCCTACAATCATTGCAGAAGCTTGCAGGCAAGGATTCCTCTGTGGAGAATCAGCCTATTGCAAACGTTATGAGTTCTCGCTCGAAGATGCAGATGAATCACTTACAGAAAGATATATGGACGTATTCGAAATGAAATTTACAAAGGTCTTTCCCCTTCTGATCGCAAAGGCAGAGAGGAAAGGGCGAACACGAGATGAGGTC
>JAZRVB010000039.1:0-34851 GCA_045598885.1 Bacteroidales bacterium
TGTTTTGTAAGGTAGAGTTCTAAAATGTGACGTTTTAATGCGTCTGGTATCGCGCAGTTGTATGACCGCTTTGATACTTCTTTTTTCAATAGTCTTGGCATTTCCTAGACATTTTGAGTCAAGGTTTTTCAGGGCAAGACATTATTTTTGAGAAATTCATGACAATTTATGATAATTCGTGTAAAATATAAATCGAAAATTTGGATTTTTGCGAGAAGATATTTAATTTTGCACCAGATTTATAAGAATATGTCACAAACCTTAAAACAAAATATCGTACTTCTGATCGTCCAGCTCACAGTCTGGATTATCATGATTCTCGCACCGGCTTGTGTGAGTTATCTGATGGATCCGAGTTCTCCGCGCCACTGGATGTTCTTTGGCCAGGCCATGACCATCCTCGCGCCTATGTGCCTGATTTACATGGTCAGTTTCTATCTCCTTGTACCTTATCTCTATTTCCGCGGACACAAGTTGCTCTATGCCCTCTCGACGCTCGCTCTGCTCATACTCGTCAACTATCGCTTCTTTTTTGGCGATGTGTCGATGCTCCCCAAGCCCTGGCAGGATGGCTTCTATTCGCTGATTGGCACCAATTTCTTCATTCACCTTATCGTCGCCTTTGCGGCCTTCGCTTTACGCAATTATCTGCGCACGCTGAGCATCCAGCGCAAGCTCGAGGAGGAGCAGCGCAAGAGCACCGAAGCCGAGCTCACCTGGCTCAAAAATCAACTCAATCCGCACTTCCTGTTCAATTCGCTCAATAATATCTCCTCGCTCACCCAGATCGACCCTGACCAGGCGCAGGATGCTATTGCCCAGCTCTCTGACCTCCTTCGCTACGCCCTCTATGAGAGCAACAAGCCAAGCGTACCGCTGATGGGGGAAGTGGAATTTATGCAGAACTACATCAGTATGATGAAGTTACGCTGCTCGTCCCACACCACGGTCCATGTGGATTTCCCCGACCATATATCTTCCTCGATCACCATTGCCCCCTTGCTCTTTATCTCTTTCATTGAGAATGCTTTCAAGCACGGTGTGAGCAATAATGTGGCTTCGGAGATCCATATCTCACTCAAAGCCGAAGGTCAAACTATCGCATTCGAGTGCCGAAATACCAACCTTCCAAAGGGTGATAGTGACCAGAGCGGCTCGGGAATCGGGCTCGAAAATACACGTCGTAGATTAGAGCTTCTTTACCCCAATAAATATGAGTGGAAGCAGAAGGTGGAGGACAATATCTTCCAGATTCGCGTAGCCCTCAACTCCTAACTCCTAATTCCTCACTGCTCACTCCTCACTCCTCACTCCTCACTAATAATGACCTGCATAATCGTTGATGACGAGCCCCTCGCCGTAAAGCTCCTGGAGTCCTTCGTAGCACGCACCTCAGACCTCGAGCTTATAGGTTCCTATACGGACAGCATTGCTGCCCTCGACGCTTTACGCACTATTCCCTCAGATCTCCTGTTCCTGGATATCCAGATGCCCGATCTGAATGGTATGGAGCTGGCTCATGCCATTGATACGCGTCGCACCCGAGTCATCTTCACCACAGCTTTCAAGGATTATGCTTTCGAGAGCTATGAGGTAAATGCACTGGATTTCCTGCTCAAGCCTATCCGATATGTAAAGTTCCTGGCTGCAGTGCAAAAAGCTGACCCACCACAAACAACCCTTATAGGGAGGGAATCCCCTGGTGGCTCTATTTTTCTTAAAGTCGACGGTGAATTGAGACGTGTCTCCCTCTCTTCAATCATCTACGTCGAAGGCATGAAAGACTACCTCAAGTTCTCCATCGAAGGCGAGAAGACCCCGCTGGTGACGCACCTCACACTCTCTGCTGCTGAGGAAATGTTACCAAATTCTCTTTTTATGCGCATCAATCGCTCCTATATCATATCCCTCCAGCATATCCGGAGCATTGACCGCAACGACTGCGTCTATATTGGCGATCAGATCATCCGAGTCACTGATGCTTACCGCGAAAACTTTATGAACTATATTACTAAACACCTTCCGTAAATATAACTTCATCATAAAAATCAAAGAAAACCAATCATCTGATGCTTTTTTTTGATTTCTTTGAAGGATCAATTGCACAATATTATATTAGTAGTTATATGAAAAAATCTTTAGGTTTTCTCCCTGTGGCCCTGATGGCTACAGCATGTACTTCCCCTCAGATCACTGAGACCGATATGGGCCAGTACATCCTCGTCACCCAGTCGGGCGGCGCAACACTTGGTTATTCACCTACCTCGGGCGTCAAGCTCCTTGAGCAGGACGGTTACCGCTTTAAGGACCTCAACCGCAACGGTGTGCTCGACAAGTACGAAGACTGGCGACTCTCGTTCGATGAACGTGCCACCGATCTGGCCTCACAGCTCAGTATCGAAGAGATTGCTGGACTGATGCTCTACAGCGCTCATCAGTCCGTTCCAGCCGACACGATTACCGCCCAGCAGCGTAAGTTCCTGGCCGATGACAACCTCCGCGCCGTGCTCGTTACCAAAGTCGAGAGCCCTGAAATCGCTGCCCGTTGGAACAACAACGTACAGGCCTTCGTAGAGGGTCTCAACCATGGTGTCCCGGCCAATAACAGCTCCGATCCACGCCACGAAACCGCAGCTACCGCAGAGTATAATTATGGCTCAGGTGGTACAATATCTCAGTGGCCAACGACCCTCGGCTTGGCTGCTACTTTCGATCCTGAGATAACCCTCCAGTTCGCGCAGATCGCAGCGCAGGAGTACCGTGCACTCGGCATTGCCACCGCGCTCTCTCCTCAGGTCGACATCGCTACCGAGCCACGTTGGAGCCGTTTCTCTGGTACTTTCGGTGAGGATCCTCAGCTCACTACCGATATGGCTCGCGCCTATTGTGATGGTTTCCAGACTTCTCCAGCAGAAAAAGTCCTCGCTGATGGTTGGGGTACAGGTTCGGTCAATGCCATGGTGAAGCACTGGTATGGCTGTGGCGCCCCTGAGTCAGGTCGAGACTCGCATTATAATTATGGCAAGTTCGCTATCTTCCCTGGCGGCAAGGCTGACCTTCATCGCAAGTCATTCGTTGAGGGCGCTTTCGCGCTGCAGGGTGGCACCAAGATGGCTTCGGCTGTCATGCCGATGTACAATATCCTGCTCGACCAGGATCCATCGGGCAGCAATGTAGGTGCAGGTTATAGTAAGATGATGATTACCGATCAGCTCCGTGGCGAGGCTGGCTTCGATGGCGTGGTTTGTACCGACTGGTTGATTACAGGCGATAACGCTACCATGGGCTCGTTTGACGGCAAATGCTGGGGTACTGAGCAACTCACCATCGCAGAGCGCCATTACGCTGTTCTAAAGGCTGGTGTGGATCAGTTCGGCGGCAATAACGTCATGGGACCGATTCTCGAGGCTTATAAGATGGGTTGTGAGGAGTTTGGCGAGGAGGCTTGGACGGAGCGTTTCCACCAGTCAGCACGCCGTTTATTACTTAATTCTTTCCGTGTGGGTCTTTTTGAGAATCCTTACCTCGACCCAGCCGAGACCGCATCGATCCTGGGTAAACCTGAGTTCATGGAGGCTGGCTACAACGCGCAGCTTAAGAGTATCGTGATGGTCAAGAACCATGAGAAGACTCTTCCGATCCAGGAGAAGCAGAAGGTCTATATCGCTAAGCGCCACTACGTGCCAACCTTGACCTTCTTTGGTCTGCAGGGTGAGGATCATTGGGATTATCCAGTAGATCTCGCACTGGTAGGAAAATTCTACGAAGTGGTTGAAAATCCTACAGATGCTGACTTTGCGATCTGTTTCATCGAGAGCCCTGCTTCGGGTGCCGGCTACGATGTCGCTGACGCTCAGAAGGGCGGTAATGGTTTCATGCCTATCAGCCTCCAGTACGCTGATTATAAAGCGGTAGACGCGCGCGAGAAGAGTGTATCGGGCAACAGCAAAACCACCACAGACGGCTCGTATGACTACATGAACCGCAGTTATCGCGGCAAGACCATCCAGGCCTACAACCGCGACGATATGACCATCGTGCAGCAGACTCGCCAGCTGATGGGAGAGAAGCCGGTCATCGTGTGCCTCCAGGCCAGCAAGCCAACCGTCCTCACGGGTGTGGAGGAGAATGCTAGCGCTATCCTCGTCAGCTTCGGTACTTCTAACCAGCCATTCCTCGACATGATCAGCGGTAAGGCTGAGCCTTCGGGATTGCTCCCATGCCAGTTCCCTGCTGACATGAAGACCGTTGAGGAGCAGTGCGAGGACGTGCCACGCGACATGACTCCTTACACTGATACGGACGCTAATAAGTATGACTTCGCCTTCGGTATGAACTGGAGCGGTGTCATCAAGGATGCGCGTGTCGAGAAGTATTATTGATTTTTCGCTTTGTTATCCTGAGCGTACGTTCGTTCCACAAGGGGGAAAGAATACTCCAGAAAAAATACAGTGCAAAAAATAATCGGGCGTTTCTTGCAAAACGTCCGATTTTATTGTTTTTAGCCTAGCAAAATGCAAGGTTCTTATTATCTTTTGTCCTTAACCCAATCCAGGAAGCTTCCCGGAGTAGCGCATCCGAACTGCTCAAGGTAGTCCATAGCTAACTGCAGGCTGGCCTTGAGTCCATAGTAGTTGTAAGTTTCTTCGATGAGATTTCTAGCTGCGATTTCCATAATTATAGTTTTTAACTGGTTTTATTTTATGGCGCAAAGATAATGATTAAATTTCGTTCAGACTATCAAAAATCTTTCATTTATGCTTTTTTACAACATTCTTATAACATTTTGAATTATTTTGAAAGTTGCTACAGCGCTACAGTGCTACAGTTAGTTTTTTTCTAAAAAAGGGGGGAATTTATTCTTTATATATATATATAATTTCACTTTGAGTTTTTTCCGGCAAAACAAATGACTGTAGCACTGTAGCACTGTAGCGCTTTTGCATTTTTTTTTCAACTTTATTTCACGTAGCTCCTCCTATTTCATACAGTTCCTACTGGTGCCAAAAATATTTCGTATCTTTGCACCCGTTAAGAGAACACAAAACTCCTATTACCCCATTTCTCCGCCCTCGGGCTCCACTATATATACGGTCTTTGAAATCTTGTAGTAATAATTGGTTCCCGGAATTTCCGGCAAGCAATCCTGCATCAAGAATTGGTTGTCCGGAAGTGCTGGCAAGCATTTTCTTACTTGATATTTATCTCTGCGGTCTGTCGTATGTCCTCTGACGATGCTCCGATGAGTAGCTTGACAGGGAGCTTCTCGCACACGAAGGCGTGGCAGGCTTCGTCCCAGTAAGAGAGGTCTTCCTTGTTGATCGTAAGGGTGACGAGAGACGTCTCGCCAGCCTTGATGTTGACACGAGCGAAGGCGCAGAGCTGCTTGTTAGGGCGGCTCACACGGCTCTCAGGATAGGTGGCGTAGACCTGGACGACCTCATCGCCATCGAGGCTGCCCGTATTCTTGACAGGCACGGTGAGAGTGACGCTCTGCTTGTCCTGCTTGAGGTCCTGCACGTCGCCGTACTGGAAGGTGGTGTAGCTCAATCCGTAGCCGAACGGGTAGAGGACGGGCTGATTGAAGTACTGGTAGGTGCGGCCATGACGGATATCATAGTCGAGCATGTCGGGCAGGTCAGTGATGTCGCGCACCCAGGTCTGAGTGAGGCGGCCTGCTGGGTTGACCTTGCCGAGCAATACATCGGCCAAGCCCGAGCCTTGCTCCTGGCTGCAGTGGGTGAGGTGCACGATGGCTGGGAGATGCTCCTGACTCCAGTTGATGGTGTATGGGAAGCTGCTGACCAAGACGAGCACGGTGTTCTTATTGGCCTTATACATCTGGCGCACGAGGTCTTCGTCAGGGAGCTGGAGGGACTTACGGTCGACGGCTTCGCGTCCGTCGCTGGGCACAGGAGAGACCTTCCAGTTGCGCGTCGTGCCGTATGGATGGTTGCCCACACACACGAGCACCACGTCAGCCTCCTTGGCGAGTCGCTCTGCTTGGCTCATGGCGTTGCTTGATGCATAGAGGATTTCTACGTCCTTGCCCCACAGATTGCCATTTCGCCCATCTGTTAAGAGTGCCATCTCCAAACCGCGACGTATAGTGATGCGATAAGAAGGCTCGCCACCATACCAGTCCGTATCGATGCTGTCAGCCCACTGGCCAATGACTGCGATTTTCTTGATCTTGTCGGCCTTGAGCGGGAGGATTCCATCGTTCTTGAGCAATACTACCGACTTGGCGGTCACCTCGCGGACGTACTGACGGATGGCAGGGTCTTCCCAAGGCTTAGGCGCCGTGACGTCCTGTCCGATCTGGAGGTAAGGATTCCGGGTGTCAGAGCCATCGAGCAAGCCGAGCTTGAGGGCTGTGTAGAGGTTGCCTCGGATGGCCTTGTCAATCTCAGCCTCGGTGACCAATCCGCGCTGGATGGCTTCGACAATCGACTCGCGATAAGGGCTGAGGAACTGACCCACCGTGGTCTTGACCGCAGCCGCTGAGCCCTCGACCTGCGAAGGGTAGGCGTGATGCGCGTTGACGAGGAGGCGCAGGGCGCTGCCATCGGTACAGATAATGCCCTTGACGCCCCACTGCTGGCGTGCGATGGTGTCGTTAGCCGGATGCACCATCATCACGGTGCCGTTCCACTTGTTATAAGCGTCCATGAAGCTCTGCGCGCCGCCACGGGTGATACCCATGTAGAACGGGCGGCTGTAGTACTCGCGGAAGAGGCGCATATCGAAATCGGAAGACGTGCTGTCGCGCCCATCCTCGTTGCTATTGGCCAGGAAGTGCTTCATGAGCGATGCGGTCTTCCAGTAGCGTGGATCGTCGCCCTGGAGGCCCCGGATGATGGCCGTGGAGAGGGTGCCGGTGAGGAAGGCGTCTTCGCCAAAGCTCTCCTCGGTGCGTCCCCAGCGAGGGTCGCGAGCGAGGTCAGCATTCGGAGCACGCATCACGAGCGAGCGCTGAGGGCTGAGGGGGCTCTGGAAGTACCAGCGAGCCTCTTCGGCGGTGATTTCGCCCACGCGCTTGAGGATGTCTACGTCCCAGGTCTCACCGAGGCCGTAAGCCTGTGGGAAGACGGTGGTAGGCTTTGGGTCGAGGACTTGGGTGCCATCGGGCTTAGTAATCTTGTTCCAACCGCCAGCGCCGCCCAGGGTCAGGCCGTGGAGGCCTTCAAAGTGGCTGCTGTTAGGAATGCCGAGGCGTGGCACGCCGAGATTGGTGGAGAGGAGGTCAATCTTCTCATCGAGGGTGAGCTGCTTGAGGAGCAGGTCGATGCGCTGATCATCGGTCTTCTTGAGGTTGCGGAAGGCCAGGGAGTCAGCGGCAGGCTTGGCCTGGAGGGATTGCACAGATCCCCAAAATGAGGATGTGAGGGCCAGGGTGACAAGCAAGGTAAGGAGCTTTTTCATGTTATGATGTTTTATTGGTTGTATTGTCTAAAAAGCGCTACACGCTACAGTGCTACAGTTGATTTTTTAGTCACTAAGCACCAGTTCCACCGGGCAGTGGTCGCTGCCGAGGATTTCGTTGTGGATCTCAGCGCTCTGGAGGCGCTCGCGCAGACGGTCGGAGATGACGAAGTAGTCAATGCGCCAGCCCACGTTCTTTTGACGCGCCTGGAAGCGGTAGGACCACCACGAGTACTTAATCTCGTCAGGATGGAGGAAGCGCCAAGAATCGGTGAACCCACGGGAGAGGAGCTGCGTGAACTTCTGACGCTCCTCGGCCGTAAAGCCTGCGCTCATCGTGTTGGTCTTCGGGTTCTTGAGGTCAATCTCCTCGTGAGCTACATTCATATCGCCGCACACGATGACAGGCTTTTTCTCATCGAGGTTGCGGAGATAGGACTGGAAATCCTCCTCCCACTGCATGCGGTAATCGAGGCGCTTGAGCCCGTCCTGCGAGTTGGGCGTATAGACGGTGATGAGGTAGAAGTCGGGCATTTCGAGCGTGATGACGCGGCCCTCATGGTCGTGCTCCTCAACGCCTATGCCGTATGTCACGCTGAGTGGCTGGTGCTTGGTATAGATGGCCGTGCCGGAATAGCCTTTCTTTTCGGCATAGTTATAGAAGGCCTGATAGCCTTCGAAACGCAGGTCGAGCTGACCCTCCTGCATCTTGGTTTCTTGCAGGCAGAAGAAGTCAGCATCGAGCTGTCGGAAGTCCTCCTCGAAGTTCTTGCCAACGCAGGCACGCAGGCCGTTGACATTCCAGGAAATGAATTTCATAACGTTGTGAATAGATTAGATCTTGTCGCCAAAGAGGATGGCATTGAGGAACATACGTGTGCTGGCGTACCAGGTCGAGCGGAAGTTGATGTCGTCTGCAAAGCTGATTACGACACCCTTGCCGGCCTTATTGACGATGACCTCAGGTGCGCCGGTGAGCGACTTCTTATGCGCATTGCGCAGATAGCCACTCAGGAGAGGGTCTTTCTTGTCGAACCAGACTGGCACGTTGTTGATCTCCTTCGGCTGGTCAAAGACGAGCTTGGTGTGTTTGAGCAATGGCATCGGGGTGCTATAACCCCAGCAGAGAGGATGGGTGTAGTCCATCTGTACCTGCAGCGTTGTGCCAGGAATCTCGTACATGCTGAAACGGTCGCGACGGTCAGCGTAGTTGATATAGACGGTCGAATCAGGCTTCTCGAGGGTCTTGGTCTTGATGTCGCTCAGCTTGTTGTCATTGGCCGTCTTGTAAGCGTCTCCGAAGGTGATGAGCTCACCGCCATTACGCACCCACTCAGCCACCTTCTCGCTGGCCTTCTTGTCGCGCAGGGCAGAGGTGATGATGAGGACGTTGTACTTAGAGAGGTCCTGGCTGGCGAGGGTAGCGTCATCGAGGATGGTTGGGGTCATCTGCATGCGGTAGTTGAGCACGAACCAAGGAGTACCCGTGTCTCGGCCACCGGCTACGAGGGCGATCTTGGCCTGACGGAGCGATGAGTTGGTGTAATGACCCAGATCGAAGTCGGACATACGGCTCGTGCCTACGCTTTGTACCTGCACGCCAGCTTCTTTGGCTAACTTGCTCAGGACGGTATAGATAGAGTCCGGAGAGACCTTCTGGCTGCGAACAGGGACGATGAGCGAACCTGCGCCGTAAGCATAAGATCCGTCAGCGGCCTTGGCGCCGGAAGCGGTGACCATGACACGGATGCCAGCCTCCTGGAGGCCATTAATGACGTATGGGGTGTAGAGCTCCTTGTTGTCGAAGAGATAAGCCACCTGGCTCTTGCCGCCTTTGACTTCACCGGCCTTGAAAGCCAGCTGGGTGGCATCGTCGCCCATGAGGCCTGCGGTGCTCTTGAGCTCAGCGTAGTTCAGGCCATAAGCCTCGGCCATGTTCCAGGTCGAAACGTCGTAGAAGAGGCTGTCAACGAACTGTTTATTGCTGTCGAACAGCGAGCGGAGCAGTATGCTATTGCGTTGAACGCCAGAGATAACGTAGCTATTCTCAGCCTTGTAGGTGTGCCCATTCTGGGTATAGTCCTTGGCCAGACGATTGACCGAGATACGGTGCTGACGCATCATCTCGATGAAGTGATAAGCGATGGCTTCCGAGCCGTTACCATCGAATACCCAGCCCTTGATAGCGTGCTTCTGAGCCTCGGCATAACGGTCGGCCACGAAGCGCTTCATGTAGTCATTGAGCGTGCTGCGCATCTCATACGACGCCTTGATGGAGCCCATGGCGGTGATGAGCTGGTTGCGCATGGTGAATGGGAAATTGAGCACACCGTTGGTGCTCTCCTGCTGGTGGCCACGTGCAGATGGTTGCTCGAAGAGCATGGCTACGGTGCCGAGCGCGTCCTCATAGACGTCGCCGGTGCCGAGAGAGTAGCTGTCGTATGAGTCGCGTGAGAAATAGAGCGAACCGATGGCATCGAGCGCCTTGACGTTGTACTTAGAGATCTGGTCGGTGAGATCCTTGTTCTCCTGTGGGATGTATGGGTAGTAAGCCACTGGATCAGAAGGTTCCATGAAGAAATAGCTGTCACGACCCTGCTCGTGGTGGTCATCGACGGTGTTAGGCATCCAGTCGTGATAGATCTGGAGCAGCGCCTTCATCTCCGGCTGGGTAGCATTGATCCAGTCGCGGTTGAGATCGTGCCAGAAGTGGTTGCTACGACCGCCAGGGAAGGTCTCATGGAACTCCATGCTCTGAGGGTCGGTATTGTTCTTGATGCTGCGATGAGAGTTGGCCCAGGTAGCGAAGCGGTTGATACCGTCAGGGTTCTGGCCAGGGACGAGGAGGATGACGGTCTTGTCTAGCAAGTCTTCGATCTCCTTGCCCTGCGCAGCTGCCCAGAAGTAAGCGAAAGGAATGGCGCTATTGACACCCGATGCCTCGTTGCCGTGAATGCTCTCCATGATCTCAACGACTACGGGGAGATTCTCGATATCCACATTGGCAGAAGGATCGGCCATCGAGCCATGGAGCTGACGGATCTCATCGATCTTCTTCTGATTCTCAGGGCTGGTGATGGCTACGCATACGAGCGGACGATTCTCATGGGTGCGTCCGTATTCCTTGATACTGAAACGAGGAGAGGCAGCAACGAGCTTCTCCATGTAGTTAATTACCTGCTCCCAGAGCACCATCTGCTGTCCGGCTTCGAAACCTAACACCTGCTTAGGGGTAGGGATCTTGCCATCGAGCGTATAGTTATAGAGCTGTGAAGGCATGAAATACGAAAGATCTTCGTGGAAAGACTGAGGCACAGGCTGAGCAATAGCCTCAGAAGAAAGATAAGGGGTGGCCAATAACGCAAGCAAAGAGGCCAATCGGATGTTATTCTTCATTGTTTATGTGGTTTTATGATGGCACAAAGATACACAATATATAATTATAATGGATAAAAAAGTTGAGAGAATTTGTATTCTCATTAGAAATTATTATCTTTGCGCCCAAAAATGTAGTAAAAGGTTGTATTATGAATAGAGTTTTCTGGACGGAGTTATGGTATTTCCTACTGTATCTGATGGCTGGATTCTTGTCGCTCGCGTTGCTCACTACCGGGGTGACAGTCGTGCAGCCGGGATTGGCAGAAAGTGTCTGGTATTATCACAAGATCCAATGGCAGCAGACGGTCATTGTGATGGTGCTGCCTGCCATGATCTGGTGTAAATATAGGTTGAAGGACAGCTTCGTGTCAGGGCTGTGCCTCTCTGGGAAGGTGCATTGGAAGTATTATCTGATCGTGCTTGTCCTGTCGGTCATTGCCCTGCCTTTGCTCGATATTCTCGCCGAAGCCTGTCGCAACCTCCCATTGCCCGAAGTCCTTAAAAACATGGCTGAAGAGGAGTCTGCGACTCAAGAACTGCTGCTCAAGAAGATGCTGAGTGTGGGTGGAATAGGTGGCTGGGTGGAGCTCGTCCTGCTGATGAGTGTCGCTACGGCTATCGGTGAAGAGATGACGTTCAGAGGGGCGCTGTTGACGCTTTTCAGACGCTATTCGCGCTGGAATAAGCATGTGATAGCTATCGTTGTGGGACTTATTTTCAGCGCTATACACATGGAAATCTACGGATTGATCCCACGCTGGATCCTGGGAACGGCCTTTGTCTATCTGGTCTATTACTCGGGGAGTATCTGGCCTTCGGTTTTGGCCCATGCCATCAATAATCTCTATGCGCTGTTACAGTATAAGTATGTGATAGGTTAGAACTTATACTTGATTTTGGCTACAGTTACGGAGGTGCACATATCGACCAGATTGGAGAACAGTAATCCGCAACCTGCACCCAGGAGACCATAGAAATGATAGCCCGTGATGACGGAGGTGGCCAGGATGGTGGCGCTGATGGTCTCAAGGATGAGATAGATCTTTGAATCGCCAGCCGAGAGCGGGAGATATGCAAACGGGAGATAGATGGCACGGAATAAGAGGCCTGCTGCCGCTACCTGCGCCATAGGGACTACGCTGTCAAAGTCGTGGCTGAAAAGCAGCGGGAGTATCCATCCTAAGACCACAATCAGAAGTAGGACGATCGGGGTGATGATGGCGAGGGTTACCTTGGTCTGACTCAGTACTGCCTGTCGGCGTAAGGCTACGTCATTGATGACTCCTGATAGGCGAGGGAAATAATATGAACTGAGGGAAGCAAAGGCTACTTCGCCCACTGTAGAGAAGATGGTGTAGCCGGCATTGAACAAACCTACGGCCTCAAGGCCTCCATGATTATTGATGAAGGTGCGTATAGTCAGCTGTGCGCCATGATTGATCATGCCAGTGACCGCAAAGGAAATGCCTAAGAGAAGCATCGGGATTCCCGTGGCAAGGTGCTGCTTGTTGAATGCAAAACTAGGACGCTTGACCTTGTAAGAGAAGAGCGTAATGGCAATGAACTGTGTGATGAACAGCAGGATAAAAGCCGGGATAACACCCTCTATGCCAAAAAGATAATAGAGCGGGATGGAAGTCACGATGGTTAGCATCACATTGATGACCGAGACAGAGGCTATCTTCTTGATGCAACGGAGGGCCTTCAGTACTGCCAGTTCTCCACAGATCATGGTGCTTAGGCCAATGACGGGAGAGAGGAGCACATAGCCCCAGGTATGTTCGTAGTCATTGAACGTAAAATAGGAGATAGGCTCAGCCAGGATCATGCATACCAGTGACCCCACTAATGCCAGGATCAGGACCCATGAGCGCAGTAGACAGACTTCCTTGTCGATGAGTAGTTCCTTTTCGTGCTTATCGTCCTCGTCCGTTGCGTTGAGCCAGTCCTCATAGCTCTTTGAAATGCCACGGATGCCACTGACATCCAGTCCTAAGTTGGTGGTGCTGTGGATAAGCTCTCGTGTCTCATTGTAGATGGAGTTAAGGCCTATACCCGCAGGACCTAAGAGTATGGCTACGAGCTTAGTACGCACCAGGTTGAGCAAAATGCTGAGACCCTGTACGCCACCAAAGAGGCTCGAAGCCTTGAATATATTTTTGTAGCTTTCCAATGAACTTGTTTGTTAATAAACGATACCTTGAGATTCAGATTTTTTTATAGACTTCATCAACCTGATCGGCTATGATATCCCAATCGTATTTCTCCATATCGTACGTAGACTTCTCATAAGGAGTGTCCACGATCTCCTGGAGTCGGGCTGTCAGCTCAAGCACGTCGCCACAGCCAAAATAATTTTTGCGCGGAAGGCCTACCTCCAGATTGGCAGGAATATCACTGACTAAGATCGGTGCGCCGTAAGACATAGCTTCGAGCAGCGCGATAGGTAATCCTTCGTGCGAGGATGGAAGGACATAGCAGCGTGTGTGGTTGAGCAGGGCATGGAGTCTGCGGCCTTTGATAAAGCCGGTCAGGATGACATTATTCTTCTTGGCCATCATCTTGAGCTGGGAAGAGTAGTTGTCTTCGAAGTCTGAGTCGCCCGCAATGACCAGCTTGCATCCGTGGCTGTCAATCTTAGAGAACGCCTGTATCAGATGGTGCAGGTTCTTCTCCGGAGCGAAACGGCACATGCCCAGGATATACTTGCCTGTCTCAATACCCAGATGACGGAAATAACCCGGCTCATTGACCAGTTCTGGCTTAGTCACACCATTGACTATCAGGTGCATCTTACGGGTAATGCCATACTTGCGAGCCATCATGTCCCAGATGCCTTCGCTGATGACGATAACTCTATTGGCAAAGGTGGCACCCAAGAACTCACCGAAGCGTAACATGTTTTTAGCCATCCAGTTCCACTTGGCTCGGTCATAGTCTTGTCCGTGGTGCGTGAAGACCACTTTCATGCCCATCATTCGGGCAATAGGTGTAAGGAGCGCAGGTCCACAGGCATGAAGGTGCAGGATCTGTGCATGATTCTTTCTGGCACACCAGATGGCACGCCACGTATGGATGATGGCTTCGAAGGACTTATGTCGAGGAGCATCAATGTCTATTAGCTTGACTCCATTCCAGTTGTCAAGATGGTCATGAGCATAGCTGGAACGACGAATAACCGTCACATCATAGCCTCCCTCCGCAAGGCGAGGATACAGCTCCTCACAATGCGTCTCGACACCTCCCATGATATTGGGAATGCCGCGAGTACCTGTGACAAATATTCTCTTCTTATTCTCCTTCACGATCTTACGTAATTATTGTTTATCAAAGCAGAGATTGCCCTGACGAGGGTCCTGACCCACATTGCACCATTTTTTATCTAGACAGGCTGGCTTTCCTTGCAGAGAGCGGATCTTATTTTTGATCACCCACTGCAACGGATGCTGGATGTATTTTTTCATGACAGGACTGGCTGTTCCTACCATCCAACAGTTCTTTGCGCAGCATCTGACCTTGCTTCTGACTTCTTCGGCTTCCTTGCTGTTCCAGATAGTCATGAAGTCAGCCTGGTGGATATTGCCCATCGACTGCTTCCAGCATTTTTCCTCCAAGCCGTTGCATGGATAGACTTCTCCCCATGGGTCGATGAAGAAATTAGCAGAGCCAGCCTCACAAGGCAGCATGCGTCGGTTACCCTCTATATAGTTGATCAGACCCATATTGAACCAGGCACGGAACCATGATTTCGGACTGTTCTCCTTGAGCTGCCAGTTGATCAGTGTCTCGAAATTCTTGCAGACCTCCTCCTTGTTGGTTATCTGATTATCCTCCTTGTGGAAGTAATAGCTGTTGTGGAAAGCCGCTGTCGCAAACTCCATGCCCAACGACTGAGACAGCTGATAGAGCGAGAGCATGTCTGCAGAGTTGTTGTTGCTCACCGTACATCCGAAACCAATGTCCTTCAGCCCCATCTGCTTGAGGGTGAGGAGTGTACGGAGACCTTTGTCAAAACCGCCTGCATGACCACGCAGCTCATCATTCTTTTCGCTTAGGCCTTCGATGGAAATTCGGATACCGATGTTCGGGAATTTCTTTGCCAAGGCAATGACACGGTCTCCGAACCAGCCACTGGTTGAGATGACGATTCTATCGGTATGCTTGTAGCACTCCTCAACAATTTCAGATAGATCCTCACGGATGAATGGTTCCCCTCCTGTGAGATTGATGAACTTCAGTTTAGGCAGTGACTTAAGATCCTCTGCTTTGATTTCCTCTTTCTTATCTGTAGGATTCTTCCAGATGTTACACATCACACATCGCATCGGACAGCGATACGTGAGGATGATGCTTGCGTCTGTTGGATTAATTGTCTTCATTTGCTTTGAGTCAAAAGAAACTATCTGTTGTTGCTTTGCAACTTTATTGCTCTACAAAAAATAATAACGTATATCTATGATATATATTGTGTGCTTAGGATTATAAAACGAGTAATTTGCAGATTTTTCCTTTTGAATCGGAAGAACTGATCCCATGGATGAGATAGACACCGGGAGCCACTCTGTCACCGTTGTTGTTACGGGCATTCCAGTTGATACTTCCATCGTCGCAGGTCGCTTTCCAGATCCGGTTACCTGTAGAATCGGTGATTGAAACGGTTGTCTTTGCCATAAGTCCCTCAATGAAAATATCGCCATAATAATCTGGACGTAAAGGATTTGGATAGCAATGGATATTCGAGAAGTCTTCAGCTGGTTCGGAGCTTTCTGTGTGATAGACGACCACTCCACCATCAGAGGCAATGAAGAGTTGCTTGGCTTCCTCATCATATACTAAAGAAGTGACGTCATTGGAATGAAGAGGGGAGTTGTCGGTTGTAAAATGCTCAATCTCTCTCAATCCATCGCTGGAGAGCAGATATACACCTTCATGCAAAGTGCCAATCCACTTTCTGTTGAATGAGTCGGTTGCCATTGCCGTACAAGTCGTGTTAGACAGCAGATAGTCAGCGAGGTTAGTTCCATCATTACGAGGTACTTTGATCCTGGTAACCAAGCCAATACCAGGATTCTTCTGTGCATAATTGAAGGCTTTGATCACATCGTTGATCACGAATGGACCAATCGGAGTGAGTATCCAGATTTTGCCTTCTTTGTCTTCGAAGATGTCATAGACATTACTGAAGGCGCTAGAGAACGGATAAAGTTTATCGTCCTGATCCTTAAGGGTTGTTATGTAACATGTCTGGTTTCTGGTGTTGTCATCAGACCCACCTTCATTGTATACGACACTGATCTTGGATTTATGATATGAGAAGCAGTTCAGGAGCCAGATCAGATGATGGCTCTCATGTTCTTGCCTGAATACGCGATTGACGTGCGATTGCTGCATGAAGTCTGGCAATGGATGAGGAGTCCATACGTCTTTCTGTTGGTTATAGGCCCACAGCGTAGTGTCTTTCAGGTCCTTGGTTGCCCACAGAATACCATCATTATCGCAGTAAACGGATGCAATCCTGTCTTTGTAAAAATGATGCGCAGAGAGAGAATCTCCGTCGAACTGATAGATGCCAGTGGTCAGCGTTGAGACATAGAAACGATTGCTATGGAGAGGGTCGTGGACGATGTCTGTCAAACCACGAAATTCCTTGCCTGCCAGTTTTTTGCTATTTACTTCTTCTTCAGTGATATGCGTCCATTTTCCATCTTGATAGAAGTTAACATTAGCACTGGCTAGGAACATGTCTGTATAGCCTCTTGCAATCATCTTATAACCGCTGATACCAGCAATGACATCCTGATTCTTAGCAAGCTTACAGATCTGTTTTCCTGCGATTTCGAAATAATTGTTCGATTCTTCGAGGAGAGTGACATGGGCATGATCATTCGGATGAAACTCAATACTCAGCTTCATCAGTCCTCTTTGGGGATGGATGGCATAAATGATAGAGTCATTGACTGCATAGTAGTCACGACATGAACTGTAAGGAGATTCCTGGACATACGAAACCTTCTGGTTCTCTTTGCTGATGATATCAAATCCCCAGCCTTTCGAAAAAACATAGTTGCCCGATGACTTCAGCTGCTCATAGCATTTACGGCCAGATGTCCTTCTATAAGATCCATCGGTATCTAATATATGTATTTCTTTCTTTGAGTCAACCATCCAGCATTGAGTAGTATTATCATCAGAAAATACAATAACATCTTTCACTGTGTCGTCATTGAGCTTACTCCAGTTCGTCTCATTAGCCAGAATCTTTCCTTTGTCGCATCGCCACAATCCACCTTTAGATAATGCATAGTATATGCCTTCTGCATAAGAGAATGCAAAACTACAGGCGGAAGGCGTAAAATGATAATTAGTAATCGTATATGAGATAAGATCGATCTCTACAAAACCGAAGCCACAGGCCAGAAATAAGGATTTCCCGCTGATGGTTGCATGGTTGATCATCTTATTTCCGACAATCGTTTTATTGCTCAGATCATAAATGCTATTGATCTTATTATCTTTTGTCAGAATATCAACGACGCCATCATTATGTACAAAAACCAGCGAGTTGGTATCTTCGCATTTCAGGATGAATTGTACATCAGAAGAGGAGAGACCATCTAACTGTGTAAATGACTCTGTGGATGTAGCATCCGGATCGGTAAAGAATACTGAATTGTCTGATCGTATATATAGCAGTCCGTTGTGCTCAACGAGCTGAGAATAAGTACTGTAGGTGCTATATACCTCCCATGAGCTTTCATTTGCAGAAGCTATTGGAATCAGTAGTATATAGAAGAGTAATATGAAGAGTTTTCTCATAGTTCTGTCTGTTTATAGAATAACGAAAAAGAGTATTGAATATTGCTGGTAAACTGCTTTTTTATGAGAGACACAATAATATTTGTTCGCGCGCGTTATTATTCAAAATATTTTTATTATGAATCATAGATATTCTACATTTACCATACTCGTCCTGCTGCTTTTTGCTTTTTCGTCTTGCAGAACTGTAATGGATCAAGCAGGATTTGCGTACCTTCAGAGTCAAGAGAAAGATATTGTCCAGGAGTTGAATAAGGCTTATAGTCTTAAGATCAAGCCTGATGATGAGCTGAAGATCAATATCAGTTCTATTGTCCCTCAGGCTACCTCTCAGTTCAACCTTCCCCCTGTGAACTATGTGGGCAGGGGAGAGACACAGCTCTCGACATCAGGTTCCATTGCTACCTATACCGTTTCCGAATCCGGACACATCGTTATCCCATCTGTCGGTAAGATTAAGGTCTCTGGCCTTACACCAGAAGAAGTGTCAGATGTCATTACCGAGAAGGTAAGCGAAACAGTTACCGATCCGATTGTGAAAGTAGATCTTCTGAAATTCCGTGTCATTGTGCTCGGTGCAGTCGGTTCTCCTGGCACCAAGTCTTTCTCCGGACAGCGTTGCAGTATCTTTGATGCGATTGGCGCTGCAGGAGATATTACCTTGCATGGACGAAAAGACAATGTAGTCCTGATGCGCGAAAACAATGGAATTGTCGAGAAGCATGTGCTTGACCTTACCGATGCTTCAATCCTGCAATCTCCATATTATTTTCTGCAGCAGAATGACGTACTGATGGTTGATGCAACAGATGTTACGAAAGAGAATTCTACCTACAACACAATGAATAGCTTCAGGCTCCAGACCACTTCTACCATCGTAAGTGTCGTGTCTGTGATTGCTTCTTTGGGTATTGCATTATTGTTTAAATAATACTGAATTTTATGATCAACGATAAAGATAAATTAGACCTTACAAAAGAGATTGCGGCTCTGAAGAAAGGAAAGAAACTGTATATCTTTTCTTTCTCTTTTGCGATTCTCTTGTCGATATTCTATGCAATATTCAGTTCTCCTGTCTATCATAATGAAGCTGTCATCATGATAGAGAAGGAGTCAGGCCCTTCTGGACTTCAGGGATTGATGGGCGCTCAGGTGTCCAATCTCTTCTCCTTGTCAGGATTGGGAAGCTCGACGATGGATGATGAATTGGTAATCCTTCGTTCGCATGACTGTTACAAGCAGGCTGTGAGCAACTTAGGAACAAATCGCATGTATACTGAGCGCCTGGGTCTTCACAAGGCTTCGTTGTATGGTAAGTCTCCTGTCATGGTTGAAGCTTCTAAAGCTTTCTTTGATACACTTTCTTCTTCGTTGAAGGTAACTATCGAATTGACAGGCAAAGCATCTGCTAAGGTAAAAGTCTCAAAGGGATTCATGGGAATGACTACCGTAGTTGAAACCGCCAGCCAGCCTTTGCCATTTATGGTACAGACACCTCATGGTCCTCTCCAATTCCTTAAGACAGACGAATATACTGACAGTCAGGATCAAGTCGGACGTAAGATCACCGTACAGCTGACCCGTGATGATTACGTAGCAGAGTCATTGCAGAGAAGCATTACCCTCAAGGAGGTTGATAAGAAAGCCAATGCCGTAGAGATTGATTTCGATATTCAGGATCCAGCTTATGGTCGTGATATGATTGGCAGTCTCATTGCTAGCTATCGCTTGATGCGCCGTCAGCATAAGGCAGATCAATCTGCTTCGAAGATTGCTTTCCTGGATAAGAGAATCGAGCTTCTTGCAAGTCAGCTTGATACGACCCAGCACAATGTCATGGAGTATATGCAGGAGAATAATATCATGAATGTCGATTATCAGACATCCATGTTGATCAGAAAGACAGAAGTGTCACGTGATACAATCTTTGCGCTTAAGACCCAGCAGCTGATTTACGAGACGATCCTCAAGATTCTCCAGGATCCTGTCAACCAGTATCAACTATTGGCGCAGGATACTAAGAGTCCATTGATCAATTCTTACAATGAGCTTATCCTGCAGCGCACAGAGATGCTTCAATCTGCTAAGCCTGGCAATACCGCTCTTAATAGCCTTGAGCAGCGTATCTCTGATCTGCGTAAAATTGTCATTGATCAGTCGCGTCAGGATATTGAAAAGAATAAGATGCTCATCAACAGTATCTCTCAGCAGGCTGGTTCTGATGCCCAGTCACTAAACACTATGCCTCTGCACAAGTATGAGATGCTCAATAATCAGCGAGACCTTAGCCTTCAGAACAATCTCCTTGTCTATCTGCTTCAGGAGCGAGAGAATGCACTTTTGAGCCTGAATTCTGAAGAGGATGCCGGATTTGTCATTGACCAGCCATATACTTCAAAGAAAACGGTCAAGAAGAAGATGTATATGATTACTATTTTTCTTCTCTTGTTAGCATCTGTTTGTCCTACAGTATGGATTCTTTATAGATTGCCTAAGAAAGAAAGTGTCTCCGTTGTATAATCTAGATAGGAAATGAGAATCATTCGTAAACTTCTGCTGGTTTGGTTATTATCAATAATTACTATGATGTGCTGGTCTCAGCAGAGTCGTAGTAATGTTGAATATAATATAACTATGGAAGGAGCTTTGTCTTCAGGGGAGTATACTCCATATATGCTCTCAGCTAATCGTTTTGATATCCTTTCTCCATACGCTAATACAGGTTATTTGAGTGCCAATATCAATGGAAATATAGAAATCAACGACCAATGGAATTTAGAAGGTGGTATCACTGCAATGGCATCCGTACATAGTAATCATCGTGCTTATTTGCAGGAGTTATATTTGAAAACAACCTATAGAAAAATCTTTCTTGAGGTAGGCGCCCGACAGAAATCATCTCCTGTCATCAATCAAGAATTGTCTTCTGGAGATTTTATTTATTCGGGAAATGCAAAACCAATTCCATCATTTCATGCTGCAACATCTGGTTTTGTAACGCTTCCATATCTTCATGATTGGATTGAAGCTTATGCAGATTTTGGCTATGGTCGACTGTTGGATGATAGCTGGAAGAAAAAGCAGTTCAATTCTTTTCATGCTACACATTCTGGATCTTTTTATACCACTGATGTGTCGTTCCATCATAAAGAACTCTATTTAAGAACTAATTCTCAGAAGAGATTTTTTGGAACTATAGGCATGCAACATGCTGTATTCTTTGGTGGTAAAAAGATCTCTTATGAGTCTGGCCCAGAAAAAATCTCTGGACAAAAGGCTAAACCGCTAGACTTTCTTCGTGTTCTGATCCCAAAGTCAGATGGTAATAGCAAGTCTACGGCAGGAGATTCGTTTGTATATGGTAATCATATTGGTGTCTGGTATGGTGACCTCGCTATAAATATGTCACCATCTCGTCGAATAAGAGCCTATATGGAGAAACCTTTTGAGGATGGTTCTGGCATTGCTTTCCGTAATGGAATGGATGGTATATGGGGTATTGAATACTCTGATGCTAAATCTGAAGTCACTTTGATTAAAGATATTGTTTTTGAATATATTCAGACAACTAATCAGTCAGGTCCGATCCATTGGGCGCCACATGATTTCGATTCAAGTATAAGCAATAAATTGCCTAATGAAGCGACTGGCGCTGATAACTATTATAATAATTTTTATTACAATGGTTATTCTTACTATGGCATGTCCCTTGGGTCGGCTTTATTGAAATCTCCTTTTTATAATCAGGATGATTATCTGAATTACATTGATAATAGAGTGACCGCATGGCATTTTGGTATTAGCGGAAATCTGTCTCCATCATTTGATTATCTGATTAAAACCTCCTATCGAGAAGGTTTAGGAACTCCATTTATTCCACTAAAGCAGAAACATCATTCTTTTGATACTATTATTCAGGTCTTGTGGCATAAAGGTGCCTGGCAGTGCTCCGCTGGTTATGCTTTGACCCAAGGAAATGTATATGGAAACTCAAATGGCGTAGACATTAAAATAAGTTATCATGGCAAAATTCTATAAGTATTTCTGCTTTGTTTTACTCTTTCTTTTGACTGCCTGTCAGAATGAAGGAGATATCGGTTCTCTATATGGGCAATGGAAATTAACGAATTCTCACGTCAATGGAGAGAATAAACTGTTTGATAACATTTATTTTTCGTTCCAAGGAAAGGTCGTATGGGTAAAGAGTGTAAATGCTGACAATCATACATACAATGATGTATTTGGAAATTTTCAGCATGTAGGAGATAGCCTTCTGATCAACTTTGTACAAAAAAGTGAGCTGACAACTACGGCTTCACTGATCGAAGAGCGTTGTGGCTTTGCAGATGCAGATAATGTTCGAGTCTTAATCAGAAATCTCGATTCATCTGAATTGATACTATTAGATGGGGATAACTATTGGAATTTTGAAAAATATTAAAAATAATATACAGTGTTTAGTATCAACCGCATATATGGTTATATATTATTTTTAAGCCTTTTCCCAGTACAGATTTTAAATTGCGAATTATTTAAATCTTCTGACGAATTAGCTTGTCTTCTTCTGCTAATACTGGCAGGAGTAGACATTTATGCTAATGGATTTACCGCGTTGAGAAAACATAAATTCGTAGGCATAGTCAGTATTGTTTTCCTGATTTATCTTATTTACTCTTTATTATTCTGCCATTTTAATACTTCTACAGCCATTATTTCTGATTTAATAAGCCAAATCAAACCTTTTATCGCATTTGGCATTACGCTAGCTTTGAATATTCATCTTGACGATAAGACTAAGGTTCTAATCAAATTGGCCGTCATCCTAAATGTCCTAATTCTATTATGTACATTTCCATTCTGGATGAATGAAGCCAAGACAATGGGTCATCCTGCTAACTTCGGTGCAATTATGATGCTGAACACCTGGTTTTATTTATATGCAAGTTTATCTGATAAAGGTGAAGTTTCTACTAAAAATCTGCTGATTATCATTTCTTTCCTTTTGATTGGATTGTTGTGTACCCGTTCTAAGTATTACGGAGAAACACTTCTCATGTTATTTCTTTTGTTTACTTACAGATCAGGTATGCAGCGCCGGATTGATTATAAGAAGGTTTTGGCTGTTATAGCTCTTCTATTTTTGATCATTATTGTTTCCTGGCAGAAAATCAATTATTATTTTATAGAGGGAGCAAATGATGTAATGAATTCGGTAATTGATGCAGAATCTCTATCCGATAGCTTTGCACGACCTGTTCTTTATGCTATAGCATGGATACTACTCTTTGATTTCTTCCCATTTGGAACGGGATTAGCGTCTTATGCATCTTATGCTTCTGCTGAGAGTTATTCTTCTTTGTATTATGACTATGGATTGGATAAGGTCTATGGTCTTTCTCCAAAATTCTCTTCATATATTTGTGATGCTTATTATCCTACTTTAGCACAATTTGGAGTAATTGGAATTGCCCTATTTGTCTGGTTCTGGTCATGGATTCTTTGTAACCTTAATAGCATAGAAAAAAGAAGAGGTACCTGTTATAAATACCAATATATTTTAGGAGTCATGGTAATGATATTCATGCTTATCGAAAGTATTGGTAACACATTCTTTATACAAGGCCATGGTATGTTGGCGATGATGTTTCTTGGAATCCTGTTGTCTGAAGAACATCATGATGCAAATGACTCAATCATTGAATAATACTTTCATAAAGCAATATGTCGGCATATTATTCTAGTAATAACAAACGGATTGCAAGGAATACATTCTTATTATATCTGAGAATGTTATTCCTGCTGATTCTTTCGTTATATACCAGTCGTATTTTGCTTGAAGGCCTTGGTGTTGATGATTTTGGCTTGTATAACGTAGTAGGTGGCATAGTAACTATATTTACTTTTGTCTGTACTGCAATGTCAAACTCAACATTGCGATTTATTACCTTTGAACTGGGAAAAGAAGATAGTCAGACGTTAAAGGATGTTGTCGCTGTAAGTCGTCTTATACACTTCGTGCTGGGTGTATTGGTTATTCTCCTTGCTGAGACTATAGGATTGTGGTACTTCAACCATTTTCTTGTAGTTCAGGAATCAAGGATTGATAGTGCATTCTGGGTATATCAGATTTCTATTATAGCGTGTTTCATAACGCTCTCGATCGTTCCTTATAACGCAATGGTCATCGCTCATGAAAAGATGTCTGCCTATGCTGTGATATCTTCGATTGATGGTGTGTTGAAATTGTTGATTGCTCTGCTGATACGTGTTTCGTCGTATGATCGTTTGGTGTTTTACGCACTTTTACTCCTAGGTGTTCAGCTTTTGGATTTTGTCTTATATCATTTCTATTGCTCGAAACACTTTGTCGAAAGCAAATTTACAAGGCATATCAGCATAACGAAAGTGAAAGAGATGTCAAGTTTTGCTGGTTGGTCGATGATTGGAAACTTGGCATGGATTGGCTATACACAAGGTCTTAATCTGTTACTGAATGCATTCTTTGGTACTGTCGTTAATGCTGCTCGCGGCATTGCAGTACAAGTTCAGAATGCAGTTTCAAATTTTGTTAAGAGTTTTCAATCTGCAATTAATCCTCAGATTACCAAAGCTTATGCTCAAGGTGATTTGACTCGTTTCCACGACTTGATATGTACTTCATCCAAGTTTGCATATTATCTGGTCTTGCTGTTTGTCCTTCCGATCATCCTCGAAGCGGATTATATTCTTGGATTATGGTTGGTTGAAGTTCCCGGACATACGGTAAATTTTGTCCGACTTATCATGTTGGTCATGCTCATTGGTCCATTTGAGAATCCAATTGCTAATGGAATCCAGGCAACTGGAAATATCCGTACATACCAGATTCTTGAAGGAGGCTTGCTGCTCCTGATCGTGCCGCTTTCTTATATTGCTCTTTCCTGGGGACAATGTCCAGCAGAATCTGTTTATATTATTCAGCTCATTATATATATTATAGTACAGATCGTACGAGTCTATTTATCTCATAAGAATTTACGACTCTCGTATTCTTATTATATCAGAAAGATTATATATCGAGTTTTAATAGTTACTGCATCCGCATTGCCTGTGCCAGTCATATTAAGGATAATCATGGATCAGACAATGGCAAGTTTCTTGATAGTGACTGTTGCTTCTTTTACAAGTGTTCTTTGCTGTGCATATCTTTTGGGTCTTGAACGCACTGAAAAAACATTTGTCCAAAATAAGATTATATCATTAATCAACAAGCATTAATCAGCATTCTTACATATATGAAAACTGTAATGTTAGTTTTTGGCACGCGCCCCGAGGCGATTAAGATGTGTCCTCTAGTAAAAGAGTTTCAGAAACATCCTGATAAGTTTCGGACCATCGTGTGTGTAACTGGTCAGCATAGGGAGATGCTCGATCAGGTGTTGAGAATATTTGATATTACTCCAGATTTCGATCTTAATATTATGAAACCTGGTCAGGATCTGTATGATATCACCTCTCGTGTGCTTTTGGGAATGCGAGATGTCTTCTCACAGTGTAAGCCAGATATAGTCCTCGTTCATGGAGATACTACGACTTCTTCCGCAGCTGCATTAGCTGCGTTTTATCAGCAGATTCCTGTCGGACATGTAGAGGCTGGATTAAGAACTCATAATATATACTCTCCATGGCCAGAAGAAATCAATCGTCAGATTACTGGCCGTATAGCAACCTACAACTTTGCACCGACCAAGCTTTCTGCTGATAACTTAACGAATGAATCAGTGACAGGTGAGACTGTAGTAACTGGCAATACTGTTATTGATGCTCTATTATTGGTTGTCGATAAGTTGAAGAGGGATAGTCTGCTTGCCTCCGAACAGGTCTCGACATTGGCTTCTGCTGGATATGATGTCCAGCGATTGGATAATGAGAAAAGACTGATTCTGATCACAGGACATCGTCGTGAGAATTTTGGCAATGGTTTTCTTAGTATGTTAAGAGCCATGAAAGATCTTGCCCATAAGTATCAGGATGTAGATTTTGTCTATCCGATGCACCTTAATCCAAATGTCCGTCATTCTGTCAAGGAGGTTTTTGGTGAGAACCTGAGTATTTATCCTAATTTTTTCTTTATCGAACCTCTCCAGTATCTTGAGTTCGTATACTTAATGAGCAAGTCAACAATCGTTCTTACAGACTCAGGAGGAATACAGGAAGAAGCTCCAGGCCTTGGTAAGCCGGTTCTCGTAATGAGGGATTCTACAGAGCGTCCAGAAGCTCTCATTGCCGGTACCGTTCATCTTGTAGGTACTGATTATGATCTGATCACTAAAGAAGTAAGTTCTTTGTTAGATGATATACAAGTATATGATGCTATGAGCAAAGCTGTCAATCCATACGGCGATGGTAAGGCTTGTGCTCGTATAGTTGATTATTTATCAAGTGTTCTTTGATTTTCTTTTAAATAAAAAATTATGAAAGTAATCTACTTCCGCAAGGATATAAATAACGTAACTGGTTATTATTATGATATCATATTCGATGCATTAACCAGAAATGGTAATAGCGTTGAGTCTCTTGAGAATGATTCCTATTCTTTGATTTTGAGGTCAATCAATAAGAATGATTATGTGTTGGTTACGTCTTTGTTTACTTTCATTAAGCTTTATCTGCTAGGTTATCGTAATTTTATATATTGGTTTCAGGGAGTTAGTCCTGAAGAGAATTATGTATTGCTTCATTCAAAGTTTAGATACCATATTTATAGTCAGATAGAAAAAATAGCCATAAAGAATATCCGATATAAGATTGGTATATCTTCTTACTTGTTCAATCATTTTGAGAAGAAATACAGCATAGACATTGATCATGACTCAACTTTTATCATGCCCTGTTTTAATGCAGGCATAAATAAGGATCATTTCTTTATTCCTGGCAAATACAAGAATAATACTTTCTGCTATGCGGGAAGTATGCGTGCCTGGCAAGGTTTTGATAACATCCTTGATTACTATTCGAAGGTTGAGCAATTACACCCGGATGTAAGTTTCAGGATTTACACATCTGATATTGAAATTGCAAAAGAGAAGGTCTTGAAGTCTGGTATTCGTAATTATTCGATCGGATGTGTTCCGATTGAAGAGGTTGATAATGCTTTGTCTGAATGTAAATTCGGATTCCTTCTTCGTGAAGATACTATAATTAATAATGTGGCTACTCCTACAAAGCTAGGATCTTACTTAGGAAACGGTTTGATACCAATCTTCACATCAGCCATTCATGCATATAGGGATCTTGCAGCTGACTATTCTTTCCTGTGCTGCCTTGATGCAATGAATGATACGCAGACTATTGAGCGTTATTTGACAGAAGATATTCGTCCTGATGATGTCTATAGCGAGTATTCCTCAATATTCAACAGCTATTTTAACCGAGAGGCATACGTTGAGAAGTTGCAGGAGTTCCTGCGTTTGAAATGATTCTCGTGCAGGCATTGTTTGTGTCAGAAGATTGAAATCTTGTAACTCGTGACCTCGTTTTTATAAAGACTATGGCCCATGGAGTTGTAGATACAGTTCCCCGTTGTGCTATAGACATTTACATTTATACTATCTCCTGTTTGTGGAATCTCCCAGACCTGGACTAATCCATTGCCTCCATTTTCGAGGCTCTGAATATTGAATATTATCATCGGAATTGTTCGACCGGCTATATTCTTTTTGCTGGTATTGACTGATGAGAAACTATTATGTCCGCAAACTACAGCTCTGACATTATCATTCGGATAGATAAGATTATCCCAGATATATTCAGGAGATGATGTTGTACTGTCTTCAAATTTCGTCAGTTGGTAATATTCGTTAGGTACTATGAAATTACCTTCTCGGGTCAAAAACTCATGTGTCAGCAGTAGGAAGTTGATGTCTTTATGATCTTCGACATATCGTTTAGCCCAAGAGACAACCTCGGTACGTGGCGCAAACTCCAGGGCAATGATGTAAAAGGGAACTCCTCGTATTGAGTTTTTTATGATTACATTCTCCATGCTGCCACTTTCAAAGGCAGCAACTATTTTGTCTTTTGTTTTATTGAAGGAGGCGTATCTGTTGAATTTTGTCGATTTTCGATTTAAGATAGACTTATTCCAGTCATAATCATGATTTCCTGTCACAGCTATAGTCGTTACATCATTAGACATAGGAGTCATATAGCTTCTGAAAGCATTATACTGCCAATCCAGATTCTCGTTTGTTAAGTCGCCCGTTTGCATGACACAGTCGATCAGGTAGCCATGATTATACATGCCTCTAATCCAGTTGACGGTTTTCAGGAAATAATAAGCATTATGTTTCTTTTGAGTATACTCTTGTACGTCTCCAATTACAACAATATATTCCGAACTTGGCTCTAAGTCACAGTTGAATACTTCTTCATAATAATAGTCATCAAAGTCTGGTATGCATGCCACAGTTCCTATGCTAAATAGGAAACATAGAAATAGAACATGTAAAAATGCTTTTGATGACATATATAATAGGTTGCTTAATCTATCCAAAAAACTTGATTCAATGTGTGTGGTGAGGTCCGCTTGTCTTCTGGTGGCAACTGCATATAATCGCCATAGTAGTTGCGGAGGATCTGGTCATAACCAGCGGGAGCCATAAAGGTGCGGTCTTCAAAAGGTAGGCTGATATACGAATCGAAGAGTTTCCTTTCGTAGACGTTATGGATGGCATGAGGATCTGCTCCAGCTGGAGTACCTACAAAGGCGCCATCCTTATGCGGATTATCCGATATGCGCTGATTGAGTTTGTGTGCGATAGACTTCGGAGAGGTATTGATAACCAATACTTTTGATAGAATGATGGCAATACGCTTCCACCACACATTCTTGGGCGATGGCTTCAGAATCTTCATCCTGAACTTCATTTTGAGAGGCGTGAGAGACTTGAGAAACTCAACTGCTGCCTCTTGGGTATCAGCAAGACCGTCTAGGGGAAAGATGTCTACGTTGATGCCAATATCTTTCAGGTTTACATTCTCTTTTAATATCGTTCTTGTATCTGCCACTTTAGCATACGGATGACTGTAATCCTCATCATAACGATAATCATAGACCTTATAATAAGCGTGTCTGTATGACTGTACGAATTGCTCATAATCCTTACGTGGCATTATGAGGTCAATGTCATCATCCCATGGAATGAAACCCTTATGCCTGACTGCGCCAAGGAGGGTGCCAAAAGCAAGAGAATACTTGAGGTCATGATCCTGACAGAAGTCATGTATCGACTGCAGGATTTCGATTTGTATTTCCTTAAGTTCCTCTATATTAATTGACTTTGGCATTCTTGTAAAGATTGATTAGTTGATCGAAATAGTTCGTATCACCATATTTATTGATAGCATCATGCGCTATCTGCTCATAGTCATACGCTTTCAACCACATTGCTTTGACCGATTCCTTGAGCTGCTCCTGATTGCCTGATTCGAAGGTACATCCATTACGCTCATTCAGCAGTTCTGGGATACCTCCGATCTCAGCACCAAGGACAGGTGTTCCTAAGCACTGGCTCTCGATGACGGATAGCGGATTGTTTTCCAGCCATTCTGATGGAAGGATCATGAACCTCGCTTTTTCTAATAGTGGCCGGATCTCTTTCCATTCCAACTTGCCTCGCCATTCTATCTGAGGACAATCCTTATAGGTTTCTTCAAGTTCCGCCTTTAGTTCTCCCTCTCCGACAATGATGAGCTTATAGGGCAGGCAAGACGCTGCTGAGCAAAGAGTTCTGAGTCCTTTGACCTGATTTACGCGTCCTACATATATGTAATAGTCTTCTTTCTGGAATCTGTTGTCCTCGACTTTCTTGCTATCAATGAAATTGTTCAGTACTTGGATTTTATTACTGTCAAAACCCGCTTTATTTAGCGTCTCAGCCATGAACTTACTCGGACAGATAAAAGTATCCACCGACTGCTGCAGGCGCTCTACAGACCATTTCTTGGCCTCCTGATAGCCGATGTAAGAACCTAATACACCACCCGTCATGCACTTATGACGCAGGACGGCGCGCTTGTCCGTAAAGCACTCTTCGCACCACTTACCATCACGCATGCAGGTATAGCAGGGACAGACGAGCTTGCTGTCATGGATCGTCCAGACGACACGGATGCCACGCTCATGAGCCATCTTAGCGAGGATAGGAGAGAGCTGGGTGTGGATATTATTAAGGTGCACGACGTCTGGCTGGAAATCATCCAGTATCGCCTTGAACTTCTTCTGTACAGTGCCTAACCCGAAGGGACGAAGCAGCGAGTCAATCATGTTGAGGCTCGGCTTCATCTTAAACTCCGAGGGCCAGTACTTGCTCCAGGGCGATGGCTCATTGAGAGGATACTGCTGAGAGAAGATGGCTACTTCATGACCATGGTTCCTAAGCAGTTGCTCAAGGTTCATGGTATAGATGCAGTCACCTCCACGTCGGTAATAGAACTTATTACAAAGCAGGATCTTCATGATAATCAGCCCTCGACTAGAGGATAATTCTCCAGTTCATGCCCGATAGGAGCCCCGAGCCAGAGTGGGATGCCGTAAGTCTCGACGATCGACTTGATATTGTCCCAGAGCTTGACAGGCATGGTCGGATCCTCATCGCACCCCGTGAAATGTCCACAGACGAGGCCTTTGATCTGAGAGAGGATCCCACAGATCTTCAGCTGATGCAGCATGCGGTCAATCTTATAAGGGCTCTCGTTGATGTCTTCGATGACGAGGATCTTGTCCTGATAGTCAAAGTCAAAGGGTGAGCCATGCAGGCCACTGAGTACGGCCAGATTGCCACCGACCATAGGGACAGGATGGGAGAGGAGTTCGTCGACAATCTCCTCAGTCTCCTCCGGATTCAGGTCTTCCGGTGACCATCCCTGATGAGGCGCAACAAAGAGCGACGCCTTCTTGAGGAAGAGCAGGTTATGCTTTTGTGGCCAGCTGCGATGAGCAGAATAATATTCGAGCAACTCCTTGACGGTCTGGCTGGTGCGATGCGTAGGATTGTCTCCCAGGTGCTTCATCATCGGCGCATGCAGGCTCTTGACGCCCGCCTTCTGCCAGAGGGCGTGGAAGATGGTGATATCAGAATAGCCGATGATCGGTTTGTTGGCACGGCTGACCAGGTCTAATGGGATCATGTCGACGAGTTGCATACAGCCATAGCCACCACGAGAGCACCAGATAGCGTCCACGTCCTTGTCTTCCAATGCATCGACGAGGTCTTTCAGACGGTCTTCAGGCGTGCCGGCATAGCGTCCGTAAGTTCCTTTGGCATGGGGTGCAACGGTGACCTTGTGTCCCCAGCTGCTGAGGGTCTCTGCGCCCTGGTCGATGACTTTGCCTTTGATGCTGCCTGCAGGTGAGATAATTCGGATATTCATTATTTATATAATTAAAGTCGGGTAGTCACAGCTCTCAATGTCTCGTCCTTCCAAGGCTTGAAATCACCTTCGAGGATGTGCTTGCGAGCTTCTCCGACGAGCCAGAGATAGAAAGCGAGGTTGTGGATAGAGGCAATCTGGAGTGCCAGGTACTCTTCGGCATGGAAGAGATGACGCACGTAGGCCTTGCTGTATACCTGATCGACATAGGCAGGACCGTCTTCCTGCAGAGGAGAGAAGTCATGCGCCCACTTGGCATTCTTGATGTTGATGATGCCGTGACGGGTGAAGAGCATACCGTTACGACCATTACGCGTTGGCATGACGCAGTCGAACATATCCACACCGCGCTCGATGGCTTCGAGGATATTGGCAGGAGTACCCACGCCCATGAGGTAGCGGGGACGATCAGTTGGGAGGATCTCGTTGACCACCTCAATCATCTCGTACATCTTCTCCGCAGGTTCACCGACGGCGAGTCCACCGATGGCATTGCCCTCAACGTCCATGGCTGCGATCTTTTCTGCTGCACGGCGACGGAGGTCAGGATAGGTACATCCCTGCACGATAGGGAAGAGGGCCTGATGATAGCCATAAAATCCGTTACCCTGCTCATCCTCAGTCTCTTTGTATCGCTTGTAGCAACGGTCGAGCCAACGTTCGGTCAATCCGAGCGACTTCTCCGCATACTTGTAGTCAGAGTCTCCCGGAGGACATTCGTCAAACGCCATCATGATGTCTGCACCGATGATGCGCTCGATCTCCATGACTCGCTCAGGGGTGAATAGATGCTTCGAACCGTCGATGTGGCTGCGGAACATGGCACCCTCCTCGGTCAGCTTGCGGTTCTCTGCCAATGAGAAGACCTGGAAGCCTCCTGAGTCGGTAAGGATCGGGCGATCCCAGCCATTGAACTTATGCAGACCTCCCGCTTCCTGCAAGACATCAAGGCCTGGACGCAGGTAGAGGTGATAGGTGTTGCCAAGGATGATCTGTGCCTTGACATCTTCCTTGAGTTCCTTGAAATGCAGGCACTTGACAGATCCGACAGTACCCACAGGCATGAAGATCGGTGTCTGTATCTTGCCGTGGTCGGTCGTGATCTCGCCGGCGCGAGCCCATGAGTTCTTATCTGTAGCTTGAAGGGTAAAAGTCATGAGTTAGGAATTAGGAGTTAGGAGTTAGGAGTTAGGAGTTAGGAGTTAGGAGTTGGCCTGTCTGTTCTTTGCTTCTCTGTTGGCCTTGATGACCAGATAGACATAATAGGCAAAGCCGACGGCGATGATGGCAGCGAGAGCGATCTTGACGTAGCCGCTGTAGTGCTGCACCTGCTCGATCAGGACATCCTCAGGAATAGAGTGGCCGAAGAAGGCTCCGAGGCCTGCCAGTACCGTATTCCAGATGCCTGCGCCTAAGAATGTAAAGAAGACGAACGATCCGAGATTCATCTTGGCCAGGCCCGCAGGGATGCTGATGAGCTGACGGATGGCAGGGATCAGTCGGCCGACAAAGGTGCCAACTGCGCCATGATCAGCGAAATACTTCTCTGCCTTCTCCACGCCCGGACGGTCGATGAGCAGTATATGGCTGACCTTGGTGTCGGCAAAGCGATGGATGATAGGGCGACCGAGCCAGTAGGCAAGGCCATAGTTGACCAGGGCTCCCAGGATGGCTCCGATGGTGCCGAAAAGGACGATCATCGGAAGGCTGAGGGTGCCTTGATTGATGGCAATATAGGCAGCTGGAATGATGATGATCTCAGAAGGGAAGGGGATAAATGAACTTTCTATGGCCATAAACAGCGTTATGACGCCATAGTTCATATTCTGAGCAATCCAGTTGTAGAGTTCCTCCATATTCTTCTGTATTTATTTGATTTGATTGAGGGCGTCATTGTCTCCGATGCTCTCAAAATAAGCGCGCATCAGTTCCTTGCATGCAAAGTCGCTTGGCTTCATCTTCAGCAGTTTACGATAAGCTTTGTCTGCCTTCTCGTAGTGATGCAGATTGAGTGATAGCTCTGCTTGTGCCAGCAGGAACGCTTTCGATTTTGGCTGCAGCTTGACCAGGTCATCAAGACCTTTCAGTGCATCCTCAAAGCGACGGAGATCAGTCAGCAGTGTGACGCGGAGCGAGAGGTAGGTCGTATTCTTCGGATTGATGGCGATAGCATTCTCGATGTGCTGTAGTGCGCCACGGATGTTTCCGAGGTCGAGGGAGATCGTCGACAAGTGGAAATATCCCTCGTCGCAGCTTGGCAGTCGGTTGACCAGCGTCTGGTAGCACACCAGGGCTTCCTCCAGTCGGTTGAGTGAGACGTAGCACGCACCTAACAGATCGTAGGTGATGGCCGTCTGCTGCTCTGCCTCCTGACGCTCCAGATGCAGATCTTCGTGCTCGATATAGCCTTCTGCAAACTTACGGGTTACTTCCAGATACTCTACAGCTTCTGCATAATTCTCCTCCGTGCAGCGGATGTAGCCGAGTGCGAAGTTGAAGAGTGGGTTCTTCGGATCGATGGCCAATCCCATCTCGCAGCTGTTGGCACAGTCGTCATAGAACTTGTTGTCGAACTGACAACGAGCCAGATCCTGCCACGAATAGACATCGTAGGCATCCAGGTCGAGCGCCTTCTCCAGCACCGGGATGGCATCCTTACTGCATCCACAGTCCATCAGCATGGCTCCGATACGGCCGATGGCTTCAGGCATCTTCTCCTCTTTCTTTCCCGAGGCCACCACCCACTCCATCGCCTCCTTCAGACGCTTGGCCGTCAGGTTGTGCGGCAGGACGTCGAAGAGCTCGTCGATGATGTCGATAAACTCCATCAGCAGCAGCTTGCCCTCTTTCAGCTGGCGCATAAGGTAGCCGAAGGCCTCTTCCTGATCGTGCTGCATTGCATCCAATCCGAAGCGGATGCTGATCTTGAACGGATCGATCTCCCCGTCTTTCTGACTCTGCCAGATCTTTTCAGCTTCATCGAAGCTATGCATGTGCAGGAGCACTTTCGCCTCGATGAGCTGGATGTAGTCATCGTCAGGATGCTGCAGCAAGCCGAGTTTGCACACATTTAGTGCCTCTGCAGCGTTTCCTTCGTCGAGCAAATCGTATGCGATCTGTCCGACCTCGTCAGCGCTGTAGTAGCTGGGTTTGTGATCAATCAAGTCTATCATATACTGATAATAGGCTCGTGATTTCAAGGGGCTTTGCTGCTGCATTTTGATGATTTTTTACTTTGAAGCCTTCAAAGAAACAGTTCTGTTGAATACGATGTGATCCTCGGTGGTATCCTTGTCCACACAGAAGTAACCGATGCGCTGGAACTGGAACTTCAAGCCCTCGCGAGCCGTTCCGTCAGGAGCGTAGGTAAATGGCTGCTTGCGTACCATCTCAGCTGCGAATGGCTCGATGTAAGCATCGACGACCACCTCGCTCTGTGGGTTGCGCTCTGACTCGGTGGTAGCCTCCTCGTCGAGGAAGAGGTTGTTATAGAGACGAGCCTCCACCTTGACAGCATGCTGGGCAGATACCCAGTGCAAGGTACCCTTCACCTTGCGGTCAGCACCTGGCATGCCGCTCTTTGACTCAGGATCGTAGGTACAGTTGATGTTGACGATCTTACCGTTCTCGTCCTTGTCGCAAGAGATCGCCTTGATGATGAAAGCACCCTTGAGACGCACCTCCTTGTCGATGGTCAGACGGAAGAACTTCTTCTCAGCCACCTCCTGGAAGTCCTCACGCTCGATGTAGAGCTCGCCCGAGAATGGCATCTGGTGAGTGCCAGCGCCCTCCTGCTCAGGGTTGTTGTCCATCTCGCAC
>JAZRVB010000040.1:0-30619 GCA_045598885.1 Bacteroidales bacterium
AAGCTCAAGGGCTCACGTTACCTCCAGATGACCGAGGGTTACTGCACCCGCATGGCTCTCGACGCTAACAACGAGGTTATCGGCTACGAGTTCGTTCACATGGGCAAGCTCATGCAGTGGATCAAGGAGGGTATGGATGCCAACGAGGCAGTTAAGAAGGCTACCGGCTGCTACGGCCGCTTCAAGGACGCTGTTAAGTACATCGACCCACGTAAGGAATAATACGGTGAAATTATAAAATTATAGAATTAGAGAATTATAAAATTACGTTGCCGCAAGCTATGCTCGACAAGTTCATACGCATCTATACCATCATTGTAACGATCCTGATCGTGACTGCTTTGATCGGCGCAGGCTACTGCTTCTTTGGCATGGATTATCCTGTAGCTGCTGTCGGATGCCTCTTTATGGCTGTCATCTTTGCTTTGATGCTCTTTGTGACCCGCACCTTTGTGCATCGCAATCAGCCAAAGACCAAGAGAAAGGGAGCACGCTGGTAACAATTCTTTCATTTTTTAATTTTTTCATTTTATAATTTATTTTTTATTTTTGACTATAAAAACAAAAAATACTATGGCATTATTTGAAAGTTATGATCGCCGTATCGCTCAGGTCAACGCTGCCCTGAACGCAGTAGGCATCAAGGATATTGACGAGGCTAAGGCTATCTGTGACGCTAAGGGCATCGATCCATATGCAATGTGTGAGTCAACCCAGCCTATCTGCTTCGAGAACGCAAAGTGGGCTTACGTAGTAGGCGCTGCTATCGCTATCAAGAAGAACTGCACCGTAGCTGCTGACGCTGCTGAGGCTATCGGTATCGGTCTCCAGTCATTCTGTATTCCTGGCTCTGTAGCTGATGACCGTAAGGTAGGTCTCGGCCACGGTAACCTCGCTGCTCGTCTTCTCCGTGAGGAGACCCAGTGTTTCGCATTCCTCGCAGGTCACGAGTCATACGCTGCTGCTGAGGGCGCTATCAAGATTGCTGAGATGGCTAACAAGGTTCGTAAGAACCCTCTCCGCGTCATCCTCAACGGTCTTGGCAAGGACGCTGCTAAGATCATCTCTCGTATCAATGGCTTTACCTACGTTCAGACCCAGTTCGACTACGCTACTGGCGAGGCTAACATCGTAGCTGAGACTCCATACTCTGACGGTCTCCGCGCTAAGGTTCGTTGCTATGGCGCTGACGACGTTCGTGAGGGCGTTAAGATCATGTGGAACGAGGGTGTTGACGTATCAATCACCGGTAACTCAACCAACCCAACCCGTTTCCAGCACCCAGTAGCAGGTACCTACTTCAAGGAGCGTGCTATCGCTGGTAAGCCATACTTCTCAGTAGCTTCAGGTGGTGGTACAGGCCGTACCCTTCACCCAGATAACATGGCTGCTGGTCCTGCTTCTTACGGTATGACCGACACCATGGGCCGTATGCACTCATCTGCTCAGTTCGCTGGTTCTTCTTCAGTTCCTGCTCACGTTGAGATGATGGGCTTCCTCGGCATTGGTAACAACCCAATGGTAGGCTGTACCGTTGCTGTTGCCGTTGCTGTTGCTCAGGCTCTCGCTAAGTAATTCACTTTGAAATATTAATTCCTATACGTATTTATATTTCTTCGAATATGAGTACGTATAGGAAATCTTTTTTAAACCTGTGTTCTCTCTTATGTTCATCAATGATTTTCATAGACAATCAGTATTAAGATGCTTACAAAAAATATCCCAGTCGAAATCTTCGCCGATAAATTGCGAAGAAGAAGTAGAGAAGATCAAAGCCATGCACAGGGAGATAGCATTTCGTTATCCTCAAGGCAAATGATTGATATAGAAAGTCGAGCTGTAGAATCTCTTGCTAAGGAATTAGGTATATGGCTCGATTTTTCAGAAGTCTCACGGTTGGGAACTCCTGCACCTAGTGGTATGGAGAATGAGGTTTATCTTAATAATGAGGGCAATCTGGTTTACAAGGTCAATAATCTTATGCTTAGTCATAGTGTGGGAGAATTGCTGAACCGGGTCATGCTTCATAATTATTATTTCCCTCAGACGCGATATGACCTATTTGGTTTTACTGGTTTTGGTCATGGAAGTGTATATCCGATACTTGTTCAGGATTATATAGATAACGTTACTTTTGCATCCGTTGAGGATATTGATATTTACATGTCTTCCCTTGGTTTTCACCAAGTGGGAGAAGCTCAATATGCAAATGAAGTTGTGGAAATAAAAGATCTTCGTCCACGAAATGTTTTGAAAGATAGAGATGGAGATCTTTATGTCGTTGATGCAGATTTTAAGGCGCTTTAAGACTAACCCATGAAGTTATACTGATACGCCAGCCGCTCACCCCCGTCCCAGCAGTAGATGATGCCGCAGTATCTGAAGCCTTCCTGCAGGATGGCGTGCTGCATCACCTTGTTATCGGCATGCGTGTCGATCCTTATTGACGAGTAGTGCTGCAGGGCAAAGCGCATCGCCTCATGGAAGATCCCTTTCACCTCACCGCTGCTGGCTATGCGATGTATCGTAGCATAAGGCTCGTCATTGAGCCAGGCGCCGTCATAGATCTTCTGATATGTCGGATCCTCTCCGCCACGCAGCACGAAAGTCCCCACGATCCTGTCGTCACAGATACACACGAAGCTGTCTCCGAGTTCGATGTCCTCGTGGAGCATAGCCTCGCTCGGATAGTTTTCGTCCCATTGGGTAGGATTGCCCGTTTCGGCCATAAAGCGGCGTGCTATGGCAAAGATCTCCCGCAGGCGAGGGAGGTCGTCAGTATGAGTCTTTCTGATCAGCATTATCAGTAGGAAGTGAAAATTTCTGTAATTAATTTCGCCAAATATCCGTATTATTTTTTTTACTGCCAAATTTATCGGTCTAAAAAGCGATTTTCGACGCTCATGTTTGGATTTTTCGTGAAAATAGACTAACTTTGCGCCCAATAATTAATAAATAATGAGAAGATATGAAAGATAATTCTTGGCAGAGTTTCATGAATAAGGGTCAGGGTGCTCAGAAGGGCAAGGCCGGCAATACCAAGGCTGCAGCCAGCACCAAGGGTAACGGTGCATCAGCTAAGCAGATGAACCGTCGCACCCAGTAATCCGTAATCTGTAATTTGTAATCAGTAATTCGCACCTGCATTATGCCAGAGCCAGGACTTTATACGACCCACATCATGGGTCCGATCCACAGCCGTCGCCTTGGCGTCTCACTGGGAGTCAATCTGCTCCCTAAGGACGGCAAGGTCTGTTCGTTCGACTGTGTCTACTGTGAGTGTGGCTGGAATGCTGACCACCGTGGCGGCAAGCTCCCTGAGGCCGACGACGTCATCGCACAGCTCGAAGCCAAGCTGCAGCAGATGCATGCGGCTGGCGATCCGCTCGACGTCATCACCTTCGCTGGCAATGGCGAGCCTACGCTCCATCCCGAGTTTGCACGTGTCATTGACCGCACGCTTGCCTTGCGTGACGAGTACTATCCAGCCGTCAAGGTCAGCGTCCTGAGCAATGCTACGCGCCTGGCCGTACCTGCTGTCTATGACGCGCTGATGCGTGTCGATAATAATATCCTCAAGCTCGATGGCGCCTTCGACGCCACCGTCCGTCTCATCGATCAGCCCGTCGACAGCCACTACAGCGTCCGTCAGATCGTAGAGGGTATGAAGGCCTATCGCGGCCAGCTCATCGTGCAGACGATGTTTGTACGTGGCGAGCATAATGGCCAGCAGATCGATAACACCACCGCAGCCGAAGTAGAGGCCTGGCGAGACCTGATGCGAGAGATCCGTCCGCACCAGATCATGGTCTATTCGCTCGACCGTCCGACCCCAGAGCCAAACCTCACTGCTGTCAGCAAAGCCGAGATGGAAGCGATTGCCGCACCACTGGTGGTCGAAGGCTTTGACATCTCTATCAGCGGAAAGTAATCAATGAGCAAGAAAATCGCCATCATCAACGACATTTCCGGTTACGGACGATGCTCCATCAGCGTCATCCAGCCTATTGTCAGCCACTTAGGGGTGCAGGGATGTCCGTTGCCGACGGCCATTTTCTCCAATCATACCGGCTTCCCGTCCTTCTTCCGCAAGGACTTCACTCGCTATATGCAGGCCTATATCGAGGAGTGGAAGAAGCTCGACCTGCACTTCGACGGCATCATGACCGGCTTCTTAGGATCGGCCCGGCAGATCGGCATCGTCGAGCAGTTCATCCGGGACTTCCGTCGTCCTGAGACCCTCGTCCTCGTCGATCCTGTCATGGGCGATAACGGCCATATCTATCCCACCTACACCCGCACCATGTGCCGTGAGATGAAGAAGCTGCTGGCTTATGCAGACATCATCACGCCCAACATCACCGAGGCCTGTTTCCTCACCGACACGCCCTATCGCGAATCGGGTTGGAAACACAGCGAGCTGGCCACCATGGCCAAGCAGCTGCAGCAGATGGGAGCACGTAAGCTCGTCATCACGGGCATCAAGATGGGCGAGAGCTTCATTGGCAACGCTGTGTGCGACGAGCAGGGAGAGATGGAGTTCCAGCGTCAGATGATGGTTGAGCAGACACGCTCTGGCACAGGCGACGTCTTTGCCTCCGTTCTTGGCGCCGACGCCGTCAATGGCAAGGATTTCGCCTCCTCCGTCAAGCGCGCCTCCAACTTTGTCCGTCACTGTCTCATCGAGACCGCCAAGGTCCCAGGTCCGCTCAATACTGGCATAGACTTCGAGAGCCAGCTCTGGCAGCTGGGCAGGTAATCTCTTACGCGAAAACGCGGCAGACCTTCTCGCATGCCAGCCATCAAACAGCGCTTTTAGCACATAAGAGTTGCGAATTGGTACAAAATGAGGATAGTAACCATCAATTATTGAGAAATAATTGGTAAACATAATTATTATACCTATCTTTGCCACGGAAAAAAGAAAAGATTTTTAGAGATAGAAATTGAGTGATTCTTTTTACAGAGTATTAATTATTATAGATGTATATACTTTAGACTTTTATTAGTCACGATTTGTCAACGATTTACCGAAATCTCTCATTTTTGTATTTTATTTGATCCTATCACTCCTAAAAACAGCTTAAAGAGATTACATCATAATACCATTCATTTACATTATTGAAACCAGACAAAAATCCGTTTCTGCTGATTCCCTTAAAGGCAATCCGCATGCTATTGTTGGATTCTGACACAATGAAGGAGCCTTCGAATCTGACACAGCTCTATTATCTCGGCATCTATTCGTCGGCCATGAAGCTCAATGTGGCAGACAAGGATGCAGTGATGCAGTATGTCTATCATGGCTACCGTGAGCAGCATAATCTGTCCCGCCAGCTCAGGATGTGCTGGCCCGATTTGACCCGAAGCGTCGGTTATGATCCGTATTATAAAGGTATGCTTGGAGGTAAGCTCGATTATGAGATTGATGGTGCATTGGCGCTGGACTTCTGTAATGAGCATCCTGCACTGATGGCCGAAGTGCGCAGATGGGGACATGTGCTACAGATGATCAACTTCCTGAATCTTGATAAGAGCCTCACTGCAAGGATCATCGATACGCTCGAAACGCATTGCCTCATTGAGAAATATAAAGAGTCTCCTTATGTGGCAATCGATTCTGAGTTGATGGGCAATATCTGGAACCGGCGCTTTTTCCTCTTCGATGACGAGTGGGCAACGCTGGCCATGCAACTAGGCATCTGCTCGAAGATCGGCACAAAGCCATTTGCAATGACGACTAGAGTAGAGATCCTCTGCCGGATGTTTGGATGCACCACGCAGCAGGAGCTCGACGAAACACTCTCGGCCGATCCTGTATTACAAGAGAAATACGAGTTCTATAGTACACGTCGCAGATATGAGCGTCTGATGCGCAAGATTATCGAAGTCTATCATTTGCGTGAAGTAGGACTGAAGCGACGCACCTACGTCAGCTTTCGCTTTAAGAATGACCGAGACTTCATTACTGCCATTGCTGCCCAGGATGCTAAACTCCAGGAGTCGCGTCGCAAGAAGGAGCAGCAGCTACTGATCAAAGAATTATTTGTATGAAAAAAGAGAGTGGGGTGGGCCTCGAAAAGAAAAAAACTTTATGTTTTTTCTTTTTGAAGGTACACTCACTTTTTATTTATTTCAATTTATTTTTATTTATTCTTTTTATTTATTATAGATGTACATAGTTAAGTCACATGATTGACGTATGTTTGACGGGGGAAAGAACAATATGAGCGAAATTTTGCGCTCACCATGGTATTGACGGATAATTATTTGTTCTTTTCCGACTGGGTCAGGACTGACCTATGACCCTCTTGAGTGGGTCACGATTAATTAAAAAGAATCCTACTCCCAGATGGTGTACGGAAGGAGAGAGAGGTTTCTCCTCTTTCATTACATAGACAGAAATCACCCTTGGAGATGATGTCCATACCTATTAAGAAATCACAATCTCCAATCTTGCCTTCAGTCGCTTCAACTAAAGTGAAGGTTATTGAATCGGACAAGCTGACATTGACCCAATAAACATTATCATTGTAAGTGCCATGAAAGTCAGAGACTCTTTTAGTACTAACTGGCGATAATCCTAATGATTCTGCCAATTCTCGGGTCATTCCAGAAGCCATGGCGCCTGTATCCCATAAAGCACGACAACGGATAGACCTTGTCGTATCTGTGGGATTGATGATTGTACAAGAAGAAAAAACTCGATGGGTTGTGTATGGAAATCGAACCTCGAAAGCTGCCATATTTAGACGGGGCAATAAGAAGAAATAAAAAATACAGTGTTTATGGTATCAGGATTACATTCTTTAATCATGAATTGACCCGCGCCATAGGTGGCAATGCCAAATTGCAGCGCTGCCATCTTGTCATCGAAAGGAGTTACTTTGAGAGCCTCTGAAATGACAATAAATTTGTTTTTGTAAGCTTCTACGAGTGTGGTTTTGTTGCACTCGAAGAAGTCATGTTGTTTCTGTAAGTGTAACATACCAGATTTCTTTTTAGTTAACGCGGCAAAGATACGACAATTCTTTCATTCGTCCAAATATTTGTCAAAGAAAATGTGAATTGACATATATAAATCGAAAAAAGAGGAGGAATATGGTGTCCGTCCTCGTCTTTTCGTTCATAACCGAAGCAAAATACAATGCTGTGGTCAGACCTATCCCTATGAACCTTGTCCCAAAAAACTTCCATATCTTCCACGGTACCGTGATAACGATGCCATGATCCTCGCATATCTTCCACGGTACCGTGATAACGATGCCATGATCCTCGCATATCTTCCACGGTACCGTGATAACGATGCCGTGAATCTCGCATATCTTCCACGGTACCGTGATAACGATGCCGTGAATCTCGCATATCTTCCACGGTACCGTGATAACGATGCCGTGAATCTCGCATGTCTTCCACGGTACCGTGATAACGATGCGAGATATGCATAAAGATCCTTCACCATCCTTCACTCATCCTTCACTGCGATTTCTTTCTAAGGATCAGTAAGTTATAGGGACAAGTGAAGGAGTGAAGTATTTTTTAGGATTCGTACATTTACTCCTCTTCCTTATTTTATCTGCCATCTGCCACGAGCTGATAGTTCTGCTCTGAATGAATGAAGTAAAACCCCGGATGAAAAATGGTGAGCGAAGGATTTCGCTCACCATGATATTGAAAGATTCTTATATTAGTGGGTCTGGGATGTCCCTATGACCCACACTTGCTTTATTCTTTAGGAACCAACTTAATTTCAGTCAAAGTAGTGGTACCTTCTGTACCATATATCATAACTTGCTTTTTGTTATTTAGTACTGAAGCTACATTGTCTGATATAACATACTCAAAACCTGTAGAAGTTTTTGTGATACCACTTTCAATCTTAGGATCCCAGTCACCAAATGCTAAAGAGATTTTTGTCAAATCGTTAGACGTAAAGATAAGTTTATCTCCAGATTTAAATGTGCCAGAATAATTTAGTTCAAGCCAAGTAGAACCTGAGCTAAAAGATGTTCCCGTCCAAAGAAGAGCTGCAGTTTCACCACCTCCTCCAGTTTCGACTGCTACCTCTTCGATTGTACCGCTTACGAATACCAGATTTGGACTATTGTTATTGCGCTGTACGGCAATACCATCAGTATAGTTGTTGATATTTGCAGAAGTAATGTCGACGACATAGGTTGCAGTTCCATCATTGTTTACTGTCAATGCTGCATTTGTTGTGAGATCTGACCATGAGCCATTCGTCTTGAGGATATGCAAGGTAGCACCCGATACTGCTCCAGAGAAGTTGAGCGTCATGCGGTATGTCTTGCTGCCGATAGCAGAAGACGATGGGAATTCACTTCCCGCGATGGTGACAGAATAAGCATTTGTCTTGAGTGCAAAGTTGATAGCGTCTGGACCAAATGTGTAAGCTTGATTCTTTACATCATACTTGGCAGTATAATTACCAGCATTTGTTGAAGAGAGTTCAAATGCATAGGTCTCATTTGTTGAAGATGCCGTTGTGGCATCATCCTTGAACCAACCTAAGAACTGGTAATTCCATTCATTAGGAGCCGTTGCGGTAAGGGTAATATTTGTACCCTCAGGATACTTTCCATTTACTGCATCCTTGTCTGCAGATAGATTGACAGTATTACAGTTTACGCCCTTTACTACGCTTACTGCATAGGTACCCACTGGCGCTTTTTCCAGCGTTACCTTTGTAATTGTAAAGCCTGTTCCTTGAATGTCAATGCCGTCCTTAATCTTATTGATGTTGTCATTAGTTACTTCAAGCTCATAATAAGTCGTAGCATTATTAATATCTGTTTGACCAACAATAGTTCCCCATGGGCTACCCATATTGAGGATCTGAATCTTGGCACCATTAGATACATTGTTTATTTCGATCTTAATCTTATCACCCACAGCGACATCAGACAATTGAGCGGCACTAACCATGGAATTTTGAGCCAAGTTGGTGAGCTCGCGGGAAATGGTTGTACCCAAAGTAATATCTAAGTTATCTGCTGGTGGTACGATTTCGATACTTGTGACGTCACAGCTATTCCATGTCATGATACGGATACCGGCGGCACCGCTACCGGCAAGCTTCTTGAGTTCGCTGAGGGTATATTCATAAGTCCAAGAATTTTCATTCTTGCCTGTCCACTCTGCCAAACGACCATCAGCATTTTGGTTTGTGCTCATGTATGGATAAATGCCACCATTACCCCAGCCGTTTCTTTCTTGTCCAGAAGTATTACTAATGTTGAAACGGATAGTATAATCATCTGAAGTAGCACCAGCCTGTGCAAGCTGTGCAAAGGTGAGGTTGAAGTTTGTGCTAGAAATACTATTCAGATTGGTAATGGCATCTGGGGTTGGTGCTGAAGGAGTACTGCCCTTGGTCATCCACACCTTATTAATTTGTATATGGTAGTTGCCTGCGTTATGACCATCATAATCATCCAAATCCTGAATACCGAATGATGGACTATAACCATCATTCTTTTGTGCTAAATACCAAGTTACAGAACCATCTCCAGAAGCTGGCAAAGTGAAGGTGTATAAATTATTGCTTGGAATATCTCGCCAGTTATTATCTCCACCAAATTTAGCATCGACTTCTACATAGTCTTTGCGATAAAGAAGTGCAAATTGAGTATTGTTATTGCTGCCGAACTCAATATTAATAGTGTTATAGCCTTGAGAAACACCTTCCATAAAGCCTTCTGACAACCAGAGTGGCTCCCAGTCATCAAAGAAAGTTGGAGTGTTCCAAAGCATCAGTTTATCGCCTTCAATAAATGGATAGCGGAAGCTACGATCGCTACCGATGCCATAGAGAGAACCAGAAGAGTAGTCGTTTGGTTCAGCACCAGCAGGGCGGGTTGTGATAGCTGTACTTGGATAAGTCCACATATTTGGGAAATTCTGACCTTCAGCTGTCCACCATACGCTTTGATCTGCAACAAATACACGAGGAATGTTGCGCTTTCCGTCAGCCTCATGATATCGATCTTGATATGCAGACCATACTCCCTGATCGCCCGAATCGTTTGTTGCACCTTCTGGTGTCTTATCTTTATAAGGAGTGCCAGAAGTATAAACATTAATTGCTACGTTATTGTCATCTGGACGCCAAGGATATTCTGCCGTTTCAGAATATTCTACGCGTGATTGCACGGTAATGGTCTGTGTCTGATCCATGCCAGATCCTTCATTTACACCTGGAATCTGACCGTTGCTACTCAAATTAGAGAAGTTTAACTGAGTATATGTGCCGTCTGTTTTACGGAGAAACAGGTTGAATGGGGTCGTGCCACAACGATGCTTGAGAGTAGCTGTCTGTGTAATCATCTTTTTGCCACTCTCAATAGAAATAATCTGCTTCATGTCAAGCACAACGTCATTGAAGTCCCAGTCAACTACAGAACCAAGGTCCTCAAAGAAGTAACGCTTTGCAACCTCATTTTCGCTGACCAACTTTGGAAGACGACCTGTAGTCTCATCGCCAATGAGGAGGAAGACGATGTCATTCATGTCATCATCGCCGTAATCATGCTTTGTATTACCGCTATGTACTTCTGATTCATTGTATGATTTGCCTCCATTCTTGCTTGAAAGGGCTGTTTCGCAACCCATGAGTACAATCTCACGGTTTTGGTACTGGACGATATCAACCTGCACAGGAAGAACGACCAAGTTGCCTGCGGTTTCAGTAGGGTACTCACGGCAATCAGAGTAGAACTTCTTGCCATTGGTCATTGAAGAATTGACATTGTCATTATCTTGGAGAACATGCAGGTAGAAATTTATCTCAGCCTTTCCCTCTGGGTAACCAGACACAGTTACCCATTGTGATTTGATGTCTGCTGCGAGACGAGTTGTCTCATAACGTACATCATTATTAGGTGAAATACCTTTGTCACTGCTTAATTCGGAAGAGCTTTTCGAGCTCAAATCTGCTAATGAATGGAAGTCTGGAACATAATCCTGAATAGACTCTCCTAAAAGATTAGGACGCTCGCCTTTCATGGTCATGCCTTGAGATTTCTTCCAAAGTACACGATCGACGGTTTGTAACTCATCATTCTCGTCTAACCATTCGATGACAACATGGAAATCCCAGATTGTATTGTCAATTCCCTGAAATACTGGCATCAACTGGAAACTCTTCTCAGTGGCAATCATGCTAAAACGCTGATTAAATTCCTCCTTGTTTGTTCTGGTAACACCATACTTCTGGAGTCGGTCTCCTTCCTGAAGACGCTTCTTGACCCATTGTACAAGGTCATGAGACTCCGTAAATGCATCGGCAGAACTATAAGAAATTGTAACACCTTGTGCATCTCCAGAATCGGTACACCAGTCACCTGAATTAAAATTACCGGTACCACGGGTCAATGCATTCTCACGAGCGGCCTTGATTCGTGCCATGAGACCATACGAAGACATATCCCAAGACTGATTCTCTGGGATTTCTCCATAATACTTGATAAAGTTTCGGTCATATACGCCAGCGCGTACATCTTCAGATGAGTATCCGAAATCTTCATCCTGACAGCTGGTCAGAATAGAGAGGGCGGCAATGCCAAGGGTGGCAATTGCCGAGAGGGTTTGACGTTTCATTAAGGTAATATTTTTTGTTAATTATTTTATTGCAAAACCTTCTGGTGGAAGTGAGAGTTTTATTAATGTTGTGAAAAGATAAATTCGATAGAGAGATTAAAGACAGTTATCGATGTTTACTTATTGTACACAATATGATCACTTTTTCCTCTGCAAAGATATACATTATTTATATGGCGGCAAAATAAAACTATAAAAAAAGCATGAATTTCGGTGTATTTTTTATAAAAATATGTTCTATAACATAGTTTTAGGCTCGTTAATGGGTAAAGTAAGGATTAGATTCTTTAATGCATAAAATTGTTGAATCTTTAAAACATATTGTCAATAATTGTCGATTTCGGAATCGTAATATATATCATATAATGTACAATATGCGATAAGCGTGTATTGTATAGATTTGATGCTTCTTTTGTGATTGTCATTCTTGGAATCCGTGGATTGTCGTTTCCATAATTTTTTGACGTTTCTTGAATCCGTTTATTTTGTCGACGTGCATTTTTTTCTTGTCAAAATTTGGAAATCTGGAGAATTTGTATTATCTTTGCAGCAGACATTTAATATTAACACTAACACAATAACACTATGGCAACAAAGTATTCTGGTACTCAGACAGAGAAGAACCTGGAGGCTGCATTCGCAGGCGAGTCACAGGCACGTAACAAGTATACCTATTTTGCTTCGCGCGCAAAGAAGGATGGTTTTGAGCAGATCGCTGCTATCTTCCAGCACACCGCTGACAATGAGAAGGAGCACGCTAAGATGTGGTATAAGGAGCTCCACGATGGCGTAGGTACTACCGCAGAGAATCTCGCTGCCGCTGCTGATGGTGAGAACTATGAGTGGACTGACATGTACGAAGGTTTCGCTAAGACCGCTGAGGAAGAGGGCTTCGCTGAGCTCGCTGAGAAGTTCCGTCTCGTCGCTGCTATCGAGAAGCGTCATGAGGAGCGTTATCGCGCTCTGCTCAAGAACATCGAGACCGCTCAGGTATTCGCTAAGAGCGAGGTCAAGGTTTGGGAGTGCCGCAACTGTGGTCACATCGTAGTAGGTACCAACGCTCCTGAGGTTTGTCCAACCTGCAACCACCCACAGAGCTATTTTGAGGTGATGGCGGAGAATTATTAAGACCAGGCAGGCCCCAAAAGGCCCCCACCCCCTTACCCCTCCCCCTTACAGCGGGGAGGGGAGTGGTTACCAAAAATTCAAAAAAAAAGAGCTTTCTCCCAATGACTGGAGAAGGCTCTTTTTGTTGTCTATGTTTGTCTCTATTGTCTCTTTGGTTTGTAAAAGAAGAGAAACTAACCACTCCCTTCCCCGCTGTAAGGGGGGAAGGGCCGGGGATGGGGGCCCTTATTTCGCGTCATTCTCTCTGATTTCCACTCTTCGGATCTTTCCGCTGATCGTCTTTGGCAGCTCATCGACGAACTCGATGATACGAGGATACTTATAAGGTGCCGTCTCGCGCTTTACGTGATCTTGCAGCTCCTTGACGAGCTCATCGCCAGCCTTGTCCTTGTACTCTGCAGAGAGGACGATGGTGGCTTTGACAACCATGCCGCGGATATCGTCTGGTACGCCGGTGATGGCACACTCGACGACAGCGTTGTGGGTCATGAGCGCTGACTCTACCTCGAAGGGACCGATGCGGTAGCCAGATGACTTGATGACATCATCGGCACGTGACACGAACCAGTAGTAGCCTTCCTCGTCATAATAGACCACATCGCCGGTGTAGTAGATCCCCTTGCTGTGAGCCTTCTCGGTGAGCGAAGGATTGCGATAATACTCCTTGAAGAGGCCGTAAGGCTTGCCCTGATCGGTGTGGATGACCAGCTGGCCATGCTCGCCTGGCTTACAGCGCTCGCCTTCGCTATTGAGCACGTCGACACGATACTGTGGATTTGGCACACCCATCGATCCTGGATGTGGCTCGACGTATGGGTAGGTGCCGAGGACGAGCGTGGTCTCTGTCTGGCCGTATGACTCGTAGATCATGATGCCGGTCTTCTCTTTCCACTCCAGGAAGACGTTAGGGTTTAATGCTTCGCCTGCGGTGGTGCAATATTCGAGGGCCGAGAGATCGTACTGCGAAAGGTCTTCGCGGATCATGAAGCGATAGACGGTAGGAGGTGCGCAGAACGAGGTGACCTTGAAGTCCTGGATGACCTTGAGCATCTTGTCTGGCTCAAAGCGTCCTTCGAAGTCGTAGATGAAGACCGTGGCGCCAGAGATCATCTGACCATAGAACTTGCCCCAGACGGCCTTGCCCCAGCCTGTGTCGGCCACGGTGAGGTGGAGTGAGCCTTCGTGCACATTGTGCCAGTACTTGCCGGTGACGATGTGTGCCAATGGGTAGCTGAAGTCGTGCATTACCATCTTTGGCTCGCCGCTGGTGCCGCTGGTGAAGTACATCAGGAAGTTGTCTGAGACGTGGTTCTGACCCTTCTGGCTGACGAACTTAGGCGCAGAGTAGATTCCCTCCCAATAGTTGTCCCAGCCTTGTGGCACGGCAGGACCGATGCTGATGCAGTGCTTGAGCGATGGAGAGTAGGCGCGTGCACGTATTACATTTCTTAATATATTGGTGTCGCCTACGGCTACGATGGCCTTGATGTCGGCCTCGTGGCAGCGATAGACGATGTCCTTGTCGGTGAGGAGATGAGTAGCAGGGATGGCTACGGCTCCGATCTTGTGAAGTGCTACCATGGTGATCCACCACGCCATACGGCGCTTGAGGATGAGCATGACACGGTCGCCACGCTCGATACCCAAGGTAAGGAGGTAGCTGGCGCAACGGTCAGAGAGGTCTTTGAATTCGCGATAGTTAAGATGCTTTACATCGCCACGGTCATTGGTCCAGAGGATGGCCTCCTTCTCAGGTTCTTCCTCGGCGTATGCGTCGATGACATCGTAGCCGAAGTTGAAATGCTCAGGAACCTGGAGCTGGAAGTTGTTCATGAAGTCCTCATAGTCGGAGAACTGTGTTTTTGTAAGGAAGCGTTCAAGCATGATTGTGATATATTTGTTTGTTGCTGCAAATTTACACATTTTTTAATATATAAAGCAACTCAATATGCCTGATTTGCGACTCTTTTATCTTTTTTTCTTATAAATTGGAGGGTAGGAAGGGTATGGAATGTGTGGATTTTAACAAAAAATAAGATTCTGACTAAGCGAACAGTCCATTTTCCCAAGGCCATGCCATCACGAAGACTGCGGCCCAATGGAAGAGGGTGCCGAGGATGACGAAGATGTGCCAGATGCCGTGATAGTAGCGGTGTTCATGGTCGTGGATGAAGAAATAGACACCGCTGGTGTAGGTGATACCTTCGGCCAGGATGAAGATGAGCGAAAGGGTGGTGATGCATTCGCGGACGGGCTGGATCATGAAGAGAATGGCCCATCCTAATAATATATATAATATGAGAGAGAGGCGCGGATAGCGGATCCACCAGAAGATCTTATAGAAGATGCCGAAGATGGCAAGGAGCCAGATGACGCCGAAGCTCGTCCAGCCTTGCACGAGGAGATCGTCTTCGACCAACTGCATGCAGATAGGGGTGTAGCTCGAGGCGATGAGTACGTAAATGGCGATATGGTCGAGCTTGCGCAGGATCTGCTTGCCGGGTGTGCCAGGCTTCCACCAGTGATAGAGGGTAGAGGCTAAATAAGTAAGGAGCATGCCTACGGTGAAAAAAGTCACACCGAAGGCATTCTCCCAGTTTTTTGTGTATCCGAACCAGATCAGAACCCAAGAAATGCATGGGACCAGACATAGTCCCACGAAATGGGTGAGGGTGTTGAAGAGTTCTGAGGACCCACCCAACCCTCCCTCGTAGGGAGGGCTTCCCGCTGCTACGTGCTTGGAATTACCTTTTGGCATAGGATGGATGGGTGTGATTATTTAATGTAATTTTGGAACAGAGAATACTAATTGTTTCTTAATGAGGGGAGATCCCCCTCCCTATGAGGGATTTCTGCCCCCGCTGTTCGGGGGATAGAGGGGGTGCGGTAGGATGGGGAGGGTCTACAGATTATTCATCAGGAACTTCTTGAAATCAGCAAACTCTTTGGTCATTGGCTGAGTCTGCTTGGTGCCGTTCATGAACTTCTGCAGCGTCTCAGGGATGGCTACAGGCTGGTTGATGATTGGCTCGACGGTATCCTTGAACTTAGCAGGATGTGCGGTCTCGAGGAAGAAGCCTACCTCGCCTGGCTGGAGTCCGTCGGTGAGAGCCTGATAGCCACAGGCACCGTGAGGATCGCAGACATAGCCGTCGGCAGCAAGACAGTCGACCATAGCCTTCTTGATCTGCTCGTCGCTGTAGGTAGCGCCGCTGATCTCTGCACAGATGGCTGCATGAGCGGCCTCAGGAGTGATCTTCTCAGCCTTATGCTGGCCTCCGCCGTAGAGATTAACAATACGAGCGAAGTTAGAAGGATCGCCTACGTCCATAGCGTTGGCGATGGTTGCCTGGGTGGCACGAGGATTGTAATGACCCGAGCCAAGGTACTGGAAGAAGATGTCGTTAGCATTGTTCGATGCAATGAAGCGCTTGATAGGAAGTCCCATCTTGGCACCGAAGATGCCTGCACAGATGTTGCCGAAGTTGCCAGAAGGAACGCAAGCGACAACATTTTCAAGTGAGGAGTGAGGAGTGAGGAGTGAGGAATTTTTTTTCAGCTGCGCGTAAGCATAGAAATAATAGAAAGCCTGTGGAAGGAAGCGAGCCACGTTGATAGAGTTGGCTGAGGTCAGGAAGAACTTATCGTTGAGCTCCTGATCCATGAAGGCCTCCTTGACGAGTCGCTGGCAGTCATCGAATACACCATCGACCTCCAGAGCCGTGATATTCTGGCCGAGGGTGGTGAACTGCTTCTCCTGAATCTCGCTGACCTTGCCCTGTGGATAGAGGACGGTCACATCGATACCCGGTACGCCGAGGAATCCGTTGGCAACAGCCGAACCGGTATCGCCAGAGGTGGCTACGAGGACATGGACGTTACCCTTCTGTGATGGATTCTGCTTGACGAAGTAGCTGAGCAAACGAGCCATGAAACGCGCACCGACGTCCTTGAAGGCGCAGGTAGGACCATGGTAGAGTTCGAGGCTATAGATGCTGTCATTGACCTTGACGAGCGGAATCTCGAACTGGAGGGTGTCATAGACGATCTGCTTGAGATCATCGGCAGGAATGTCTTCGCCGAAGAAGTTCTTAGCCACTTCGAAAGCGATCTCCTGCAGGGTCATATCCTGGATATTGTCAAAGAACTCCTTTGGCAATGGGTTGATACGCTCAGGCATGTAGAGGCCCTTGTCTGGAGCCAAGCCTTTGATGACGGCTTCTGAGAGGGTTACCTCGGGAGCCTGACGGTTGGTCGAATAGTATTTCATAAGGAAAAGCCCCCATCCCCTGGCCCTTCCCCCTTGCATGGGGAAGGGAGTGGAATGTTATTGGGGTCATATTTTAATAAAAATATTTTTAAATAGAACAATCGTTTTGGTAATTACTCCCTTCCCCATGCAAGGGGGAAGGGTCAGGGGATGGGGGCCTACCCCAGGAACAATTTTATAAATTCATCTTCCTTGAGCAATCCCAGCGCTCCTTGCTTCGCGCTTTCCTCATCATATCGCTCCACCTGGTCTGCCACGATGTCCTGAGGATCACCTGCCTGCGATGGCTTCGACTGCCAGATCAGGAATGGCACTGGCGTCATGGTGTGGGTGCGATACTTGATAGGAGTCGGGTGATCGGGGAGGAGAGCGATGCGGACAGGCTCATCCCAGGTAGAGATCTCGTCGAGGATGGTCTTGAGGACGCGGTCGTTGATATACTCTACGCACTTGGTCTTGAGCTCTGGTTCGCCATCGTGACCGGCTTCGTCAGTGGCCTCCATGTGGAGGAAGACGAAATCCTTCTGCTTGAGCTGCTCGATGGCGGCAGCGGTCTTGCCTTCGTAGTTGGTGTCGAAAAGACCCGTTGCGCCTTCTACTTCCACCTTATCGAGACCTGCATAGACGCCGATGCCGAAGATCAGGTCGACAGCCGAGATGACTGCGCCAGTCTTGATACGATTCGGGAAGAGCTCTTGCATGGTCTGCATGGCCGGACGGTAGCCGAGACTCCAGGGCCAGATGCTGTTGGCTGGATCCTTACCTTCTGCGATGCGCTTGAGGTTGACCGGATGGTTCTTGAGCACTTCCTGACTGCGGAGGATCAGGTCGCGAAGGAGAGCGGCTGTATCTTCTGCCTCAGGGACTTCGGCGTATGGCAGTTCTGGACGCCAAGGCTGGCCGATACGATCGTGCGGAGGAGTGCAGTGTACAAACTTGTTGCCACCTTTGACCTTCAGCAGATGACGGTAGCTCACGCCGGTAAACCATTTGATGGCCTCGGTGCCGAGCGCGGCATTGAGCGCCTTGATCAGCTCGTCAGCCTCTTCGGTCGAGATATTACCCGCTGAGTGGTTCTTGATGTTATCGCCATCGAGACAGATGATGTTGCAGCGCATGGCCACCTCGTTGTCCTCGATAGGGATCTGCATAGAGGCAGCTTCCAGCGAGCCGCGGCCTTCGAACACTTTGGCCACATCATAGCCGAGCAGACCGAGATGTGCAATCTCTGAGCCAGGGTTGTACCCTTCAGGGACGGTCTTCAGCAGACCATTGACGCCTTCGCGCGCCAGTTTATCAATGAGCGGCTTATTTGCTGCCTGCAGTGGAGTACGGTTGCCCAGTACCTCGATTGGCTCGTCTGCAGCACCATCAGCCAGAATAATCAGATATTTCATGACACTAACCTTAAATATGAGTCGCAAAGATAATAAGAATTGTTGCAATCTGCAAATAAAACTCTCTTTTTTATGGTCAAATTTAAATGAAATGGTGAAAAAGACCTTTTTTTGCAATAAATCTTTGTCGATTCCAGAAAAAATAATCATCTTTGCAGATGTTTTGAATACTAAAACTGAGATAAAGCAATAATGAACAGACTACTGAAATCATATTTGTCATGCTTCTTTGCCTTTGCCTGTAATCTGGTAATGGCCTATGTCGTTTATATGATTTGTCGCATTCTTTTTGTGCTGGTGAATTGGGATACTTTCAACGAGCCTTTGCATCGCCTAGATATGGGACAGGTTCTTACTGGCTGCTGGTATTTCGATTCAAGTGCCATCTTCTATACCCTGGCAATCTATCTCCTTTTGATGCTTATCCCTATGCATCTTAAAGAGGGCCGTCGATATCAGCAGGTCGTTAAATGGATCTACCTTGTCATCATGACTCTTTCGATCATTGCCAATCTTGCAGACTCTGTCTATTATCCTTTTACGGGCCGTAGAAGCACCTTCTCGGTCTTTAATGAGTTTGAGAATGACAGTAATGTGGCAGGTATCATTGGCCTGGAAGTTGTCAATCATTGGTATCTTGTCGTTGCTGCCTTGATCATTCTATACGGCATGCATCGCTTTTATGTGATGCCAAAGCTGGGGACAGGACGACCGAATCCAAACCGTCTGCGTACTTCTGGTTTCTCATTGCACGGACGTGCTGATTATCTGCGCTATTATATCCCGAATACCATCATATTCCTGTTTATGGTTTGGGTGACTGTTGTAGCCATGCGAGGTGGAGCAACCGGAGCTACCCGTCCTATTACTTTGAGCAATGCAAACCAGTATGTCGACCATCCTGGTGAGGCTGCGATGCTGCTCAATACTCCTTTCACGATGATTCGATCTTCGAATCACAAGAGTTTTGTCGATCCAATGTATTATGATGGGGAGACTCTGGATAGTATTTTTTCTCCGATTGTAGCTCATACACCTCATGCAGAAGGGGATAGCGTGCAGTTCCGCAAGAAGAACGTAGTGGTCTTTATTCTCGAAAGTTTCAGTCGTGAATATATCGGAGCTTTCAACGATACCCTCGAAGGAGGAACCTATAAGGGATATACGCCATTCCTCGATGAACTGATAGGAGAGTCTTTGACCTTTGAATATTCGTTCTGTAATGGCCGTAAGTCCATCGATGCTATGCCATCCATCTTGAGTTCAATTCCGATGTTTGTGGAACCTTATTTTGTCAGCAGTACATCTTTGAACGAAGTAGGAGGCTTGGCCGATTGCCTTAATAAAAAAGGATACAAGACCTCCTTTGTCCATGGAGCCGACAATGGCTCGATGGGATTCGGCGCTTTTGCTCGTTCCACAAAGTTCTCGACCTATTTAGGAAGGGATGAATATGGCAATTCTGGAGATCCGGAGTTTGACATTGACCGTGACTATGACGGCCGTTGGGCAATCTGGGATCAGCTGTTTATACGCTATTGGCTGAAGCAGCTCAATAAGGAACAGACACCTTTCATGAGCGCCATCTTCACGGCTACGAGTCACCATCCATTCCACATTCCGGATAATTATAAGGAGCAATTCCCGGAAGAAGAACTCGAGATTCATAAGTGCATCCGGTATGTAGATATGGCTTTGCGCGAGTTTTTCGACAATGCACGTAAGCAGCCTTGGTTTGAGAATACGCTCTTTGTGATTACTGGCGACCACACAAACCAGACTAACCATGAGATGTATCAGACCGATCTGGGTTTATTCTGTTCACCTGTAATTTTCTATGACCCAAGTGGAGAAATGCCTCGTGGCCGACGCAATGCCATCGCTCAGCAGATTGATGTCATGCCAACCCTCCTTGAGTGGATGAACTATGATGAGCCCTACCTGGCATTTGGAAAGGATCTGCTGGCCACTCCTGATTCCTCGTCTTGGGCAGTGAATTACACGAATGGCATCTATCAGATGATCAAGAATGATTATCTGCTTCAGTTTGATGGAGAGAAGAGTACCGCCCTCTATAACATCCGTGATGACTGGTTCATGAAAGACAATCTTCTGCGCTCTGCTACGGCAGAGACAGATTCCATCCGACAGGATTATGAGACCTGGTATAAGGCAATGATCCAGTCGTATATGCAAAGGATGATTGGAAATAAGTTGATGGTAGAAAAAAAAGGAGCTGAGTAAATCAGTTCCTTTTTTTATCAGATGCCTGGTTGTCGGCTATTTGTTTCAGCAGCTTTTCTTCGTCCAGTTTGGCGAGAATTACAAACTGATACTGGGCCTCGAGACAGGCCTTGATGAATCCCGGACGACCGTCTCTCCATCCTCCTTTTAATATATATGCTTTGAAGAAACGGAAGAAAGGACGCCAAAGGTAGGCGATGATGCCGTAGTTCTTATGTCTTTTCTTGGGTAGCTCATTGTCTGTATACTGATCTGTCTTGCGTACGATGGTGCCTACGGAATCATTGGCCAGATGTTCGAAGGCTAAGTCCATCCTGTCTGAAGGGATGTCTACAACCGTTCCAGCGACTTCAGGACTGCAATGGATGACAGGAGGCCAGTGGGTCGCGTCTCTTTTGAAGAATCTGAGGATATAGTCTGGATAGTGGCAGTGCATGAATCTCCCCATGAAATAGTTCTTCCTTGGGATTCGGACTCCTGCTGGGGCATTCTCTTGATCGATCAATTCATATAGATACATACGTAGCTCCTGGCTTACGATCTCGTCAGCATCAACGACAAGTACCCACTCAGACTTTGCCTCATGGATGGCAAACTCTCTGGCGGGTTCTACGATGTTGTATTTCTTGCGAGGGAAAGTAATGATACGACAAGCACAATGAAGATTCTCCGTCTGGGCAAAAGTATTGAAGATATCCAGTGTATTGTCTGTACTCTCCATATCGCAGAGCAATACCTCATCAAAGTCCTTGACAGAATCAAGTACTCGGTTGAGGTGCATCGCAGCATTGTATGTGTTTATAACAACCGTTATTTTCTGCATACTATTTTCTGATCAATAAATGTCCTGTCACAATGATTGTTTACTGCCATTGTGCGGTAAACTCTCGGTAAGTAATAAATTCGGCACCTTCCGACTTGAACATCTTTATCAATGAATGAAGACGTTCGACGAGCTGGCAGCCACAATGGTTCTTGATGATGAACGGCATGCGGAGCTCAGGATGCTCCTTCAGCTCGTAGAACTCCCAAGGGTGGAAGTAGGTGACGAACTGTCCGTCATGCTTCCAGGTCCATTTGCACCATGATTCGTATAGCCATATCGGCAGATTGTGCATGGCAAGCCAGAAGAGAGGAAAACGGAAATAAGGGGTGACGGATGCAGGGATCTGCAATAATCCTTTGTCGTCGCCTTGCGGTTTGAATACCCAGAATGGAGTGCGGGGTTCTGACAAATGCATGTACCTGCCAGGGATGAAGGCTGGATTGAGCGAGGAGTTATAGCGGTAACCCTCTGTGTGAATCATTTCATCGCTCACAGGAAACATACGGGGCTGACGATAGCCTTCGACGGTGAAATTCTCGTATCCGAGGGTATGCATCACTTTCTCTACACGTTGCTTGGAGTGAATGACATCATCGGCCTGCGGATGCCAGTGGTCACAGCCATGTGCCGCTATCTCGTGACCTTCGCTGATGATACGCTGCATGACTTCTGGAGCATGTTCTGCAAAATTGGCCGTGCAGAAGAACGTCGCACGTACGCCTTCTTCCTTCAGGACATCCAGAATGCGGCAAGTGCCATACTTCGACACTTCCATGCCTTCTTTGAGCGTGTCGTAGTCGACACCATGCTCTCGAGGGACGTCGAACTCCTCGGTATCAAAACTCAGTAGTATCATATTTCTTTGTTATAAGTTCGTAGCAGGCCTTGCACCAGATCAGGATGACTGGCAGAGCCTTCAGCGCGTATGGCTGGACAAATTCCTTTCTCAGATAGGCAGGGAAAAGATCGCTTGGCGACAGGGAGGTCAGGACGAAGGCAAAGACCATCAGTGCCACGTCCCACTTGGTGCGCTTCCAAGGTGCGAGGCAATACCAGATGGCACAGCCTGCCAGAGCGATGACGTAGCCGCTCGACTCGGTGCCAGTAGAGAATAGGCAGACAAACATCAGGACAGCGGCCAGGACCGTGTGGCGGAAACATGGGTTCTTCCATTGTCCGACCCTGAAATAACCGACTGCCATGGTCAGCAATCCTGCCAAAATCAAATAGAGGTCGCTGTAATGATTGATCCACCAGTCACTATGGGTCAGCCCGTAGCCTACCTTGCGGACGAAGCCGAGCAGCGAGATGTTCTGCATGTGAGAAAGCAGGTTCTCTTCATTCTTCTCGCTCAGCGACAGGTACCACTCGTGGTACTGCGACAGCTGGTAGTCCATTGAGGAGATAAGCATTGGCAGGCAGAAGAGTACGATACTCCATCCTGCCAGTGAGAGCAGGTACTTTGTCTTATGCTTGGAGAAGAAGAAGAAGGCAAGACCCACGATGCCATAGAGCTTGACCAGTGTGCCGATGACGATGAAGAGTGTGGCGTACTCGTCGCGTTCTTTCTCGACGAAATAGAAGCTCAGCAGGATGATGGCAGCAATGGCCACATTGAACTGCTGCATGAACAGGGCCGTAAGCAGTTCGTGAGCGCAGAACCAGATAAGGACGGGCATGACGGCGAACATCATGGCGTTCGACGAGGCTGCGGTGACGCCGCCTTGCTTCTGTGGCACTAACGAGCAATATTTCTTGACGGCCCAATAGAGGAAAGCTGCCAGGAGCGTACACCAAAGTAATAATCCCAGCCAGGTAGGAAGCACGGCGAACGGCGCAATGATCATGGCAAAGAAAGGACCGTAGTGGTTGGTGTCCCAGAACCCGCCGTCGATACTTGGAGCATAGAGCGACAGCCCGTCTCGGGTGTTGTAGAACACATAGCGGAAGATGTCATAGTTGTTGTGACGGGTGGAAGACATCTTGGTCAGTGCCGAGATCATTCCGATCAGCACCCAGAGGCCGCACATGACTCTGCGGTCACAGCACCACTTAATTATTTTCTGTTTCATCGGCTGGCTGTAATAATTCGTCTGCAATGTTATAGAGCGGACGCTTTTTGACTTCAATATAGATCTTACCGATGTAGGTGCCGACTACGCCGATGGCCAGCGTGACGACACTGCCGATAAACCACAGCGACATCATGATCGATGCCCATCCTGCGGTGTAGTGGTTGGTGACCAGCGAGACGATGACGTAGCAGAACATGCCGATGGCGATGAGCATCATCAGCAGGCCCACGGTGATGATCAGCTCGATAGGCTTGGTCGAGAAGGAGGTGATGCCGTCGCTGGCCAGGCGCAGCATCTTCTGCAGTGTGTATTTCGACTGACCGGCCAGGCGAGGGGAGAGGACGTCATCGACCGTGGCTGAGCGGAACCCGATCATCGGGATCATGCCACGGAGGTAGAGGTTGCGCTCAGGGTACTCGGCCAGCGCATTGAGGGCGCGCTTCGACATGAAACGGAAATCTGCGTGGTTGTAGACGCTCTTGACGCCCATCTTCTCCTGGATGTGGTAAAACATCTGCGCGGTCATCTTCTTAAGCCAGGGATCGGCCTCGCGGCTCACCTTGACGCCATAGACGATGTCGTTGCCCTCGGCATGTAGCATGACCATCTTCCGGATGGCCTGGATGTCGTCCTGCAGGTCTGCGTCGATAGTCACTACCGCATCGGCAATGAAACGGGCGCGCATCATGCCGGCCATGATGGCATTCTGATGTCCGACGTTGGCGGCGAGGTTGAGGCCGCAGACGTACGGGTTGGAGGCGTGGAGCCGCTCGATGATCTCCCAGGTCTTGTCCTTGCTGCCGTCGTTGACATAGAGGATGAAGCTGGTCGGCAGGATCAGTTTCTCCTCGATGAGCTCGTTGAGCAGCGTCGTAAGTCTTGCTGCAGACTCGTCGAGAACGAGTTCCTCATTATAGCAAGGGGATACTATTGCAAGTCTTATCATATTGTTTCTTATTTGTTACCTTTTTTATAGACAAAGTGAAGCATCAGGAAATTGATCGGCACCGCCGAGCCCATGGCCAGGATGGCGGCCCATTCCTTCGGGACGCCCAGCCAGAGATAGAGGTTGAGGAATCCCAGCTGGATGAAGAAGTTGACAAGATGCGAACTGCCGAAGCCGACCAGGCGTTTCCAGGACGGACGCGAATGGAAGGTCCAGTAGCTGGTGATGACAAAGTTACAGCAGAACGAAACAAAATAGCTGACAGCGTAAGCTACATTGGTTTTCATGTTCTGCGCGTCGCCGTCTGCATCCATCAGCTGCAGCAACAGCCAGTACACAGCATATTGAATGGCCACGGCGAGGCATCCGTTGATACAGAAGCGGATGAACTGACCGCGCTTGTTGTCAGAGGAGAGATTCATACAGCTTCATGAGTTTCTGGGGTTGTAGCTCGGGAGCAAAGGACGTTCGTGCATACTGCTCCATCTTGTCTGCAATGAGGTGGTGATAGCTGTCATCCGTATAGAGACGGTCGATGTAATGTGCCATCTGCTCTGCCGCATCGCTGTCGTGCGGATTGACGAGGCAGGCGTCTGGTCCTGCGGCCTCAGGCAAGGAACTGAGGGTAGAAGTGATGACTGGCGTGTGCTGCAGCGCCGCTTCAACCACAGGCAGGCCGAAGCCTTCGTAGAAAGAAGGGTAGGCCATTACTCGGGCATGGCGATAGAGCTGCTGGAGCGTCGTACTGCTGTTGACGTTGCCTAAGATCCTGACATCATTCTCCAGATCGTTGCTCTGGATGAATTCTTCGCACTTCCGACGGTACTCATGTCCGTTGCCGACGACAATCAGGACGGGACGCTGCTCGCGGGGGATCAGTGTCAGAGCCTGCAGGACGCCCATGAGGTTCTTGCGGGCGTTGATGCTGCCGACATAGAGGAGATAGTCTTTCGGGAGCGTGCTGCCATTGATCACCAGCTCGTCTGTGTCGTCGGTCAGAGGTTGATAGAAGTTCTCGGCGACTGGCTGGCAGATGACCTCGATGCGGCTCTCATCCACACCATAGATCTCGATGATATCACGCTTGGTCGATTCTGAGATGGCGATGACCTTGTCTGCACGTCGGCAGGAGGAGCCATATTTCCAGTCGTAGATCTTACGGTCGAGGAAGTGGTACATCTCAGGAAACGTCCGCCAGCAGATATCGTGCATTGTCACCACTGACACCGGTCTCTTCTGTCCCTGATGATGGTCTATAGACGGACGGTAATGCAGGTCGAACGGCAGCTCGTTGCTGAGGCCGTGGAAGATGTCGCAACCGTCGGCTGCCGCCTTCTTGCCAAGGCTGAAGGTGCGGCTGAGGCTCTTCTCGTCGTACAGCTGATAGTCATGCTGGGGGAACTGCGCCTGCAATCCTCCCACCAGTGTCCGGCTGTAGTTGCCTAAGCCGGTGTGATTGTGATAATACCTTTTTGCGTCAAAACCTATCTTCATGACTCTGTCGCTGTTTCAGCCTTGCATGTTATTCTATTTCGTGATATGGCAGATCCATCTTCTGCTCTTTGGCCCATTGTAGGCAAGGTTTCCCTTCTGGGTGTTCTCTGTCGAAGAAACTGGCGTTCTTGAGTTCCAACCATCGTTTCTCGTTAGAGAGTCTCTCTATGAATCCCCTGCGTGTTCGCTTCCAGCGTCGATGCGTCCAGAGCCAGAAGCTCGGCTGCTCGCAGATATTCTCCTGTAGTCGCTTGTAGTATTCTTCGGTCAGCCAGAACTCCGGTTTCTGCTTTGGCGTATCGGTCATCAGCTCGAATGTGGCCTCATAATAGCCTCGGCGTACACGTCGCATGTGTACATAATAGCAGTCGAAGTCCATCTTTCTGGCGATACGCTCAGCACCGGTCATCGTAGGAGTATCCTTGCCGAAGAACGGTAGCCAGTAGTTGAGGCTCTCCCAGATAGGTACCTGATCGGAGATGAAGCCGACGATGACAGGACCGTTCTGGCGGTATTTCGTGATGTGTCGGATACTCTGAGCCATCGGAATGTTGGTCGATCCCATACGTTCACGCTCATGGCCGACGAGCTTGTCTATGATCGGATTCTCAAGTGGATGATAGAGCTGCAGAGACTTGATCCTATCGTTGCCAATCCAGAGGGGGAAGGTCGAAACCCATTCCCAGTTGCAGTTATGTCCGAGGAACAGCGCGATGGAGCGTCCTTTGTCGACCGACTCACTGATGCGTTCCAGTCCCTTGAGCTGCATGCGGCGCTTCATCTCTTCTTTTGAGATAGAGAAGAACTTTACGGCTTCGGCTATCAGGTCACAGAAATACAGATAGAATCCTTTCTCAATACTCTCAATCTCCTTTTCATCCTTCTCTGGGAAAGCTCCAGTGAGGTTCTGCCTTACAAGTGTGCGACGGTATCGTACCACATAGTAGAGCAGATAGTAGGTGAGCGACGAAAAGAAATAGAGGATGCACATCGGCAGTTTTCCCGTCAGCCACCATAGACCGAATAGTATATAATAAAGGATTTTTTTCATCAGATGGAGTGATTATTCGTTGTCGGGTTACTTGATCTGATCGAAGCCCTCGCCGAATACACCGTGGCAGAACTGCTGGCTGACCATGGCATTCGGATCGATGCTCTTGATGAGGTTGAAGACGTACTGGCTCTCGTACTTGCGGCAGAGCACCATCACGACCTCCACGTCCTGCTTGGAATACCAGCCCTGGCCGTTGAGGATGGTCACGCCACGGTGCATCTGATGATTAATGGCGTCAGCGATCATCTCGTAGCGCTTGCTGATGATCAGGAACTGTACCGTCTGTCGGTTACCATTGAGCACATAGTCCATCGTGATGCTGGTAATGAGCGTGTAGACGACACCATAGACAATGATCTCGAAAGAGTGGAACAACAGGTACGAGCTTGAGATGATACAGATATCCACCAACTGCATGGCACGACCCATACTCATGTTCGAATACTTGTTGATCAATGCTACGATAATGTCTGTTCCGCCTGTCGATCCATTATGTGTAAAGACCAAAGCCAGACCTGCACCTCCTAACATGGCTCCGATGAGCACGTGCATGAACTTGTCTTCGCCTGGGGTGATCAAAGGATAAGCAGCGAATACTTGCTGGAAAAGTCCGATGAACAACGAAAGCAGTGATACACCGATGAGGGTGCGGACCACAAAGACCTTGGTTAATGCACGGAAGGCAATCAGCAAAAGTCCGATGTTGAGCACCCAGATGGTGATAGCTGGCGATATCTTCATCGCGTAAAACAGCAGGGACGAAATACCGGCCACGCCACCTTGTACCAGCTTCTCTGGCAAGATAAATGCATCGTATCCTATGGCATAGAGTGCGATGCCGCAAGTAATAAAGAAGTAGTCCTTCAGCATCTGCTTCTGACTACGGGCTTCAATGAGCTTCGATAACTGGCTCTTCATATTTTTTTCGCGGGGCGTAACTCTTAACTCTTAACTTTTAACTTTTCACTTTTCACTTTATCGTCACCTGTGTCGCGCCGAATCCATACTGCTGGAACGACGCATCCTGCCAGTCGCACTTGGCGTATCTGAGCTTGAGCTCATCGATGATAGCCTTGCGCAGCACACCCTCACCCTTGCCGTGGATGAAGACGATCTTCTGTCCCTTGGCATGCTTGTACGACTGCATCGTCTGGCGGAAGACGCTCAGCTGATGCTCCAGCATGGCAGCGTTGTTCATGCCAGCCGAGGTCTCAAGCAGCGCGTTGATGTGCAGATCCACCTCAATGATGCCATTGCGCAGCACCTCGTGCGGATTGCTCTTGATGGTGTTGGCCACACCCTTCTTCACATTCTCCTTGGTGCCGAACTGAGCGCGCAGCAGCGCGAGCTTCAGATCGCTCATCTCGGCTTTGAGTGCATGTATCTCTTCTTTGAGCTGACGGTTTTCTTCCTTCAGCTTATCCACTTCGGTCATGGCCTGGCGTGCTGCCATCTGTGCACGGGTCAGCGGAGCCTGATGCACGGGTGCATGACCAGCCTGACGCTGATCTTCCTCCTCGCTGACCACTACACATTGAGACGGGATGGTAGGTATTTCGAATCCGTCCTCGTCTTCTACCAGGACGAGTCCTTTGCTGTCAAATCCCTTCACGATACCGCCACCTTGGGCGTCGAGGAATCTTACTTTATCTCCGATTTTCATATTCTTATTTATTTTTGCGCGTGCAAAGTTATCAAATTTAATCCTTTTCGCAAAATAAATTTTGACAAAACAATAATTTTATTTACCTTTGCACGCGTATTTTTATTAAATTAGTATGTAAGATGGCAAAATTAGACCCCAGAAATATAGAAATTAAGAACTACGACTACCCTTTGCCCGACGAGCGGATAGCCAAATATCCCCTCGCTCAGCGCGACCAGTCGAAGCTGCTGGTGTGGCGTCCTGCCCCGGCTGATGGGGCTGGGGAGGGTAGCATCGAAGAGCATCATTTCTTCGAACTCCCTGACCAGATTCCTGCGGGTTCGATGATCGTGTTCAACAATACGCGCGTCATCCAGGCCCGTCTGCATTTCCGTAAGCCGACCGGTGGCGTCGTCGAGGTCTTCTGTCTCGAACCAGAGGCACCGAAGGACTATCAGCAGAATTTTGCTGCTGAAAAGGAATGTACATGGACGTGTCTCGTCGGCAACAGTAAGAAATGGAAAGAGGGAAGTCTCTCCATCGCTGTCGAGCTCAAAGATGGCAGAAAGACCACGCTCTTCTGCGAACGCGCCGGAGAGTTGGGCCCAAGCCAGAAGATCCGTTTCTACTGGGATGCCGCTGAAGGCCAGCCGATTTCTTTCGCTCAGCTGCTCGATGCGATGGGCGAGCTTCCAATCCCTCCCTATCTCAATCGCGACACCGAGGAAAAGGACAAGGAGACCTATCAGACCGTCTACTCGAAGATCAAAGGTAGCGTCGCTGCCCCTACCGCCGGCCTCCATTACACGCCAGAAGTCCTTGATAAGCTCCAGCAGAAAGATTGCTCATTGCAATATCTCACGCTCCATGTTGGAGCAGGAACCTTCAAACCCGTCAAGAGTGAGACTATTGAGGGCCACGACATGCACACAGAGTTTATTTCCGTACCGAAGCAAGTCATCGAGAATATTCTCGCCTTCAAGTGTAACTCCTCACTCCTCACTCCTCACTCCTCACTTTTGATCGCTACCGGCACCACCAGCGTCCGCACGCTTGAGTCCTTATATTATATAGGTGAGAAGCTCCATGCCAATCCATCCTTGCAGGGCGAGGAGCTGGTCGTGCATCAGTGGGAACCCTATGACCAGACGCATACATTGCCTTTGGAGACAGCCCTTGAGGCAATATTGAAGCATCTGGAAGATACTCATCAGGATACGCTGGTCACCGCTACGCAGATTCTCATTGCTCCAGGTTTCCAGTATCGTATCATCGACGCCATCGTCACCAATTTCCACATGCCACAGAGCACCTTGCTGTTGTTAGTCAGCGCCTTGGTCGATGGAGACAGTCTGGTGGGAGAGAACTGGCACCGCATCTATCGCTATGCCCTCGACCATGACTTCAGATTCCTGAGCTATGGCGATTCGAGCATACTTTTCAGACAGAAATAATCCTTTTTCAGTCTATAAATAGTAAAGTCTATTTGGCAAACCTCCGTCAAATAGACTTTTTTTGCTACAATTTTATCTCATTATGCGCATATTTTTTTATATTTATATTATCTTTGCGCTGTCTAAAGACAAAATTGAGAGTTTTTACCCATTTATTTTATACAAACAATCAAAATCATTTTACTAAGATGACAAAAGTAGCTATTAATGGTTTCGGCCGCATCGGTCGTCTCGCATTCCGTCAGATGTTTGAGGCTGAGGGTTATGAGGTAGTTGCAATCAACGACCTTACCTCTCCAGCAATGCTCGCTCACCTCCTCAAGTACGATACCGCTCAGGGTGGTTTCGCTGGCAAGTTCGGTGAGGGCAAGCACACTGTAGAGTCAACTGAGAACTCTATCATCGTTGACGGTAAGGAGATCAAGATCTCTGCTGAGAAGGACGCTGCTAACTGCCCATGGGCTGCT
>JAZRVB010000041.1:0-4671 GCA_045598885.1 Bacteroidales bacterium
ACAACAATTGTACCATACCAATCACAACACCTCAGGGTATCTCTGAAATCACAATCGCTTTGCCTATGGCCGTCCTTGACTGCCTGGCTGGGTCAACAAGTGGACGGTCGAACTTCTGGTTCTTCAAGCAGCTGATCGACCGAATGCAGGTGATGGACACTATAGTTACTCGCCGTGGCATCTCCTACCCGGTCAAGGCTGGTCAGGTTGATGTTCCTCAAAGTGTCCTGGCACAAGAGCTTGGCGTGAACCGAAAGTACATCAAGAAGGTCATGGACGCTTTGGAACAAGGCGGTGCTATCCGCATCTACTGCGACCGTCTCTCTTGTCTGGTCGATATGGCCTGTGTCTATGGCTGGAAGACTGACAGCGTGCGTGGCATCAAGAACCCTCGGTGCATCTACAACAACACGCCTCAGGAAGAAGGTAAGGCTCCTCTGGAGATTACTCTTCCTCATGTAGAGACAGACTCTATACAGGTAGCGTCTAGCATAACAGGCACTTCTGAGACTCCTGTTTCTGGCGAATCTCTCCAGTCAGAACAGTCCAGAAAGAACTCTGAGAAACCTGAAAAAACGGTCTCTCAGACTCAGAAGGCTTAAATTAAGGGTAGGACGTTTTTGGGGGTAAGCAAGTTTGTGTTTTTGTAATCAAAAACCCGGAAATCGGGGTCTATCCGTCCCAATTTCCGTGTCGCAGCTGCACTGCTCCATAACTTGTACCCCCAAAACACCCATCCTATTTTACTAACCGGAGCTTAGGCTCCATTATACAATATATAATATGATTAAGTACAAGAAAGGCGGTCGTCCGATCTTACCTCGTTCGGAACGTCTGCGTAATGTCATCGTTGTCCGCATGAACGATGCTGACCACTCCCTACTGAAGGAAATGGCTAAGGATTCGGGCAAAAGCAAGCCTGAAATGATACGAGAACTGGTTCGTAATGGAGAAGTCAGACAAACGATTCCTCCGGAACTGATCAGAGCAGCTCGCACCCTTGATGGCATGGCGAACAACCTTAATCAGCTGGCTCGTCTTGCCAATACATATAAGTCCCTTGATGGGATCAGGGAGAAGCTGGGTCAACTGCTTGAGGTTTGTATCGGCGCATTATCTAAACTGGATAAGTTACTGTCATGATAGTAAAGATGATGTCAAGAAGTTCGGCCAAAGCGGTGATCGACTACATCACTCGCAAGGACCACAAACCGGAGTTTCTTCTCTCGAAAGGTGTCCGTGCGGACAACACGGATGCGATGGCAAGGAGCTTTGAACGATGGGCGAAGATGTTGCCTGGACGTAGCGAACCGTTTCTCCACGCCTCCTTTTCTTTGGCTTTGGAGGACAAGAATATTTCGTACGAGAAGAAGGTTGCCATACTGTTTCGCTGGGCGGAGTTGATGGGATATGACAAAACCCAGATGGCAGCTTGGGAGCACCATGACCATGAGTATATTCATTGGCACGCCATCATGAACAGGGTCAACAACAATGGTCACTGGATCCGTGATGGAAATGAACGCTATCGTAACATGAAGGCATGCAAGACTCTTGCCCAAGAGTTCGGCCTGGTCATCGTGGATGGCAAGCGGAAGGTGAAGCCTGAACAGCTGAAGGGCAAGGACAAGTTCCGATATGAGATGTATGCCAAGGTGAAGGCCGCACTGGATGAGGCAATCACCTGGAAGGACTTCGAGAAGGAACTTGCCAGGGTGGGCATCTCCTTGCAGTTCCGCTGGTCACCCAAAAGACACGTGGTGCAGGGCATTGTCTTCAGCGATGGCAGCAAATCGTATGCAGGATCAAGCCTTGACCGCTCGTTCTCTTTCAGAAATCTGGACAGGGAACTTGGAGGTCTTTCTTCTGAACGAAACTACTATGATGTTTCCTTTGACCGAGATGCCGATGGCGGATTGCTACATCCTGACATGGCTGCAGCTGACCGCTCTGCACGCAGCAATGACATGGGCAATGGATCGGGTGTCTCTATCCTGGGACAAGAGAATCCTGCCTACGAACTTACGTCCAATACGTTCAGCAGCATTGTTGATGGGGCAACGGATTTAGCCGAAACTGGGAATAGTATCGTCTATGCGACATTGGATGCTTTAGTCGAAGTTCTAGCTATTCCTTTGGCTCCATCGGTGGAGATCGGTAGTGGCGGTGGCGGTTCTCAGTCTGATCTTCCTTGGGGTCGTGACAAGGATGACGAGGAAGAGAAGAAGCGTCCGCGTGTGAACAATCAACATGAGAATAAACATAAAACGAAGTTTAGACGATGAAAAATGAATCGAAATCATCAAACGACTCTTTGCTTAGAGGAATGAGCTCTGAAATCACCCTGCAAAGAGAGATCCTGACAGGTCAGGTTGACCCTCAGGACAAAGAAGCTATGGACATCAAATCGAAGTATGAGAGTTATCTCATGAGCATCTTCGAACGATGCATCACCAAGCTCGGTAACAACGAGACGGGGTGTGAGGATGTAAAGAGACTCCTAAGAGAGCTGTTGTCAAAGATCAGCGCGCAGGGAACGGCAATTTCCGGCCTTGGCAATGACTTCAAGACCCTCTCTGCGAAAGTCTCAGCGGCATCTGTTGCAAACACATCTGCGGCAAAAAATGCAGACCTTCTGGTTAATTTGATGAAGGAGGGCAATGTCCTTTCTATTGTCCCTTCAGCCTCAACCAAGGAGGAGAATCAAGCGGCAGATCCGCCTCCACGTAAGCGATGGCGCGATAGCGTATGGGAATACATCAAGAGTGCTTTTGTAGGTAAGATCTGGATGAACTACCACTTCTGGATAGTATTCGTAATTGCCCTTGCTATAGCATGTGGCATCTACAAGATCATCGATAACAAGAACCGCTATCTGGAGCAGACGGCACGTCTGGAGTGGTTGGATGTCGAGCTTCGTGAGTACGGAGTGTACAGGGCTACCCGGTTCGAAGTCGACCAGTTGATCGACGAGGTCGGAACAGACTCCGTACGGGTGCTTATCAGAGAAAAAAAGATGATAGGGAAGTAATGTACCCGACACATTCTACCCTACCATAATACGAGTTTTACATAATGTAGTTACGAACCTTTTTTATATCTTCGCTATGAAAGTTTTTACAATCGATGAAGAAAGCTTCTCGGCTTTGCAGCAGGAGATGGCTCAGATTCGCACCGCCTTATACGACGTGAATCGAAAGCTCACCGAGCATGATCCGAACAAGCTCTTCAACACAAAAAGCCTCATGGAATACCTCCAGGTTGGAGAGAAGTGCATCCGTCGTTATCGCGATGAAGGCCTCCTGCGATTCCATAAGGCTGAGGACAGCGACAAGATCTGGTACCTCCAGAAAGATGTCGATGATTTCCTCGCTGCCATCACAGTACCAGCCTACCGCATTGACGGTCTAGATCTGCCAGTGCAGTTGAGCGAGTAATGTGCTCGTCTATTTATGAAAGCAGGGTGAAGCGTTGCGGCTCCACCCTGCTTTTTTATCATTCATCAACTCTTGCTCGGAAATCAAACTGCAGCTTGTCAAGTTCTCGATTAACAGTCTCTGGCAAGAACTTAGCGTATACTTTGGTGGTCACATCCACAGAAGAATGAGCTAGCAGGTGACTTACCAATGCGACATCACGAAGACGATCCAATGCCATCACGGCCCAGGTATGACGCGCAGTATGCATACCTAAATTAAAAGGAAGCCCAATCTTACGACCTATCTCGTTGAGCGAAGTGCGGATGCAACGGTTCTTGTTCTGCCGTTGCTTGTTCAGCTCAGCCTTATCCTTGAGATCGAAGTCATCGGGCAACAACCCAAAGACAAAAACCTTACCAGACTGAGGTGAATCCTTCCACTTCTCCAGAATCTCAATGGCAACATCGTCCAGTTTGAATTCATGAGGCTTGTTTCCCTTAAAGAGAAGTTTCCTAAGGATGCGAGTCTCAAAGTTAATGTGCTTCCACTGAAGTGTAAGGATATCTGAGAAACGAAGTCCACAAGCATGGAATGAGAACAGGAACATATCCATAAAATCTCGCGTACGAGGGAAATGAACCTTTGAATAGAGTGCAATGAACTTGTTAAGCTGCTCCTCTGTAAGGTAATTGACCGTTGAGTCCTCTACATCTTCCTCTGATAATTCTTGACGCTTTGGCAGATATTTACTCTCAATGAGGTTGGCAAAAGACAATTGGATATGATTACGGTTGGCCGCAGTTCTAAGACCTTTGATAATTGGTGTTAATGCTTTATTGATAGTTTCCGAATCATTACCCTTCGAAAGACGCCAAAGGATGTAGTCATCAACCATCTGCTCTGTTACCTTGCGTACGTCTATCTTTAAGTTGCCTGTTGATTGGATAAGATACTTACGGAAATTCTCCATGTAGCGCTCTCCATTATAATAAGTGGAATAAGCGAGCTTGCCTGTCTTATATTCAAGTTCAAGAACTCCGCTGGTAATCTCAAAGAAGTCTGTATCCTCCTTCTCTTCGATTATTACAGCCTTAGGATCATAGGTACCAGACATCATTGAACGGACAATCTCAACGGTCAGATGACCGCGCCCCTCTGTCATGAAAGCCAGAATCAGTTCGTCAACCTTAGCTCTAAGGGCATAAAGCTGGTTATTCAGGCGCTTTGCCTGCCCATGACAAGGACGAACACG
>JAZRVB010000042.1:0-23078 GCA_045598885.1 Bacteroidales bacterium
TTGAGAAGTTATAGGGAATTTATAAGGAAGTTAAAAGAAGTTATAAGGACAATACCTACAATTTTGGAAGATAGAAAGAAGTTTCGATTAAAGAACATTCGTCCCTATAACTTCCTTATAACTTCTGTTTTACTTCTCTATAACTTCTGAGTTTCGCACTTGCGAAACTTGAATTCTATAATTCTTTAATTTTATAATTTTAAAATTTTTTAATTTTTTAATTTTTTAATTCTTAACTTTTTATGCATTACATCACCACCCTTTCCTTCCCCCAGCTCCGCAACGCCGAGCACGTCGCCTTCTTCAACAACGTCGTGCTGGAGCTCGACAATCACGGCGCCACCGACCTCGGCCTCACCGCCGAGAAGCTCATCCAGTTCAAGAACATCGTCAACGCCGAGCAGGACATCGTCCTCAAGGCGCAGGGCAGCATGTACACCGCCGACATGCAGGAATATGACGAGGAGCGTGATCGCCTCTATCGCATCGTCCGCCTCAAGCTGCAGGCCGTGACCTACGCGCCTAAGTCCTCACCGCTGCTCGTTCACAAGATCCCACTTGAGAAGTACATCCTCAACAAGTACAGCACCGACATCGTGTCGCTGGCCTATCAGGAGGAGAGCGCTCACCTCTCGGGCTTCCTCATGGACATGAACGAGCGCTTCACCGAGGACGATCTCACCGCCATGGGCGTCACCGACGACCTCGCTGCGCTCAAGCAGGCCAACGACGCGTTCGCAGAGTACTACAACCAGCGTGCCAGCGAGCGTGCCGGCAGCACCGCAGAGCTCACCAAGAAGCTCCGTGCAGAGACCGAGGAGCTCTATGACTTCTTCCGCCTGCACCTGGAGTATATGGCCAATGTGAAGGCCGAGAGCGACGAAGGCGTCGTCTGCGCTGGTGTGATCGGAGTGATCAACGAGTATGTCAAGGATGCGCGCCAGCGTCTGGCGATGAGACAGGGCAAGGAGGAGTAAGCAGACCCTCCCCCGACCCAGCAGACCCTCCCCCGACCCCTCCACAAGGGAGGGGAGTGGTCACCTCGCTGATGTGGGGGGAGTGGTCACCTCGCTGATGGGGGGGGAGTGGTCACCTCGCTGATGGGGGGGGATAGAGCCTGGAAGGCTCCACAGCCCGTAGGGCGGTCTATAACCGGTTGCACCGAAGGTGCTGCCGGATGAGAGACCTCCTCTCTCCCCCCTCTCTGTCTGGAAGACAGCACCTCCATGCAAGGTATTGTCTTCCAGACAATGAGGTAGTCGGGTTATCTGCTATCCGAGGGCTTCGCCCCCGGTTATAGACCGCCCTTCGGGCTGTGGAGCCTTCCAGGCTCTGTCTGCCACCCTGATTGTTACAGATCTAAATTACTAAACTAAACAGTATTCATTATGAGTAAGAAAGACGAGATTATCGAGACACCCAGTAGTGAGCACGGAGAGTGCTGCGAAGAGTGCAAGAAGACCTGCAAGCGTAACTTTTGGACCACTGTCCTCCAGACGATTATCAAGGTCGGAACTGCTGTGCTGGCTGCGTTCGGACTTGCCTCTTGCATCAGCAGTGAGGAGTGAGAAGGTAGGAGTTAGGAGTAGTCAGCTACGCGATATCTCATTGATCGTACTGCACTGCTCCGACACGCGGCCTTCGCAGAACTTCACCATCGAGAAACTCGCCGCAAGCCACAGGGCCCGTGGCTTCGGCGAGTACCCTGGCTATCATTTTTACGTCCGTCGTGACGGAACGCTCTACTACTGTCGCCCCCTCTCAGTAAAAGGCTGTCACGTGGCAGGACATAACGCCAACTCGATCGGTGTATGCTACGAAGGCGGCCACCGTGAGGACGAGCCACCGCTCGACAGGAAGTACGAAGACAACCGCACGGCAGAGCAGAAAGTCACGCTTCACGAATTACTGATCACCCTCCATGAGATGTTCCCCCACGCTAAGATCTGTGGTCACCATGATCTTAATCCTGCGAAAGCTTGCCCTTGCATGGACCCACCTGCAGGTGTTGAGTATGCGTATATTTTTGGCAAAGAAAACAAGTAAGCAATGAAGACCCGAATCACCGTCGAAGAGCTCTACGCCCTCCCCCGCGATCAACCCGTAGACATCCCCATCCTCTGTGACATCCTCCCCCTCCTGCGATCCTCCCCCGGCATCACCGTCACGGAGATATCCGCGAGGTTAGGCCTGAAGCGAAAGCCATTGAGCTATATCGTCAAGATACACACCGGCCTCCCCCTGGAGACCGTTCTCAAGCAATGGCGCCTGATGCAGGTCAAGCAACGGCTGAATGATCCGCACCTCTCATACGAGTCGGTGGCCAACCATTGCGGATTCTCCTCCGTTCAGGCCATGTCCAAGTTCCTCGACCGCATGATCCACCTCACGGCATACGAATATCGCGAAGGAAGATCCAATGGACATCGCAAGAAATAACGAGTGGACGCCATGACCCCATGGCGTCCATGATTGCGAGAAAGAACGGACATCCTGACCCCATGCCGTCCATTCCCGAAAGTAAGAACGGACGTCCTGACCCCACGCCGTCCATTCCTTCTGGCAGGAATGGACATCATGAGTCCACCACATATATAAAAAAAGACACGATCCTCACGGACCATGTCAAATTAATAAATAAAATAATTCTAGAAGAGAGATATGAGCCGAAGACGGGACTCGAACCCGTGACCCACGCATTACGAATGCGTTGCTCTACCAACTGAGCCACTTCGGCAACAAAGCGGGTGCAAAGATAGGGATTCTGCCGGAATAATCCAAATTTTTGACAGATTATTTCGCGTTTTTAGGTCAAAGTGGCCTGTTTTTTACTTTTTATCCTGCTCTGTAGCGGTCAGATACTCCTTTGTCCAGTACTGATAGTGGTGCGGCAAGGGAGTGATGATGCGATCGATATCGGCCTGAGAGAGCTTTCGGATGAGCTTGGCAGGGACACCTCCCCACAGCTCGCCAGGACCAATCTCGGTGCCAGACAGGACGAGCGCGCCGGCAGCGACGATGGAACCAGAAGAGACGTGCACGTTGTCGAGGACGGTACTACCCATGCCGATGAGCACGTTATCGTCAATCTTGCAGCCATGCAGACAGACGTTGTGGCCGACGGTGACGTCATTGCCGATCTGTATCCACGCGTCATCTTCTGCACAGTGCAGGCAGGTGCAGTCCTGGATGCTGACGCGATCGCCGATGCGGATCTTATTGACGTCGCCACGGACGACGGCGCTATACCAGACGGAGGTCTCTTCGCCGATGACGACGTCGCCGATGACGGCTGCGGTTTCGGCTATGAATGCGGTGGGGGCAATGACGGGGGTTTTGCCTTGGAGGGAGAGGAGCATATTTTGGGATTTTAGGGATTTTGGGGATTTTAGGGATTTTAGGGATTTTGGGGATGTTGGGGATATTGGGGATGTTGGGGATTTGGGGGATTTTAGGGATGTTGGGGATGTTGGGGATTTTAGGGACGTTAGTGTAAGGGGGACAAAAGGGGTTTGCCGGTGGACAGGAGGTCGAGGGGGGCAAAGGTGATGGCGTGGGGTAGCTCGGCGCGGGAGAGGCGTGAGGTGAGCCACTGGCGGAGGACATCGGACGGGAGGAGCTCAGAAGCGGCGGTGAGTTCGACGGTGGCATGCAGCACCTGGCCAAAGTCAGGATGTGGCACCGGATAGACACGTGCATTGGCTATGGCCGGATGCGAGAGGAGGACACGCTCGACGTTGTCGAGACAGACATTCTCGCCGCCACACACCACGATGCGGTCTGCGCGTCCGTGGTGATAGAGATAGCCGGAGGAGTCGCGGCTCACCAGATCGCCCGTATTCTGCCACTGATCCTGCCGGCTGGTCATGGCCCAGGCGGAACGGACCCACAGGGTGCCGACCCCACGAGCATCCGTAGAGCGGACGTCACATCGGACACCGAAGATCGGCCTTCCTAACAGGCCGTCACGGGTAGACAGCGACAGATCCTGCGGTCGGGCAAGGACGAAGAAACCCGCTTCGGACGTGCCATAAAGATTGAACAGCACCGGGCCTAAGCGCTGCTGGGTGAGCCTGACCAGCGTGAGCGGCAGATGGTCACCGCCACTGAGGATGCATCGGACGGACGAGAGCGACGCTGCGGCCTGAGGTGACTGCCAGAGGCGCGAAAGGAGTGCAGGGACCACTGGCAGGACGTCGATCTGCTCCTGACGGATCAGGCGGAGCGCTGTCTCTGCCTGGAAATGCCGGAGCAGGCAGGCTTTCTTGCCGAGGATCAGCGAGACGATGAGCGTGGACAACCCGAAGCCATGATAGAGCGGCAGGGCAATGAGGACACTCTGGCGACTCAGGAGACCGACGTGACGCACCAACGCCAGAAACGGTGCCAGGAACGGAAGGACGCTGGCTGAGCGCCTTGCCTCAGTGTACGTGCCGCTGGAACCGCCTGAAAAGACAGAAAGGCTGGCGTGTGTATGGACGCGCGGCAACGGGATGTCGGCCGAAGGAGGAGCGCCGTGCAGCTGCGCCAGCAGATCGTCGGCCGTAACCTGCCGGCAGGACAAGGAGTCGGGAAGACAGCGCGACCGGACGTCGTCGTCATAGATCAGAAGCGTACACTTATGCTGCACCAGCGGAGCCAGCTGCGAGGCGGACATATCGGTACTGAGCAGGCGGAGGTGTATGCCCAGGCGCAGCAATGCCGGCAGCAGCAGCACGGAGATCAGGTGATTGCGACAGAGGAGGCCGACCTCCTGACCCGCGTGTAAGCCATACTGACGGTGTAGCAGACGGGACAGCTGACAGGCAAGCGCGTAGAGCTGACGGCTGGTATAGCGCCGGTCATCGGCTATCAGTACCTCACGCTCGGGATGAAGCCTGGCATGCAGGCGAAGGGTGTCAAGGAGCGTGATCATAAGCGGCGATAGAGATAACGGATGAGGGGTGACAGCAGGCCTGCCAGTGGTGCAGTGACATGCGCCCACCAGGGCCGGTAGCTGCTACGGTGGCTCTGGCTGAGCCGGAGGAGGAGGCTCGCAGCCTCGTCGGCCGAATAGCCGGGGAGGCGGTGATAGGCAGGACTGACGTCAGACATAGGCGTATGCACCAGGGGCAGATAGGCCACCTTGACGCGGAGACCCTGTCGCGCCCACTCGGCATCGGCCGTCTGGCACCAGACATTGGCAGCCGCCTTAGAGGCATGGTAGGCCGACCAGCCGGGAGCAGCCGGATAGAGCGTGCTGACCGACGAGGAATAGATGATGCGGCCACCCGTCTGAGCGCGCTGCAGCAGGGGATAGAGCGAGAGCGACAGGGCCACCAGCGAGCGGTAATTGAGGCTCATGGTGCGGTCATAGTCATGCAGACGCTCCTGTGCATCGGCCAACGTGCGGTGGATGGACTTGCCGGCGTTGCAGAAGAGGTAGTCGACGCGCGGCAGACGAGCGTGACAGTCGGCCAGGAGCGCTTCGAGTGCAGCGGGGTCACGCAGGTCGGCCGCATAATAAATGGCCTGCACGCCACGGCGTTGTGCATCGGCACAGAGCTGCTGCAGGATCTCCTCACGCCTGGCGATGAGACAGACGTTGGCTCCGGCGCTGATCAGCCGTCCGGCCAAGGCCCTGCCTATGCCGCTGGTGGCACCGGTGATGACGACCCATCGGTCCGCAAAACGCTCATGAAGGCGCTGCGGAGCGACGTGGACGGGTGGATAGATAAGCCACTTGAGGAGGTTGGCAAGCATGACTCGGCGATTTGGGGCAAAGTTAGGAAGAATCTGCGCAAGGATCCTAATAGCACGGGCAATAAGTGCTGCAGGACGGAGATTTGGCGGCAATCTGCAAACTTGAGTAATCAAAAATGCAGTGCAAAGGCCAAGCCAGTGTGACAGGGGGAGAAACGGAGGCTGGAAAATTGGCAGGATGGCCTTTTGTCACTAATTTTGCACTCATAAAGAACACGCTGCAAAAAAAACAGGACATGAACAATCAGACCGAAAACCGTAAGCTGCGCATCTGCCTCTGGCTGGTCAGGATGCTGCAACGCCATAAGGCGCTCACGCTGGAAGAGATACGTGAGCTGTGGAGCAGAAGCGAGTTCTACAGCGAGGGACAGACCATCCTCTATCGCAAGGCGTTTGTGATCTATAGGAACACTGCGGAGGAACTGCTGCACCTCAGGATAGAGTGCGACCGTAGGACCAACAAATACTCATTGGCCGACAAGGATGACTCGAAGCTGAGCGACTGGCTGATCTCGTCATTCAGCATAGGCGACCTGGCCCGAGAGCAACAGGATGTCAGAGACCGTATCCTGCTGGATCAGCCACCGAAGGGGATCGAGTATTTTGACCTGATCGTGGATGCATTCAGAGAGGGATACGCGCTGCAGATGGAGTATAAGAAGTTCTATGACTCGGAGCCTTATAGCTGCTTCATCGAGCCTTACTGCCTGAAGCATGACCACCAGCGCTGGTACCTGCTGGCACGCAAGGATCACCGCTCATACCTGCAGACGTTTGCGCTGGACAGGATCGTGTCATTGACCGAGAAGCGCGACTGTCCGTTCAGGCCTGATCCGGACTTCTCCCCTCGCCTGCACTTCGAACATAGCTTTGGCGTATTCGTGGGGACACAGCTGCCGGTCAATATCAGGATCCGCGCCTACGGTGTGGGACGCGACTACCTGCGTACGGCGCCGCTGCACCCCTCGCAGAAGGAGAAGGTGTATAGTGACGAGGCGTCAGACTTCACGCTCTACTGCCGCACGACGCGCGACCTGCTGCTGCACCTGCTCAGCCAGGGATCGGACGTGGAGGTGCTGGAGCCTGCCGGGTTCAGAAAGGAGATTGAGGCTGAGGCGAAGAAGATTGCGGAGAGATATTCAGGTCGAGCAAGATAGGCAGATGGTCGGAGTAGCCTCCCTCAAAGCGATAGCCGTAGTAGCTGCGGAAGGGGCGCTGTCCATGATGTGTAACGTCGTCGGTCAGCATAAACGGGAGGCTGAAGATGCGAGCGCCAGAGACGGTGACACGCGCGTGAGGATCGGGACTGAGCAGCGAGGGATGGACGATGAAATGATCGATGAGCGACCATTGTCCCTGATACTTGTGAGTACCGATGGCCGACGGAGAGTGCTGGGTTGCCTTGTGGATGGGATACATCAGATTGACAAAGGCCGAGGGACCTGGCAGAACCTCCTGCTGCGGCTCTTCGTTCATATCGCCCATGATGATAATATGTGGAGACAGGCGCATGGCGGCAATGCTGTCGGCTGCATGCAGGAGCGTGGAGCGTACTGCATCGCGCTTAGCCTGTGTCTGCTGCACACCTCCCAGACGGCTGGGCTGGTGCACGACAAAGACGTCCAGGGTGTCGGAATTGACGAGCTGGCCAGCGGCATGCAGGATCTGGCGCGTAGGACGCTCTCCGGCCGGCATTGGCACGGTGAAGGCGTCATGATGGAGCAGGCGGAAGGATGACGGATGGTAGAGCAAGGCGGTCTGGATGCCGCGGACATCGGGTCCCTCGGTGACAATATACCGCATGCCAGTGTGGCGCAAGGGAGTGCGGGTGGTCCAGAAGTGCATGACGCTGTCGCCCTCTACTTCGGCCAAGCCTACGAGCATGGGGACTCTGCCACCACCTGCTGCCAGGAGGACACGGGTGAGCTGGCTGAGCTTATTGCGGAGGCGCGTCCGAGACCAGTGACGGGCACCTGAGGGGGTGAACTCATCATCGTCACGCGCTGGGTCATCGTCTGGCCAGAAGGCGTTCTCGACGTTGTAGAACATGATGTGTTCTGATGGAGAGGCAGATTGAGCAGATGGCTTTGACGATCGGACAGATGGCTCTGACGATTGGGCAGATGGCTCTGACGATTGGGCAAAGGCCGTAGGAGCTAAAAATAAGACCACTAGCAGACAAAATGCGGCCAGTGGTCTTACTATATAAGATGTTTTTTTCATCGGATTACTTCATGATCTTTCGGCCTCCGATGATATAGAAGCCAGAAGGGAGATCCTTGAGGTCTGACTGCATGCGGTTGCCACGGAGGTCATAGACAGGAGCGTCAGAGCTGAGCTCATCATCGGCGGTCACAGCGTCAATGCCACTATAAACCTCTCCGCCGAGACCCTTGACGACACCGGCATAGGCGTGCTTGCGATAGAAGTCGAGCGTCCAGAGACCGACAGGCGTATTGGCACGCCAGCCACTGTTGGCAGGAGAATCGGTAGGACACCAGAAGCAGATACCCCACTGCTGAGCAGGTGGAACGACCTCGAGATAGGTCTTGACGATCCACTCATAGTAGTCGGCCATGCGCTGGTGCATCTCCTCGGTCATGCTGCCAGTAGGGACATCCTTGCCTGAAGCATCGACCATACCCATATCAAACTCGCTGACACGAACGTACTTGCCAGTAGCGGCCATCAGCTCGAACATCTTCTTGATATGGTCCTTCTTGCTCTTCTGTGTACCCTCATTCATGTAGCAAGAGATATGCATCTGAGTGCCAATGCCGTCGACGTAGGTCTCACCGTCAGCCTCCCACTTCTTGATCCAGTTGATGAGCGACTTGACCTTCTTATTGTCATCCCAATCCGACTCAAGGTTATAGTCGTTGATGAAGAGCTTGATATCCTCAGGACCATACTTACGAGCCAGACGGATAGCGGTGCGGACGTATGCCAGGTCGCCCATGTGATCCTGCCAGTAGAAGTTTTCGCCACCGACATCCCATGTCGTACCACCTGGCACATATTCGTTGGCATGCTGCAGGTTGTAGTTGCCTTCACCATCGTTGCCGCCACCAGAGATGGCCTCGTTAACAACGTCCCAGGCCTTGACCTTACCGTCGCAAGCCTCCATCATACCCTTGATCCACTTCTCCATAGCGCCTGAGAGGATCTCGATCTTCTCATCCTGTGTGAGAGGGATTGGGCTTGGAGTATAGGTGTATGTGATCTTTTCTGTGATCGTGGCCTTTTCTGCTCCACCTCTGTCTACCTTTGCATAGAAAGACGAGACATCGGTACCCTCCAGATCACCGTTCTTCAGCATCTCTACGCCATTGACCTTGAAGCTGAGATTGTCGAAGTAATAGTTATTGGCAGCAGCAAGCTCGTTGAGGTTGAAGGCAATAGAGCTGCCAGCCCTAGAGAGCTTTCCGCTGACGGTAATGGTCTTCCATTCGGTAGTGAAACTGATATTTCCGATGGCCTCATACCATACATAAGTACCTGGATCGGTATGGATCTGCGTAGAGGCAGAGGCTGCCTGATCGGCACGAATATCGGCCGTGAACACATAGCTGGCACCCTCGGCGAAATCGCCAGTGACAACCCAGAACTGGTTATCCCAGGCTTCGCTCTCTTTCTTTGTAGCCTTGACTACGATGCAGCGGCGCTCCTCAGTGATCGTGCGAGCTCTCTCTTCTTTCTCGATGGTGATGCTCTTGACATAGATATCGCCGACGAAATCGCCACACTGCAGCATATAGAAGTTGCCACCCTTGGCATCCTTGTAGTCGACCACTACATCTTTCCATTCGGTAGTGAATGGCAATTCTGCGGTTACGCCGTCACTCCAATCACCCAGTTTCGTATGGAAATTGCCAGCAGCAGAACCCTTTACGCGCATTGTGACTCTGTAGTCAGCACCGGCATCAAGAGTAAGATCGGTGACAGCGAGGAACTGCACGTCCCATGAGTTTGTACACTTCTTGGTCGTATGCACCTTCATGCCGTCAGCCGAAGAATAAGTGACGGTATAGCCATAATCTGTCTGGCTGGAAGACCAGCCGATCGACTGACCGGCTTTGGTCGTAAAGTCCTTGGCTACAACAGGTACCCATACAGACTCTGTGGCGCTCTCGTCTTTTGGCGCTGGCTTATCCTTGATCAAACTGCGCAGCCATGCATTCGGCTGCTGTGAGTGCCACGCCAGGGTATGACCATAGATATTAAGACCTGCCTCAGTGGCAGCCTTGACATAATTCTTGACCGTAGTGAAGTTCATGTCACCGTTGCTATTGACGCAGCTGGACATCTTCATGGCATTGCCTGCCACGGTCTCCGTAAAGTTGTCATTGGTAAGGCCACCGACAAGACTTCTGGAATTGAGATAATCATTGACCGTAGTGCCAACGCCTAACTTGAAGTTAGGATACTTATCATAATTAATATATTCCTTGAGCGGACGATAATCCTTCAGATAGTCATAATTCGAATCACTCGGATTACCCGTCTCATACTTTTTCTGTGCACTTGCCGGCAGCAAGCACAGCGCCATCGCGGAAAGAATAAAGAGTCGTAGTTTCATTGTCTATAAAAGGTAATGTTATAGGTTTGTCATAAAGAAAAAAAGGCGTCGGAACCTAGAAAACCAGATTCCGACGCTGTACATTTATTGAATCTCAGATCCAACAAATTAAGCCTCAGCTGGAGCCTCCTCTGTAGTTGCAGCCTCAGCAGCTGCCGCAGCAGCCTCCTCAGCAGCCTTAGCAGCGAGCTCTGCCTTCTTAGCAGCAACAGCCTCAGCCTTAGCGTTCTTAACTGCGACCTCAGCGTTAGCAGCCTCCTTAGCAGCCTTAGCAGCAGCCTCAGCGAGACCAGCAACCTTAGCAGCAACCTTAGCGTTCTTAGCAGCCTTCCAAGCGTCGAACTTAGCCTGAGCCTGCTCAGCGGTAAGAGCACCCTTCTTGATACCACCATTGAGGTGCTTCATGAGGAGTACACCCTCGTAAGAGAGGATCTTCTCTGCGGTGAGAGTTGGCTGTGCACCAGTCTCTACCCAGTAAAGAGCGCGGTTGAAATCGAGATTAATAGAAGCAGGGTTGGTGTTTGGATTGTAAGTACCGATCTTCTCAATATACTTACCATCACGTGGCGCTCTGCTATCTGCAACTACGATGCTGTATACAGCGTAGTCCTTGTGACCATGACGTGCGAGACGAATCTTAGTAGCCATTGTAGCAAAATGTTTTAATGAGTTAATACTAATGCAATCCTTGTCGGGAGTAGAGAACCCGTCTCTTTCCCCGGTTTTGCGAGCGCAAAGATAGCGTTTTCTTAAGAAAGCGCCAAAAGTTTCTGGGGATTTCGGGACAAAAACTCCTTTCGTCTGTTGAATTTGTACGATTTTGCAATGTTCGCACTACGATTTTGGTAACTATATTTGCTTTTGACAAAAATAATAAGTAACTATATTTGCTTTTGACAAAAATAATAATTATCTTTGCACACGCTATTTACCGAGATAATCTTTTCCCAAATTCATTATCAAACAAATTACAATGAAATCAACACGAGTATATCTTTTTACCGTTATGCTTCTGATGCTATCCGCAGTCATGCCAGCCTTGGCGCAGCAGCATCAGGTCACCTTCAACTCCTCCCCCGCGAAAGCTAATTTCCAACTTTTTGACGACCAAGGTCACTTAGTCAGCACCGGTCGTACTCCTTCCAGTTTTATGATCGAAACTGGCAAAGAATACCACTACAAGATGCGTCATCCGCATTGTCATGCCGATTCTGGCGTCATCGTGTTCTCTGAAAATAGTATTGATACCACCATCACACTTCGTCCCTATTCCGCCGACATCCATTGGGAAGTCTCACCGTCTGATGCCAATGTGACGATCCACGACCAGCGGGATAAACATCATACTCTCAGGATTCAGGCAACTGGAGAGACACAGCTCAATGCCAGCCGATATACTATGACGTTGACCAAAAAGGATTACCGCCGGCATATCGAAAAAGTAAGGTTATCATCTGACACTTCGTTAGTTATCCGATATCAGCTCCAGCATTGTCCTCGCCGGTTGATACTCTCTTTGAGCGGAGGTCTTTCGCCAAAGGGAGGCATCCCTCTTGGCCTCACAGCAGCATACGGCGGCGTGCATGGCTTCTACGGACGCTTCCTCAAGACATGGTTTAATGTTGCTTCAGGCGATGACTTCACTACCGAAGTCCTCGTCGATGCACTCTACAATCCATACAGCGATGTCAAATCTGAATATCTGTCTTTCGTCGCCGGCTATCAGTATTATATGCCTTCACGTATATACCTGCAATTGGGAGCAGGCTTTGGTACGCAGAAGCATAACTGGCTGTCTTCCGATGACAATCTTCGTCATGTCTATTCTCCTGACAACCTCTCAGGATTAGTCCTCGACCTTGGCGTAGGCTATCCTATTGACCAGTTCTATATTGGTGCAGCGGTGCAATCCGTCTTAGGCTCTGCCAAGTCTGAGTATGTCTCTATGCCTCCAGTCATCGCATTTCTTAATTTCGGTATTATTCTGTAATGTCTCTACTATGATGCGCAATATATATTTCTATTATCTTTCCGTTTTCCTATTGCTCTCCGTGGTTACTTCATGCGGCGACAATACAGACCTTAATCAGCTCTGGGACAAAGAGTATGCCCCAACTTTTAAGCTGGAGGAATGTACGATGAACTATGAGCTCCGTTCGTCCGATCGTATTGTATTCAATCTCGCATATCAGTATTCTACCCGAGTAAAGCGAGTGGCTTTCTATATCGGGCAGAACCGCGATAGCGTGATGAATTGTCTGGCCCGCAAGTTCTACTTTACACCTCAGTCGGATAAGAGCGGTACCTTACGTATCAAAGTCGACAGCCTGATGCCAAGTACCACCTACTACACCTATTTTGAACTTGAGGATTATGGTGGCACAATGCACCCTGGCAAAGCGTCAGAAAACGAGACCAAACCTATCAGCATGAAAATTGTTGAGTCAGAATATCTCAATAATAATCCTGTGGCTTGCTTCAACGACGTGTCAGAAATGATGAAGATAGGCTTTGAGCAAGGCTATGACCCGGATTTCAAAGGCGCATCGGTCAAAATGGTGCTCGCTCGTGAAGCCTCCAAGGGAGACTATCATGACGCATATTCACACCACCTGGAGTGTCCCAATGAAGACTTCGTAGCACAACATATTTATTATATCCGACCTTTTGTAGTCTATATGGACCGTTATTACTACGGAGAGAAGGCCGAACTGAAGAACAAGCGTTTTATGCTCAAAGCGGATGCTGCAGAAGCATTTAGCACCAAACTTAACATACAACTGACCACAGAGGGCACTTACACAGACAGACACCCCATCGGGTTCTATTTCTCTGACCAGCCTATCACGACCGACAATCCGGGGTCACGCCACGAAGTGTCTGCTCCATATAAGCCAGTACTAATCGACAATCTGAAACCCAATACGACCTATTATGTCCGTCCTTACTGCGGCGATGGCGAGTACGAGACGCTGCACGAAGAATCTACAGTCAGTACACTCGACGGCTTTGGAAGCGACCTATGTGATATCCAAGTCGGATGGTATGGAGGTCCCTACACCCTTCGGTTCATCCGCGTCGAGCCTGGCTCTTTCACCATGGGTGCTACCCCGATCCAAATACCTTACGCCGAGCAGGATGAATATCCAGCACATAAGGTTTCCATCGACCATCCTTTCTACATCTGCGAATCAGAGATCGACGACGAGGCCTATTGTCTGATACGCGATTGGCATGGAGGGTACTCCTACTCTGCCATGAGCCTACGATATGAAGAAGCGGAGGAAGTCCTTGAAATCCTCCGTCAGAAGACTCAGCTCAAAGGCTTCCGTCTGCCTACAGAAGCAGAATGGGAATATGCAGCACGCGGTGGTCACAAAGCTGACAGAGATTGGCTCTACGCTGGTTCAGACGACCATAATACCGTCTCGACCGTTATCGAATATGATCCATATACTTACGGGTGCTCCACTCATTTAAAGACCAAGAAAGCAAATGCGCTTGGCCTCTATGATATGAGCGGCAATGCAGCCGAGTGGTGCAGTGACTGGTATGCCCCTGACTATTATTCAGTCTCTCCTCCCGTCAATCCTATGGGACCAGCCTCTGGCACCAAGCATGTAGTACGTGGTGGCAACAGCAATCCGCTTCGACCTCAGACAGATTGCCGCGTCTCTAACCGCTGGGCCGTCGGTGATTCAGAATGGGGGGACAATATGTGCACTGGTCTCCGTATCGTTTATGACCCTTCGCTCGACTGAAAAAGACTTTGGTCACTTTATGAAAAAACTGATATTCCTCATCCTCTTTCTTCTCTCTACGTCGTATTTACGAGCAGAGATCAAGATCAAAAGTTTCAATTATGTCCGTGGTGATCAGACAGCTATTTACCATCCTGTACTTGGAACTAATGGTCAGTTCTGCGCATTGGTCAAAGTCAAGACTTCAGTACAAGGAATCATGGTCGAGGCCTTGCAAATGAGGGAGACTCCTAAAGATGCCAAGCGGTCTCAGACCTTGGTTCGCATAGAACAGCCTTGTGCAGAACATCGCGACGAATTGTGGCTCTACTTCACCACCGAAACTAAACGCTTCCGCCTCATGCATCCTGACTATGGCTTCTTGAGCGAAGGCCCCAACATTAGCAACGGATACTTTTTGCCTCAATGGGATATGCAGGAGGGCAATACCTTTGTGATGGAGATAGAACTCTCTGAGAATACATTGTCTCAAGGCGCAGGCGGCACACTGGCTATGCCGTCTTTGCCAGTGATGTGTGAAGTCACGACCGAATCTGAGGATAGCTGGATGAAACTGAAGATTGACAAAGCCAGAGTGAAGCGCGGGTCCACAATACTCGTTCCCGAAGGTGAACACACGTTCAAAGAGGGCCGGCTCCTCAATCCCAAACGAAAGCAAACCTTCGATGTAAACAGCACTGAACCATTGACTCTCAAGGCCCATGCCTCTGAACTTCCTGTCTCCCTCTTTGCAGGATTTGAAGCAGCCAAACCCACCAGCCAGGCCGATATGGGTTATGGTGCAAGGCTTGGCATCGTCGGCCGATGGGGCGCATACGGCAGTTTCGTCAAGACCTGGGGCGACAACGGTTCCTTCAAGCCACTCCTCAAAGAATCATTTATCTATGATCCTGTCTTTACCTATTCCGATCCTGAGGTCTCCTACCAGTCATTTGTCGGCGGTATTATTGTCCGATGCTATTCATGTATCCATCTCTACGCCGGTGCTGGTGCAGGATCGCGCAAAGTCTCATGGCTCAAGGATGATGGTCAACGCTATAAAGTTACCGATGAAAGCCAGAGCGGTCTTACGTATGAGGCAGGTGCGCTCATCAACTTCTACCGATTCTATATCTCAGGCGGAGCAGAACGTCTCGGCGACAGCTGGGTCGGGCATCTCGGCTTCGGTATTTATCTCACAAAATAATCAAAATCTCAGGACACGAAACAATGAAAATCTTCTATTTTTTTGCATTAGCTGCATTATCGCTAAGCCTTGCTTCCTGTTATGAGATTAATGATCTGGAACAGGACTTCAAGGATCAGTACCAGCGCGCAGAGTTCTCAGAAATCAACTTCGCGACCAACTTTGTCGATCAGATCACATTCATGCGACTTAACTTCGACATTGATCATTTCAAGAACGGATGCAAGCTGATGATACATTATACCGATATCGAGAATGCTGATCCTTTTGTAAAAGGAGACTCCATCGACATCAGTTCGTTGCTTACTGACATGAAAAATGAATATAGTTATGGTATAAGTTACGAACTGAAAAACCTGATGCCTGAAACATATTATTGGGCAGGGTTCAGTTATCGTGATCCTGGGTGTGAGACCATCCATTCACGTATCATAAATTTCAAGACAGAGCCCATCGAAAAACGCTGTAATTGCTATGATTACGACCCTTTCCAAATGATAATAAAACCATCCTTCACGCGTGTTCCATCCGGCAGCGCCTATGGATGTCTGATCGGAACAGAATCCAATCTCACATTAGAGAATTGCATGGAAAGCCGTCAAGTAGGTCAAACCCCAATCGGAGACAACGAAAAGACTTTCAAAGAAGTATTCTCTAATCTCACTCCTGGAGCCACCTATTACTACCGCTCCTATGTCACCTACAGCGGACGTACATATTACTCAAGATGTTACGACCTTACATTACCCGAAGTCCTGGTTTCTATCTTCCGATGTCAGGCCAGCAACATCGATGGAGGCATCTCAGCCTCAGCCTATTATGTAGACAATTTCCTGACACACGACTTCTGCGATACTTGGGAGCACGGATTCCTCCTTTCAGAAACACCAGAGGCGACCTACGACGATGCCGCACGCTATCCTGCCACTCTCTCCGACAATCTCATATCCGCTAATATCTTTGATCTACAACCAGGCAAGACCTACTACCTGACGGCCTATACCAAATGGGGAGACAATCTCACATTGTCTAATCAGATCACGGTTTCGTTCTGAACACATACTTTTTTCAAAGCACTTGCCACAGTGGCAGGTGCTATTTTATATTCTTTTGCTCCAAAAACAAAACACTATCAAGGAATGCCTGCTCTACAGAACTTAAAGTTCTTTGCTGGTATTTTTTGTATTCAGTACGAGCCTTTTCCTCTGCCTGCTGGTGAGAGACAGAACCGTTCCCTTCGAGCAGTTTTTCACCACTCATTGTCAAGATCCTGTCAAGATGTTCTGCCCAATTCTGCATTGTCATAGGAATCTGTCGATCAGCCTGACGCTCTGCGAAATCAAGATAACCCGAGACAATCTGTCCCATCGCCCTCAGTTCTTTTTCGTCAAGATAGTTCTTTGCAATCAGTGCATCTGCCAAATGCGGACGATCACCACGGAATGAAGTCAACCCCATAAACTCTTTTTCTGCATCTGCTCGAGTATAAATGACCTCGGCGGCAGTTTGACCATGCACAGCAAAGTGCATCTTGTTCTGAACCTTTCTGAAAAAAAGCTGCGAGACTTCTGCACGAGGATCATAATCTATACTCGTCGAATAGATGTCGAGTACCTGTCTGTAAAAAACCTTTTCTGAAGCTCGGATGTCTCGAATACGCTGGATAAGTTCTTTCCAGTAGTTACCTCCACCCAATTCTTTTAGTCGCTCATCATCCATCGTGAACCCCTTACGAATATACTCATTCAAGCGTTTCGTCGCCCACTGACGAAACTTCGTACCACGCAAGGACTTTACTCGATAACCTACTGATATAATGACATCAAGGTTGTAATAATTGGTCGGCTTAGTAGAAAAATCGGAAATTCCGATTTTTCTTAGAGATTCTTCTGGAGAAAGTTCTCCTTCTGCATATATGTTTAGTATATGTTCGTTGATCGTAGAACGAGACTTTTCGTAAAGCCTAGACATCTGATCAATTGTTAGCCAAACAGTTTCCTCCGCAAAAATCACATCTACAGCCACCTGTTCGTCATCAGTTCGGAAAAGAACAATCTCTTGGTTCTCTGCCTCTAATTCTTGAACAGTTGGGATATTTTTCTTATTATCCATATACTTATTTTTTGCGCGACAAAGATACGAACAATTCTCAGTATCTCCAAATAATCATAAGAGTTTTTGCGAATAATCTGTCCTGAAACATGAAATAAAGATTTGATTGAAAACAAGAAGGCTTAAAAAGTCTCCTAAACCATGCAAAATTGGCTTTTTTCATTGATTTTGCTACTTTTGCCACATAATAATTGCTGACTCATAGAAAAAAGATGTATATTTGTGGCCGTAAAATAAAAATTTATCAAACAAAAAACAAATAAAGTTATGAGAAAGAGATTTTTTCTGATTATCGCTTTAGCTGTTGCGATGCTGACCAGTTGTCAGAAAAAGCAGGAAGCACCAGCTGGTGGAGAATTGACCAAGATTGCAGACTATCTGTATGAGATTACCGTTGATGAGTATTGTGACACAGTTCCTAACAAGCTGGCATCTCTCGTCGGACAAGACTTCGGATGCTCGGCTGTGCGCAATGGTAACTACTACGGTCGTAACCTTGACTTTTTTGTAAGCGAAATAGCAGAAATTGTGGTACATACTACTGCGAAGGAAGGACGTCATGCTTCGGTTGGTGTGGGAAGACTGAACCAACTGACGGGTGAGGAACTGGAAGCCGGCATCACACCTGAGCAGATGAACATACTGCCATGGGGCATGTTTGATGGCATCAATGATGCAGGCCTGTTCTGTAATGTCAATGTTGCTCCAGCCCAGGATGCTGGTGAGCCTAATACCGGAACAAATCCTGGTAAGCCTGACCTGTGCAGCGCTTTCATCATTCGTGCACTTCTGGATAACTGTGCAAACGTTGACGAGGCTATAGAATATATCAACAACCACAATGTGTTCAGCAAGGAAGTAGGCGGATTTTACTTCCATTTCATGATAGGTGATCCAGAGAAGACCGTTGTCCTTGAATTCATCGACAACAAGGCTGTCTTCAAGGAGCAGATCATCATGACCAACTTCTACGTCAACCTGCTGCCAGACTTTACCCCTCACGCAGACGGCATCGAACGCTATGACATCCTGATGGCCAACTATGCTGAAGGTGGTGAGTCAATGGAAGGTATGTGGAACCTGCTGAAGCGTGTTCGCTTCTCACAGGCTTACGACCCTGAGACAGAGCCTTTCTGGAAGTCTGAGTACTATGAGGGTATGCCTTACACAATTAACACCCCTCTTGACTCTATTCTTGCCGATGAAAAAGTTCAGCAGTGTTTCAAGGACTTCAAGAACTTCCTTGAGACTGGCGAATATACTCCAGAGATGGGATTGTGGTACACAGAGCATAACAGTACCTATGACATTGCTGGCCGTAAGCTCTGGGTAACGGTGCATGAAAAGTATGACTCGAAGTATGAATTCGAGCTCTAAAATAAACATATACACATAAAATAAAAGTTGCGCACCCACGGTCATTGGATCGTGGGTGCGTACTTTATCAAGACGATGATTTTCAGTATATCTTTTTACTTTTCGAGTGCTGCATACAACTCTTCGAGCGCCTTTGGAGCGTCGCCATTGGCCTCAGCAAGCAGCTGGACGAACTTCGAGCCGATGATGGCACCGTTGGCATTGGCCTGAGCCGACTGGAGGGTCTGCTTGTTGCTGATGCCGAAGCCGATCATGGTTGGGTGCTTGAGGTTCATGGCGTGAACCTTGTTGAAATAAGCCTGCTTGGCCTCGTTGAACTCCTTCTGTGCACCGGTGATGGCGGCTGATGACACCATGTAGATGAAGCCATCGGTATTGTCGTCGATGAAGCGGATGCGCTCCTCGCTGGTCTCAGGGGTGATGAGCATGATGATGCGCAGGTCGTACTTGTCGGCGATCGGCTTGAAGTCCTCCATATAATCCTTGAATGGGAGGTCTGGGAGGATCATGCCGTCGATACCTACCTCGACGCATTTCTGGCAGAACTTCTCGAAGCCGAACTGCATCACAGGGTTCATATAACCCATGAGGATGAGCGGGATGGTGACGTCCTTGCGGATGTCCTTGAGCTGCTCGAAGAGGAGACGGAGCGACATGCCATTGCGCAAAGCCTGAGTGGCAGCTTCCTGAATGACAGGGCCATCGGCCATAGGATCGCTGAATGGGACACCGATCTCGACCATGGCAATACCCTTCTGCTGCATGGTGCGGATGACGTCGGCTGTCCCATCGAGTGTAGGAGCGCCGGCACAGAAATAGAGGCTCAGCAGGTTTTCTGGCTTGCTGGCGAAAAGTTGATTGATTCTATTCATTATAATGCGTATACTTTATTGTCACCCTTCAGGATGGCTTCGCGAAGCTCGGTGATGAAAGGCTTGAGCAATGCTACATCCTTCACACCTGGCTCGCTTTCGAAACGGCTGTTGAGGTCAACGCCGAGCCACATAGGGTGCTCAAATTCTTTGAGAGCTTCGAGAGAGCCAGGGCCGATGCCACCAGTCAGGAAGAATGGGGTGCGACCACGATAGCTGCTCAGAAGGCTCCAGTCAAATGATTCACCTGAACCACCATAACCGTTAGTAGGAGTCTCGAAGAGGATGCCATCGACGTAGCCGTCCCACATCATTGCCTTGAGCACAGAGCTGCGAGAGCTGACGCTGATGGCGCGGACGATGCGAGGGGTGCGGACCTTCTGCTCGACAAGGATCTTATGAAGTGCAGTGACATAAGCCAAGTCCTCATCACCGTGAAGCTGGATGTAGCTAAGGCCATACTCCTTGACCTTCTCAACAACTTCCTCTGGTTCTGCATTGACAAACACACCTACACGGCGAGCCTTCTCAGGCAGATAAGCAGGCTTCTCAGATACATAACGCTTTGATCCTGGCCAGAAAATCAGGCCAATCATCTCTACGCCAAGGGCTTCAACCTCGCGAATATTCTCGGCATCGCGCATACCGCAGACTTTAACTAACATGGTGGAAAATTTTATGGTTTAATATCGATATTAAAAAGTATAGACGTCTATTTGAATTATAACGGGAAAAATGCAGTTTTATTGAGTTACCTGCTCAATAAAATGTGTCAACGCTTCTCCCGGATTGGCTTCTTTCATGAAGCATTCACCGATGAGGAAGCCGCGGAAGCCGACCTTGCGCAAGGATTTGACGACTTCTGGGTTCGAAATACCTGATTCGGAGATCAATACAGGCTTTTCGTCATCGGACAACTGGAGGTCTGCAACGGCTTGCTGCATAGCTGCGGCAATGTCAAACGAGTGCTGCACGTCGGTATGGAAGGTGCCGAGCGAGCGGTTGTTGACGCCGAGCATATCTGGCACAAAGCTCTGGAGGTAAGAGAGCTCCGACGGATCATGCACTTCGAGCAAAACCTCGAGACCCAGGTCATGCGCCTGCTGGCCAAGCTGCGCATAGAGTGCAGGTTCGAGATCTGCTGCGATGAGCAGGACGGCGTCAGCGCCATAGAGTCGCGCCTCGAAGAGCTGGTAAGGATCGATGATGAACTCCTTGCGGAGGATCGGGGTCTCTCCTACCAGAGGACGCATCTGACGGACGAACTCCAACTGGCCGCCAAAATATTTCTCGTCGGTGAGGATGCTCAGCGCCGAAGCGCCACCTTTGGCGTAGATAGGGACAACGTCTTCGGGTTTCGCGTCGGCATGGATCCAGCCTTTGCTCGGCGACTTGCGCTTGAACTCGGCGATGATGCCGCTCTCGCTGTTGGCCAGCGAGGACTTCATCGAGCGGAGTTTGAGCTGGCCGTCAGCTTTGATTTTCTGCGCAGTAAGCTCTTTGAGATACTCCAGGCTCACGGTCTGCTGAGCGATGGCAACCTCAACGCGCTTGTTGGCAACGATTTCTTCTAGGATATCCTTCATTTAGTGAGGAGTTAGGAGTGAGGAGTTAGGAGTTGAGTTCGACGAACTTCTTGAAGGTTGCGAGCGCCTTGCCACTCTCCAGTGACTCGCGAGCCATCGCTACAGAATCGGTCATCGAGAGGTTCTGATCCATGACGCTGAGGCCACAAGCTGCATTGGCAATGACGACGTTCTTCTGCGCTTCGGTAGAGGTTCCTTCGAGGACGGCATCGAAGATCTTCATGGCGTCAGCGGCTGTTTCGCCACCGAAGATTTCCTCCTGCTTGACGTACTTCAATCCGAGATCGACTGGGGTGAGAACCTTCTCGAAGTAGTTGGTGCAGATCTTGAAACCAGAGGTCAATGAGATCTCGTCGTAGCCATCGTAAGACGTGATAACGCCATAGTTATCGCCGATCTTCTGGTGCATATTGACATAGAGACGGAGCTGCGCCTGGTTGGCAGTGCCGTGGAGCGAGTTCTTTGGATGACAAGGGTTTACCAATGGGCCGAGGAGGTTGAAGCAGGTAGGAACAGCCATCGCCTTACGGGTAGGGCCGACGAACTTCATGCCGTAGGCAAAGAGTGGAGCGTGGAAGTAGCAGATGCCAGCCTCGTCGAGCGAGCGCTTGAGCTTGTCGCGATCGTCGGTGAACTTCACGCCATGGCCTTCGAGCACGTTGCTGGCGCCACTGACTGATGATGAGCCGCCGTTGCCATGCTTGGTGACCTTATAGCCAGCACCGGCAATGACGAAGGCTGAGCAGGTAGAGATGTTGAAGGTGTTCTTGCCGTCGCCACCTGTACCTACGATGTCGAGGGTGTCATAATCCTCGAAGTCAATGTACTTACCTGTTTCGAGCAAGCCGTCGCGGAAGCCGAGGAGTTCGGCCACGGTCACGCCACGTGTCTGCATGGCCATGAGGAGCGATGCGATCTGCTGTACGTTATACTGCTCTTTGGTGATATTGAGCATGATGGTGTGAGTCTCCTCACGGCTGAGGGTCTGACCATCGATGAGTTTTAAGAGATATTCTTTCATTGTTTTTGGTTTTAATGGGGAGTAAAAGAGGAGTAAAAGGGGAGTAAAAAAGGAGTAAAAGGGACGAATGTAACAGCGGGCTGGAGCTAAGGGATTTGTAAAAAAGAGGTATTGTCCCTTTTACTACCCTTTTACTCCTCTATTACTACTTTTTTACTACTTTTTATTATATATGCATCAACCAGTTCTTGATCAGTTTCTTACCCTCTGGAGTCAACACTGATTCTGGATGGAACTGGATGCCACGGACGTCGAGTTCCTTGTGGCGGAGTGCCATCACTTGGCCTTCATTGCTCATGCAGGTGATCTCGAGACACTCTGGCAAGGTGGCTGCATCGACCACCCAGGAATGATAGCGGCCGACGAGGATGTCACGGGTGACGCCACGGAAGATATAATCGCTCTGCTGCACACCATTGACATTGAAATCAACGACATGAGCAGGGGTCTGCACACCGTGGAAGACATCGGAGAGATTAACCAGCGTACCGCCGAAGACTTCGCCGATGGCCTGTTCGCCCAGGCAGATGCCGAGGATAGGTTTGACGCCTGCATAGGTCTTGATCACGTCGAGCAACTTACCTGCTTCGCTTGGGATGCCTGGGCCTGGCGAGAGCATAATCTTGTCGAATGGTTCGAGGTCCTGCATCTCAAACTGGTCATTGCGGAAGACGGTGACCTGCGCGCCGAGCTCTTTCACCAGATGCACGAGGTTGTAGGTGAAAGAATCGTAATTATCTATTACTACAATATTCATAATTATCTGTTTGAGTGGGATTTTCAGATGGTCTCTGCAATCCCAATCGCCTTCCTTAAAGCGCCAAGTTTGTTATTAACTTCCT